>CAYNPH010000001.1:0-4367 GCA_964399035.1 uncultured Desulfurococcaceae archaeon
AGCTCGTTCAGGACCTCAGGCAGTTCCGCGAGGGTCCCGCACCCGATGATTACCTTGGTTCTCCATGACCTCCTTAACTCGGCCTCAAGCACTACCTTACCCACCCGAACCCCCTCAACTCCCTCATTAGTGCGGCGAAGCCCTCCGGCGTCAGGCTTTGCGGGCCGTCGGAGAGGGCCTCCTCTGGCTTGGGGTGGACCTCAACCATGATTCCGTCTGCCCCCGCCGCTAGCGCTGCCTTGGCTAGGGGAGGCACTAACGACCTCTTGCCTGCGGCGTGGCTGGGGTCAACGATTACTGGTAGGTGCGTTAGCTCCTTAAGCACGGGGACCGCGGCTATGTCGAGCGTGAACCTCGTAGCCCTCTCGAACGTCCTTATGCCCCTCTCGCAGAGCATCACCTGGTCGTTCCCTTCGAGGAGCACGTACTCGGCCGCGCTCAAGAGTTCCTCGATGGTCGAGCCGAAGCCGCGCTTAAGCAACACCGGCTTGCCTGACCTCCCAACCTCCCTGAGTAGGGGGAAGTTCTGCATGTTCCTCGCACCGATCTGCAGGACGTCCGCGTACTCCGCGACTAAGTTAACGTGCCTCGGGTCTAGGACCTCAGTAACTACGGGTAGGCCGAACGCGTCGCCAGCCTCCCTCAAGTACTTCAGCCCCTCCTCACCGAGTCCCTGGAAGCTGTAGGGTGAGGTGCGGGGCTTGAAGGCACCGCCCCTAAGCATGTGGGCGCCCGCCTCCTTAACCGCCCTAGCAACCTCCATGACCTGCTCCCTAGACTCAACAGAGCATGGACCGGCGATCACTACGGCCCCGCCCGCGCCGACGGTAACGTTCCCGACCTTAACGACGGTTCTCTCCCTGAACTCCTTGCTAGCCAGCCTGAACTTCCTCACCTCAACGCACCCCCGACCCTACGCGCCACCTGCTCGGGACTCAAGCCAGCGTACCTTAGTAGGTCCCAGTAACTCCTTGCTGAGGCACCGAAGGCCTTGCTAACACCTAACCTGAGTAGCGGGGTACTGACCTTAGAGCTAGTCAACGCCTCAGCCACGGCCGACCCTAAGCCCCCCACGGGCCTATGCTCCTCCAGCGTCACCGCGAGGTTCACGCGCTTAACCAGCTTAACCACGGCGTCAGTATCCAGCGGCTGGACCGTGTGGACGTCCACCACACCCACGCTCAGCCCCTCAGAACGTTCAAGGATGCGGGACGCCGTTAGTGCGACGCCGACCATGGGGCCGCACGCGAATATCGCCGCATCCTCACCGTCCCTCAGCACGTTAACACGCCCCACCCTGAGGTCCTTGACCTCAGCACCCCCGTACGCGGGAACCGCGTTGTCCCTCCCCAACCTGACGTAGGTCGGGCCGCGAACGTCGAGCACGGCCTGCTTAACCAGCTCCTTAACCGCCTCATCATCCGCTGGGGTGATAACCGTCATGTTGGGTAACGCCCTCATTAAGGCGATATCCTCGAGGACCTGATGTGAGGCGCCGTCTAAGTGCGCCGAGAGCCCCGCGTGCGTCCCAACGAGCTTGACGTTGAGCCCCATCCTCGCCACCGTGTTCCTTACCTGCTCCCACGCACGCGTTAGGAAGGCCGCGAAGGCCGCCGCGACCGGCACCTTACCGCCTATGGCTAGGCCTGCCGCCATCGACACTAAGTCCTGCTCACTTATGCCGACATTGATGAATCTCTCTGGGAACGCCTTAGCGAACGCTATGGTTCCGGTGGATCTGGGCGTGTCGGCATCCAGCACGACTAAGTCCCTCAGCCCCCGCCCTAACTCCACGAGAACCTCACCTAACGCCTTCCTGTAACTCCCGAGCCTAACCTCAAGCACTAAGCACCCCCTCACGCCCCACCATCACTAACCACTATGACCGCCACTGGCCTCCCGCTGAGCTTCGATGCCTCCTCAAGCGCCGCCGCTATCCTGCCCACGTCCTGCCCAACCTCAATGACTTGCCACCCGAAGGCCTCCCACCTAGCCCTCAAGGGCTCCTTAACCTTCACGTCCTCCGTCCTCCCCGTGTGCTGGAACCCGTTCCTATCCACCACAGCCACCACGTTATCCAAGCGCAGCGTCGCCGCCGTGGCTGCCGCCTCCCACACCTGCCCCTCGTCGAGCTCACCATCACCTAGAAGCACCGCAACCTCCCTCCTAACCCCGTCGAGCCTCGCAGCCATTGCTAAGCCATTAGCTATTGAGAGGCCCTGCCCTAGGGACCCCGTCGAAGCTATGACGCCCGGCACGCGCCCGGCCTCCGGGTGTGCTTGAAGCCTTGAGGATGGGGTGGCGAACCCCCTCAACTCAGCCTCACTTAACGCGCCGACCTCAGCTAACCACGCGTAGAGGGCTAGGGAGCAGTGCCCCTTACTAATCACCACTAGCCTCTCGATACCTTCACGCGCGCCGGCAGGCACCCAGAACCCGTAGAGCGCCGCCACTATGTTGATGGCTGACAGCGATGACCTCACGTGCCAGGGTAGGATCTCCGACGCCAGCCTCAATAGCCTCTCACGGGTCCTTGCGGCCGCCAGAACCAGGTTTTCGGGAGGGATCGCCCCGAGGGGTTCGGGGTTTAAGCTACGTAGAACTCGGGTTTTGAGACGGGGTTCCGTGTTCAGATCCTGTATTGGAATTCCATCACGCTCACCACACCATTTAGGGTGGGGGACACGTATTTAAATCTTTCCGTCCCCTCAAGTCCCTTCACTAAGATTAGTGAGTTACTTACGTGGGATCAATAATTACTATTCGTGAGTAGGAAGCGGTTCACCGCATGAAATTCACGGAGACCTACCCTTAAGCCTAGCTATGAACTCCGCCGTTATTTCGTAGGGGTCGTACGTTAAGCCCTTAGGCTTCGTGGCGTCGATGTGTGGCTCGATCTCGCTTCTCTCATGGTACTCGTTCCAACTGTATATCGCGACTATCCTCACTCCCTTCAAGTGCTTCATGACCCACGACCACTCCTTAACGTAAGCCCCCAACGCGTAAGTTGGGTCCAGGGTAAGCGAGCATTGAGGTCCGTGCTCCATCCCTGACCTGCATGAGGCCCTGTCGAAGCGCGGCGTAACCGCCACGTACCCGTCGACCCTCACCCTCAAGGAGATCTCCTCCCTAGGCTCGGTCCACGGGGCTAGGTAGTCGGGCCATAGGTCCCAGTCAGCCCTGAGCCCCAGCGCCCTTAACGTATCGACGTGGGTGGCCACCACCCTAAACACGTACTTGCCGGTTCGCGGGAGGTATAGGAGGCCTACTGGGGCGAAGGTCAGTATGAGGGGCTTCCCTCCGAGCCTGAAGTACGTGTCCGGGTACTTACTAATGAATTCCTCCTCAAGGTAGGGGAGGATCGAGGCCCAGAATGAGGGACCGTACTTAGTGATCGCGTCGAGGACCCCGCTACCCTTGAAGGGCTCCACAAGTATGGCTGCCTTAAGCCCGTACCTAGGGAGTAGCTTGAAGACCTCCTTAGCCACCCTATCCTCGTAGGTCCCCGGCCCCCACCACGAAATGAATACCGCGTCGATACCTGCGTCCCTCATCAACCTCAACTGCCACTCAATGACCGACTCATTAGCGCTTGAGTAGTAACCGATGGCGGGCTCATCAACGACCGCAGTGATCAAGCTGTCGTTCCAGTGCCCGCCACCCAAGCCACCGCAGTACCACACGTAGTAAAACACGGCCACCGTAACGTTAGCGACGCCCTCACCACTACCCCCGCAACCACCACCGCCTACGGGCCCGCCCAGGTGCGGGGCCAGCACGGCAAGCACTGCCAGTAATGCAATCGCGAGGGCCAATACCGCAACAATCAGCACAGCCCTCTTCAGCCACCACACCAAAACCCACTAGCATGTGAGGGGTTTTAACCCTGAGCCCGCGCCATCAAGCGTAAATTACATGAAACAAAATTAATTACGTGGGGTGAAGGACAGTGACGACAGTGACGGCGAGGGCAGGGATCTCCTCAATAATATCGGTAGTCCTACTCATACTCATAGCCGTCTCCGTAGGGATAATCATCTACGCCTTCGCCACCGGGTGGGTAGGCAGCAGGCTAAGCGGCTCCCTAGGACCCGAAACAATACTAACCATAGAGCAGGGCTCATGCAACGCAACAAACAACACGTGCGTAGTGATTGTGAGGAACGACGGAGGCACCACCGCATACATAGTGAGGGCCTACGTAATAGACCCGGAAGGAATTGTGCACCTAAAGGAATACGCGAACCCAATACCAGTAACCCCAAGAAACATCACTAAAATACTGATCAACCCAAGCGACCTACGACTACGCATAGGGTACTCATACAAGATAGTGATCGTAGCCCAAGACGGGACACAAACATCAA
>CAYNPH010000002.1:0-47653 GCA_964399035.1 uncultured Desulfurococcaceae archaeon
GTCGGGCCTAACGCGGGTGGGAAGAGTAACTTGCTTGAGGCCCTCTACTTCCTGCGCCTAGCGCTCATCGACGGGGCGCGTAGTGTCCCGTACGTGCCGCACGCCCCGCTTTACTGGGACCCCCTCGACGTGGTATTCATGCGTGACCCGAGTAGGGCCGTGCGCTACCGGCTGGACTTCCTATGCCGTAACCCGAGGAAGCGTGTGGAGCATGACGTTTCGTTGGGGGTGAGCTTTAGGGTCTCCCCCGACAGATCAACCCTCCTCCCAACAGAGATTACGGTGTTGTATGGTAGTGACTCAGCACTCATCGTTAACGAGGAGGGTATGGAGGTTAGAATTAGGGAGGAACTCTTCAATGAGGTTAAGGAACAGTTCAAGAAGCGTTTTCCGCGCGGTATCTTCGGCGGCTTTTTTGAGAGGTTCAGGCGTGTTGGTGGGGTGGGGGAGTTCCTCGTCTTTAGGGTGGGTTCGGAAGTGTGGGCTGACCTCGGCGCTAACCCCGTGTTAAGTATCTTGAGGGCACTTCCTCATTCGGTAGGGTATAAGGGCGTTGAAGGTAGGGACGTGGGTAGCGTGGGCCTCTTCATACCTCCCGCAGGTTGGGTGCTGTTGGCGTTTAGGCTGAGGCCCGCAGCCGGAACCGCGAGTAAGGGTTTTGAGAGCCCTTCCGCAGCCTCAGTCGCAGGGATTCATGACTTGCTAGTGACGTTAGAGCGTATAGTTATGCTTAAGCACCCTGATATGAGGGCGTTGAGGGAGCCTAAGGCTTTGGGTGAGTCGGAGAGGTTGGATGTTAGGGCCTCTAACCTGGCCCCGGTGCTTCTTTCTTTGATGTCTAAGGGTAGGCTTTCGAGGATTGAGGAGGCTTTTGCGGAGCTTTTCCCGGGTGTCAGGGTTAGGCCGCAGTTTCAGCATGGTAGGGTCGCGTTGCTTGTTGAGGAGGGGGGCGTGGAGTTGCCGCCTCCTAACGTGGCGGACGGCATGCTTAAGGTGCTCGCGATACTTGCGGCGGTGGAGCTTAACCCTTCCCTACTCCTTATAGATGAGTTAGAGAATAGCCTCCACGCGCGCCTCATAGAGTACGTGGTTGACGTGCTGAATAGCTTGAGCGTGCCGGTGCTTGTCGCGACGCACTCCCCGGCAGTGGTTGACCTTGTTGGGCCTGAGAGAACCATAGTGGTTGAGAGGGGGGCCGGGGGCGGCACGAGGGTCACGAGGATAGAGGACCCGGAGGGCCTGTCGCGGAAGCTGAGGGAGTTGGGGGTCACGTTCAGCGACTACGTAATGTATAAGGCGACGTGGTGGGGCGAGGAGCGTGAAGCTCCTCCTAGTTGAGGACACCTACGGCGTGAAGTTCCATAAAGCAATCCTAGAGAAGCTTCAGGAAGCAATCGGCGTTAATACTCAAGGACTAGTGGTTAGGAGGGTGCCAGCCAAGGAATGCAATGAGGCGATCACAAGGAAGGTGAAGGCAATCCTAGCGCCGGACGTAAGGGGATCGAAGGTAGTGATCGTCGTGGACAGCGAGGGCATGAACCCCGACCACGCGGCGGGTAGGGTCACCACGCATTTTGAGGACGATAAATTACTGAGCGGTAGGGTGCGGGTGGTAGTGGTTATCCCGAGGCACGAGTCATGGCTATGCATAGGGCTCGGACTGCGGGCCAGTGCGTGCAGGAACCACCCGGAGGACGCGATAGTTAGGGCTAGGGGGCTGAAGTCCTACAGCAAGGAACACCTAGGCAAACTAGCGAAGCACGCGGACGTGAGGAAATTAATGGGTGAGAAGGACTTCAGGAAGTACGTCGATGCGATTAAGTGGGTGCTCGAGGATCCGTAAGGAGACCCACGCGCTACCCAAGCACGGCGTCGGAGTACGCCCTAGACCAAACCACCCTTAATCCTCCACACTCCTCCGTAACCTTTCGCGTGTTTTGTTTTCTTTGTGTTTTTTGTATTGTGGTTAGTTAGGTTTTTGTTTTGTTTGTGTGTTTGGTGGTAGGTGTTTGGTGTGGGGTTTGTTCCGCGTTCCGCTGTTTCTTTTCTTCGTGGTTTTGTGTTGGGTTGTGGGGCTTGTTTGTTTGGTTTGAGGTGGGGTGATTTTGTTGGTGCTGCCCTCCTTGTTGAGGGTGGTTTTAGGGGTGTTGTTGAGCCTGTTGGTTTGGGTGGTGTGAGTTCTTCCTTGGTTGGGGGTCGTAGGGTTGTTTTTGTTGGTGCTCCGCCGCCGGGTGTTGGTTTGGTTGGTGGTTGCTGTGTTGAGGCTCTTGCGTTGGGTGTTGATGAGGGTGGGCGTGGTTTGGCGATCCTGTTTAGGGGTGGTGGGGTTGTTGGCGTCTATAGGTTTGGGTTGGTTGAGTGTGGGTCTGCGGGGATCGTTTCCCGTGTTGTTGGGGTTCCCATGCCTTCCCGTGTGGCGGGCTTCACTAAGGCTATCGAGTCCGCCGTGACAATGTTCCCGCCCCCGCCGTCCCTCATGAGGGACTATAGGTTCGCGGGGCTTTCGGCGCTTGCTGAGGATATGGGGTGGAGGCAGCGTGCTTCCCGAGGGTTGGAGGGCGTTGAGGAGGTTCTCGAGGTGCTGGGGAGCGTTGGGGAGCGCGTTGTTAGGGCTTGGGGACACGTCGCTAGGGTTGAGGCGCAAGTGGGTGTGGAGGGTGTTAAGGGGTACGTGGTCGTGGGTGATGACGGGTCGAAGCTAGTCGTTGATGGGTGGGTGGCGAGGCCGGCGAGGTACGGGACCGCAGCCGTAACGCAGGAACTCCTCGACCGCCCCAGCACCGCGTACGTGGTCGTGATCCTTGAGGAGGGCGGGGTGGCTAAGGCAGCGACCACGGTGGCGGGCCCGGCCGCTAAGTACTCCTCGAGGAAGCTCGCCGCGACGCTGGAGGGGCTAACCCCCGGAGTGCCGTCGAGGGAGCGGGGCCAGCGGCACCCGCCGATGCTGACGGGGCCGCACCACCCGCCAAACATCAAGCTGGGCTTGCCGAGGGAGGTGGCGGTTAAGGTGGCGTTGAGGGCCATGGAGACCCTAATGAGGAGAGAGGTCAGGAGAAGGAGGGAGGCGGGGAAGGTGAGGAGGGAAGCAAGAACCAAGGCTAGTGCCGGGAAGGAGGCTTAGCGGGTGAAAGCTAATTACTTCTGGGGCAGAAGTATACTTCTGGGGTAGAAGCCATGCTATTCGACCCCAGACCAAAGACCAGGAGGGAAGACCTATTCAACAGGGAACGCGAGCTAAGCGCGCTCCACAAAGCATCCGGCAAACCACTAATCCTAGTAACAGGAATAAGGAGGATAGGTAAGACCTCGCTAATCAACGTATTCCTGAACGAAGTAAACGCCACCACAATAATCCTGGACCTCAGGTCACTGAGGCCGAACTACGGCTACAGGGAACTCTACGGGCTCGTCTCCCAAGCACTAACGGAGAAAGCAAGCACCCTCGCAAAACTACTCAAGAACGTCAAGGGGGTGAAGGTGGCTGGGCTAGAAATAGAGCTCAGGTGGAGGGGAAGGAACGCCGCCTCACTAGCGACGATCCTAGACGCCCTAAACAAGGGAGGGCGAACGATAATAGCGCTTGACGAAGCACAGAAGCTAAGGGGGCCGAGAGCGCGGGAAGTACTCGAGGCGATAGCCCACGCGTACGACTACGACGAAAACGTAACTACGATACTAACAGGGTCCGAGGTAGGGCTGCTCCTAGAGTTCGTGGGGATAGACAATCCGGAATCACCCCTCTACGGAAGGTACGCCGAGATCATAAGCCTCGAGAGGTTCACCAGAGAACAATCCATGCAGTTCCTCGAAGAAGGCTTCAGAGAGGCAGGCATCAAAGCAACGGAAGAGCAACTCAGGGAAGCGGCGGAAGCATTCGACGGCATACCGGGCTGGCTAACCTTCTACGGAAACCTAAGCGTGTCGAAGGGAGCGCCGGCACCGACGAGTGAAGTGAAGGAACTAGCCATCAAGATAGCGCTAAACGAACTACGCAACCTAATCAAGGCAAGGAGCAGGAGATACGCACACGCACTCAAAGCGATAGCGAAGGGGGCGAGGACATGGACGCAAGTGAAGGAGGCCATAGAAACGGCGGAAGGAACTACCATCTCAGACAGCATACTCCACAACATACTGACAACCCTAGAGAAACTAAGCATAATAAGAAACTACGAATTCCTGGACCCCATATACAAGGAAGCGGCGGTGAAGCTGTGAGGGAAAGAAACAAACGGGAACCGCCTTTAATCACCTGCCCTCTCCCCATAGGTAACTACTTCAACACCAACTTCACGTACGGCGTCCCTCTTCGCCACTATGTCCTTATCGAACGTCGCGAACAGGTCGGCGCCGATGACCTTACATGTAGCCACGTGAATCAAATCTAGGGTCCGCAACCTCAAGGTCGGGGCTAACTTAAACGCCTGCCTAAGCACCTCCCCCAAACCCGCCCTAACTACCTTAGCCCCAACAACCTCCACGGAGTAAAGCGCGAGTGATAAGGGGTTCCTCAAGCCAGCCCTAGAGTAGACCGAGGCAAGCTCAACTAACGTCAACTCACTAACCACCCTGTCACCCTTCAAGCGCCTCAGAAACTTCAACGCCCTCCCGTGGTTAGGGTCCAGCTCATCAACGAACGCTATAACCACGTTAGTATCCAAGTATATCATCTGCTAGACCTCCCCTCCTCAAGAAGCTTCGTGAGGCCCCCGTGCCTAACCCTATAGTTACTTCGCTTAAGCTCCTCAACCCCCTCATATATACGATCCCAGAACTCAACCTCCTTAAGCACGCTACTAAGTCCCCGCTCAATCATTATATTAAAAGCATGCGACCTACTCCTAGCAATACCGTACTTAACCATCTTATCAGCCACCTCCACAAGCTCCTTACGCACCTTGATGGACACGGTAACCGACATATACTAGGTACACCAGTATTACCAAGGTCACCAACACACTTAAACATTAACCCAGAAACCCCGGTAACGCCCTACCGGGAAGGCGCAAGGGTTAATGCCCCACCAACCACTACGGAACGGTGGTTAAGACGGGGTTAATTGACCCGCACACGCACACGGTCTTCCTTAGCTGGAGGGACCTAACCTACCTAGCGGAAGCGGGTTACGAAGCAGTAGTTACGCTAGCGTACACACCCTACGCACCCTCACACCCGGCGTCACTGGAGGATCACTTCACCCACCTGGAGGCGGAGGTGGTGAGGCTCAAGGGCCTCGGACTAAGAGCAATCATCGGCGTGGGCCTGCACCCCAGATGCGTTAAGCCAGAGCACGCCTCCGCCCAGTTAGAGGTTGTGAGGAAGTGGCTACCTAAGGCACAGGTGCTGGGGGAGGTGGGGATCGAGAACCCGGACTCCAACCTCGAGGCCGAGGTGCTCAGGACGCAGCTAAGCATGGCTAGGGACGCCGAACTAACAGTAATCATACACACGCCACGCAACCGCAAGAGGGAAGCGCTGAAAGCAATAATCAAGGCGGTCAAGGAATCAAGCATTAAGCCCGAGAACGTAATCATAGACCACCTAACCCCGGAACCCGCGCTACTGAACGAGGTTATTGTGTTGGGGGCGTGGGCAGGCATAACGATCCAGCCAGGCAAGGCAAGCGTGCAGGACCTAGAATACCTAATAGAGTCCGCACCCGACGCCCTGAACCACGTAGTAATAAATAGCGACGCCGGGAGGGACCCCTCAAACCCGCTAGCGGTGGCTGAGGCCTACGAAGCCCTCGTGAGGAAAGGGTACGTGACGGAAGCCTACAGGCTAACCTCAATAAACCCGAAGGAAGCCATCAAGCCCCTAAGCACGTGATGCGTGGACCGAACAACCTTTAAAACTTAAATACTATGTTCTGTCTTGGTTGGTAGGTGCGCGGGTGTAGTAGTCATGCCTGAGGAAACATACAAGCACATAGTCAGGATCGCCGGCGTCGACATCGAGGGGGAACTCCCCCTCGCGTACGGCCTAGCCAAGATTAAGGGGATAGGTTACCACACAGGCCTAGCCATAGCGAGGAAGCTCGGCCTAGACCCGAGATTAAGGGTGGGTTACCTAAGCGAGGAGGACGTAGCCAGGATAGAGGATGCCGTCAAGAACCCGAAAGCCATCGGCCTACCTCCATGGTACCTTAACAGAAGGAAGGACTACGTGACTGGCGAGGACAGGCACCTCATCGGCGCCGACCTAATCTACGAGGCGAGGCAGGACATAGAGCGCCTAGCAAGGATAAGGTGCTGGAGAGGCATAAGGCACTCACTAGGACTGAAGGTGAGGGGACAGAGGACACACACGACCGGCAGGCTCGGCCCAGTTGTTGGTGTGACGAAGGGCAAGAAGTGACGGAGGTGGTCGTGAGTGGGTGACCCGAAGAAGCCAAGGAAGAAGTGGGAACGCCCCGGACACCCCTGGATCAAGGAAAGGCTACTTGAGGAGATGGAGCTACTGGGCAAGTACGGCCTAAGGAATAAGAGGGAGATCTGGAAAGCCCAAACACTCCTCAGGAGGATCAGGGAGAAGGCTAAGGCACTCCTATCACTGCCACCCGAAGTCAGGATCGCTAGGGAGGCCGAGCTAATAAGGAAGCTGTACCACATGGGCTTACTTGAGAGCGAGTCAGCAACCATAGACGAGATCCTCGGCCTAACAACGGAGCACGTCCTCGAGAGGAGGCTACAAACAATAGTTTACAGGAAGGGCTTCGCCAGAACGATCCACGAGGCAAGGCAGTTAATAGCTCACGGACACATAGCCATAGCGGGCCGCAGGATAACCTCCCCAGGCTACCTAGTCACGAGGGAAGAGGAAGACCTAATAGACATAGCGCCCGGCTCCCCCCTAGCCCAGAGAATCAAGGAAAGGCTAGCCCAGCAGGAGGGGGAGGCCGAGGCACCCGCCCCTCAAGCATGAGGAACGAGGTGACCACGCATGGCCTTCACGTCAAGAGAAATTAAGTGGGGCGTCGCACACATATTCAGTTCCTTCAACAACACAATAGTCCACATAACCGACCTAAGCGGCGCGGAAACCGTCGCCAGGATGTCCGGAGGGATGGTCGTTAGGGCGGACAGGGAGAAGCCATCACCCTACGTAGCCATGATGATAGCGTACAGGGCAGCGCAGCAAGCAATGGAGAAAGGCATAATGGCGATACACATCAAGGTGAGGGGCCCCGGAGGCCACGGACCGAAAATACCCGGCCCCGGAGCCCAGGCAGCCATCAGGGCCCTAGCGAGGGCAGGCTTCATCATAGGGAGGATAGAGGACGTAACGCCCATACCGCACGACACGACGAGGAGGCCCGGCGGCAGGAGAGGAAGGAGAGTCTGAAGGTGCCGGGCAATGAGTAACGAAGGGAAGCCAGAGACTAGGGTTTTAGAGAGAAGCGACACTCACGTGAAGCTACACCTCAAGAACGTCCCGCTACCCCTCGTAAACGCGGTTAGGAGGGCAGCCCTCGAGTACGTCCCCTCAATGGCGGTAGACTTCATTTACTTCCGCACCAACACCTCAGTACTCCACGACGAAATCATAGCCCACAGAATAGGGTTAATCCCCCTAACATCCGAGGAAGCCATCAAGAGGTACAAGCAACCCGAGGAATGCATGGAGCCGGAAGCCGAGAACGACCCCGAGTGCTACGCCATACTAATGCTCGAGGCCGAGGCAGGAGAGGACGAGGTTAAGACTGTTTACTCAGGCGAGCTAAGACCCATAACCGACCCCAACGTCAAGCCAGTCACGGAACGCGTCCCGATAGTCGTGCTCGGCCCCGGCCAGCGAATAGAGCTCGAAGCCTACGCACGCCTAGGCCGGGGCGTGGAGCACATAAAGTGGTCCCCAGCAACCGTAGCCGTCTCAACGTACGTTGCCGACATAAGGGTGAGTGAGGAGAACTGCACCCTCTGCGGAGCCTGCGTCAGGTACTGCCCGACAGGCGCCCTAAGGATCGAGGGAGGGAAGCTGGTGGCCGACAACGACAAATGCACGTTCTGCCGCCAATGCGTTAAGGTATGCGACCACGACGCAATAACGCTTAAGGCTAAGCCGAACGAGTACAGGCTCTACATCGAGTCATCAGGCGCGCTTAAACCCGAAACCATAGTTGTTGAGGCCGTGAAGGAAATAATCCGCAAGCTGGACACACTTTTAAGCAAGATTGAAGGAATTGAGGAGGCAGGAGGGTGAGTCGCATGGCCAGGAGAACAGGCCCGACGAACATAGTGCTAAGGAAACTCATAAGGAAACTCAAGAAGGCCGCAAACGAGAATAACGCACCCATATGGGACTACGTCGCGGAACTACTCTCAAGACCCGCCAGGAGGAGGGTAGTGGTCAACGTATCCCGCATAGAGCGCCACGCCAAGGAAGGCGAAACCATAGTGGTTCCGGGCAAGGTCCTCGGCGCAGGAACCCTAACGAAGAAAGTGACGGTCGCGGCCTACGCATTCAGCGAGTCAGCCCTCCTCAAGATAAAGGCGGCCGGCGGTAAAGCGATAACGATAGAAGACTTAATTCGTGAGAACCCGAAAGGAAGTGGCGTTAGGGTGATGGCGTAATGAGTGAGGGGAAACCCAGGCTGAAGAGAACAATAATAATAGACGCGGAAGGCGCGATCCTAGGGAGGTTAGCGACCCACGTAGCTAAGGCCCTGCAGGAAGGATTCAAGGTATACGTAGTCAACGTCGAGAAGTCAGTCCTCTCAGGGAAGAAGAACATGGTCATCGAAGGGTACAGGGTCTGGCTAAGGATAAAGACCCTACGCAACCCGCAGAAACGCTCGCCGAAGAGGCCGAGAAGCCCAGAATCCCTATTCAAACGCGCAGTCAAGGGAATGCTACCCAAGAACTTCCTGAAGGGCAGGGAAGCCCTAACAAACCTAAAGGTCTATGTCGGCGTCCCGAAGGAGTTAAGAGGGAAGGAATTCATTAAGGTACCGGACGCAGACGCCTCCCGCCTCGGGAGGGAATACATAACCCTAGCGGAAGTCGCGAGGGCCATGGGGTGGAAGGGATGAGCGTGAAGCAGGAAACCGGGAAAATAGTTATCGCGACGGGGAAGAGGAAGACAGCCATAGCCAGAGCAATAATTAAGCCAGGTAAGGGAAGGGTATGGATAAACGGCATACCCCTGGAAATATGGCCCGTTGAGATGGCCAGGCTGAAGATGATGGAACCCCTCCTACTCGCGGGCAGGCAGATATGGGATCAGGTAGACATCAAGGTAAGCGTTGAGGGAGGGGGCTTCATGGCTCAGGCCGAGGCCGTGAGGACAGCCATAGCTAGGGGTCTAGTGGAGTTCACGGGAAGCGAGGAGCTGAAGAGGATATACAAGGAGTACAGCCGCCCAATGCTCGCGGGCGACCCCAGAAGGACGGAGCCGGAGAAGTGGATGAGGTACTCCGCCAGGAGGTGGAGGCAGAAGTCATACAGGTGATGCGTGCATGGTGCTAATACCCGTAAGGTGCCCGACCTGCGGCGCCGTAATAGGGGACAAGTGGGAGCAGTTCGCCGAGAGAGTGAAGAGGGGAGAGGACCCGAAGAAAGTACTCGACTCCCTAGGGATAAGGAGGTACTGCTGCAGACGCGTCTTTATTTCACACGTCAACCTCATCGAGGAAATGGTAATGTACACGAGGAGGGTGTGAGGCCATGAGCGAGTCAGGCGAGAGAGGCGGATCAATAGAGCTCCTAGTCCCCCTAAACATGTATTTAGAGTCAGGCGTCCACATAGGCACCCACATGTGCACAAAGCACATGAAGAAGTTCGTCTACAAGCAGAAGCCCGAAGGACCATACGTCCTAGACATAAGGAAAATCGACGAACGAATAAGGATCGCCGCGAAATTCATAGCTAGGTACCCGCAGGAAGCCGTCCTAGCGGTCTCCGCAAGGCAGTACGGCTACACACCCGTGAAGAAGTTCGCCGAGGTGACGGGCGGCAAGGCAGTGACTGGAAGGTTCATACCCGGAACCCTAACCAACCCCTGGCTCAAGCACTACGTCGAGCCAGACATACTCATAGCGACAGACCCCAGAGTAGACCAGCAAGCAATACTGGAGGCCTCGAAGATAGGGATACCCGTAATAGCGATAGCGAGCACCGACGCCAAGCTAAGCAGCGTCGACCTAGTCATACCCGGCAACAACAAGGGCAGAAAGTCCCTAGCCCTAATCTACTGGCTCCTAGCAAGGCAGGTCCTAAGGGAGCGCGGAGTCATACCGCCCGACGGCGACCTACCCGTAAGCGTAGACTCTTTTGAGACCAAGGTGACCATGAGGTGGTGACACGCCCCCCAGCAGTCGCGGGGCAGTTCTACGAGGCGGACCCAGCTAAACTCAGGTCAAGGATAGAGCAGTGCTTCACCCACCCCCTAGGCCCAGGCAAGCTACCCGAACCCAGCAAGACCAGGAAGCCCGAAAGCAAGGGCTTCATAGCCCCGCACGCGGGCTACGTATTCAGCGGGCCCATAGCCGCACACACTTACCTCAAAATAGCTGAGGAAGGGAAGCCCGACACCTTCGTAATCCTAGGCCCCAACCACACAGGCGCGGGAGCGCCCGTCGCTGTCTACCCTGACGGCGAGTGGTTAACCCCACTAGGCAAGGCCGTGATCGACGCTGAACTAGCCGCCGAGATACTCAGGAGGTCGAAGGTCGCGGCCCCCGACAGGTTAGCCCACGAGTCCGAGCACTCTATAGAGGTTCAGTTACCCTTCCTGCAGTACCTGTTCGGGGAAGTGACGTTCGTCCCCATAGCGATGCTCTACCAAACACCTCAGATAGCTAAGGACCTAGCCAACGCGATAGTTGAGGCGGCGAAGGAACTGAGCAGGGACGTGGTGGTGATAGCGTCAACGGACATGAGCCACTACGAACCACACGAATTAGCGGTGAGGAAGGACCGCATAGTGCTGGAGAGGATAGAGGCCCTAGACCCTGAAGGCCTGTACGACGCCGTCCTCACGAAGAACATATCGATGTGCGGTCCCGGCCCGACAATGGTCATGCTGTACTTCAGCAAGTACTTGGGTGCAACCAAGGGAGAGGTACTGAAGTACGCGACGTCAGGCGACGTGACGGGAGAGAAGGCCTGGGTAGTGGGGTACGCGGCGGCCAGGACCCTCTAACGCAGTACCCAAAATAAGCGCCCCGCCGAAGAAGTAGGTAGGTGCCGTGGTTGAGCGGAGAAGTAGTTAGGGTTAAATATGGGTTCACCGAGCACGTCCCACTAATACACGTGCCGATACCCGGCAGGCGAAACCCTGTCCTAGTGGTGCCCACGACCAACAAGGTGGCGGTAGAGGCTAAAGTAGTCCCTGAAGGGAGAACCCTCAAGTTGCCCGCGAATATCCCTCAAGAGGTAGTTGAGATCACCACCAACTTCTACTCGAAGTTGCTTGAGGAAGTCGGCATAAGCGCGTCGGTGGAGGTCACCGCTTACGTCGGGAGCACGGCTTACGTGCCCTACGCGTACGTAGCGGTAACGAACGCTATCATAGGGGCGTTAAGCGGCGGGATAGACGAGGAAATACTGTGGGCAGCCACCACCGTGGACTCGGCGCTCGGCGTTAGGGACGGTGTTAAGGCCCTAAGGTTCTCAGCCGTCAAGAACAGGCCGTACGTATGGCGCTCAGGCGAGGGAATAATTGAAGCCTCAAGGGAGCTCACGGTCGTGGTCAGCACTGTAGCGGTCAGAGACCTAAGCGTGCTTGACGAACCCGTCGAGGTCGACACCCTAACACACCTAGCGGGCATGGCGGTAGTGACGGCCTTCAGAGCCATGGAGGAGGGAGGCACGTTGCAGGGGCTGATCCCCGCGCTACGCTTAGCTAACGCGTTGTGGCATGCCCTCTACGGCGTGGAGCTGCCCGCTACGACGCGCGAGGAAATACATGCAGTGGTAGAGGGGCTTAGAGGCAATGCGATTGTTTTAAGGGTGAGGAGCCTTGAGCAACACAACGATAATTAAGCTGGGAGGCTCCGTCATAACCGATAAGAGTAAGCCCTTCTCCATCAGAGTAGATGTCTTAACCAGCATAGCTGCGGACCTAAGCACATACTTAAGGGAGGCTAGTGGCGACGCCTACATGGCCTTAGTCCACGGTGGTGGCTCCTTCGGACACCCCCTAGTCAGGGAGTGCCTAGAGCGTGAGGGCGTGATAAGTAAGGAATGCTTCACGAGAGTAGCGCACTACATGACCGTGCTGAACGCCGAGATCGTGAGGACCTTAATGCTGAGCGGGGTGCCAGCAGTCTCCACACCCACTCGAGCCACGTGCGTCGCGTTAAGGAATGACCTGGCGGACTGTAACCTAAGCATGGTTAAGGAACTCGTCCACGCAGGCGTAATCCCCGTAATGTTCGGGGACGTCGCCCCCATGAAGGGCGGAGGCTTCAAGGTGATCTCGGGGGACGTCCTAGTATGGCTGCTCGCGAAGGAGTTGGGGGCGGACACCGTGATATTCTTGACGGACGTGGACGGGATATTCACCACGGACCCCCGCCTAAACCCTGGCGCGGAACTCATACCTGAGGTTCAGGCACAGGAACTGGTGCGGGGCTTAGCAACGCTGTCAACCTCCACTGGAGGGAAGGCGGACGTGACGGGAGCGATGAAGTTCAAGATCGAGGCTGGCTTAAGACTCGGTGTGAAGGGGGTTAAGGCCCTCATAATTAACGGGCTCAAACCTCACAACTTAATTAACGCCCTCCAAGGAAGGAAAGTGAGAGGTACTGTAGTATGGTTCTAGACGACAACGCGGAAAGGAAGCTGCAGCACATAGACGTGGTCCTCAAGGAGGACGTGGAGGGCCCACTAACAACGCTACTCGAATGCGTCCACATACCACACCAAGCCCTCATCGACGCAGGTCCCGAGGACGTGGACACTAGGGTAAGGTTCCTAGGCAAGGAATTAGCGGCACCCCTAATAATTTCGGGGATGACCGGCGGCGCCCCAGGAACGGAGAAGATAAACGCGGCCCTAGCCTCAATCGCTGAGGAAGAAGGGCTCGCCCTAGGCGTCGGTAGCCAGAGGGCGGCACTAGAGAACCCGAACCTAGAATACACGTTCAAGGTGGTCAGGGACGTAGCCCCCACCGCCCCAATAATAGCTAACATAGGTGCGGCAGAGGTGGTCAGGTACCCGCCAGCAAAGGTTCTAAAGGCTGTTGAGATGATTGACGCTGACGCCCTAGCAGTGCACCTGAACCTAGCGCAGGAAGCGGCGCAACCCGAAGGAACGCCTTCGATGAAGGGCATAGTTAGGAGTTTAGAGAAGCTCGTCCTCGAATCCCCCGTACCGGTGATCGTGAAGGAGGTTGGGAACGGCTTATCGAAGGAGGTAGCAAGCGTGCTGAGGTCCGTAGGGATAAAGCACTTCGACGTGGAGGGGGCCGGAGGAACTAACTGGGTCAAGGTGGAGATGTACAGAGCGGTGAAGGCAGGGGATCACGTTAAGGAGGGGATAGCGAGGAATCTCCTAACGTGGGGGATACCGACGGCGGCCTCAATAATTGAGGTGAGGAACGCGGCACCCGACGCCTACATCATAGGGTCTGGAGGGATAAGAACAGCGGTCGACGTCGTTAAAGCCATAGTTATAGGGGCTGACGCGGCAGGGATGGCCCTACCTTTCCTCAAAGCCTACGCCTCAGGCAGGCTGAGGGAGTTCGCGAAAGCATTAATCCATTCATTCAGGATGGCGGTGCTCATGACCGGCGCCCGCAACGTGGAGGGGCTGAAGCGCCTGAAACCAGTAATAACGCCGCCCCTAACCTACTGGGTGAGTGTGCGGGGCCTGAAACCGGGTCACTACCTTACTTATTAATTCAGTACCTCACCTAACTTTTGGTGTTGAATGCTTGACTGAAGAGTTAAGGGAGAGGTTTGGAGAGCTGTTGAAGTACGCTAAGCACGTTGCGGAACTCACTAACAGAACTATAGAGGAGATAGTTAGGGGTGAACCCCAGTACCTCTACGAAGCCGCAATGCATCTCATAAGGGCCGGGGGCAAGAGGTTAAGGCCCCTAGCCACGGTCCTGGCTGGCCGGATGTACGGGTTGCCGGAGGAATTAGGTGTTAAGGCGGGCGCATCAGTCGAGATACTCCATAACTTCACCCTAATACACGACGACATAATCGACAGGGACAACTTAAGGAGGGGGGTGCCCACGGTCCACGTTCTCTGGGGCACCGACGTAGCGATAATAGCGGGCGACCTCCTCTTCGCCAAGGCCTTCGAAGCCTTAGGCAAGCTCGCGGAACGCATCCCGCCAGATAGGGTTGTGGAGGCCATCAATAAGCTGAGCTGGGCATCAACAACAGTGGCGGAAGGTCAAGCCATGGAGTTCGACATGGTTAAGAGGGACAACGTAACCCTCGACGAGTACATAACGATGGTCTACAAGAAGACCGGGGCCCTCTTCGAAGCAAGCCTACTGATAGGCGCGATACTCGCTGGCGCGCCAAGGGAGGAACTCGAGAAGCTGTCCCGCTACGCCCGCGGAATAGGGATAGCATTCCAAATACAGGACGACATCCTAGGCCTGACCTCCACGGAGGAGAAGCTGGGTAAGCCGGTCTACAACGACATACGGGAAGGTAAGAAAACCATACTGGTGATATACGCGCTCAAGCACCTCAGCCCCGAAGAACGTGGTAGGCTACTGGGCACGCTGGGCAAGAAAGACGCCAGTAGGGAGGAGCTTGAGGAAGCAGCTAACCTAATAAAGAAGACAGGCGCGGTGGAGTACGCCCGGGAGGAAGCCAAGAAGTACTTTGAGGACGCGTTAAGCGCTCTACGCAGCACGAAACCCGTCGATGAGGAGGCACGCAAGCTGCTTGAGGACCTAGGGCAGTACGTAATCCTGCGAGGAAAGTGAGCAATGGGACGCGCAACCGAACGCGTAAGAAAGGAACTCGAGAAACTCAGGAGATACTACGGCGTGACGAAGTGCTACGTAGAGCGTGAAGGGAGGAGAGAGGAGGTTCCTTGCAAGAGCATACCTGAACTCCTGCGGGAAGGCACAGCTAAGGAAACAGTGGTAGTGTGCAACGAACGCCTAAGTAAATGCGTTAAGGCACCTAAAGGCACGAGCATCGAAGTAATAGAGGCTGAGGGAAGGGAAGTCTACCTAATAAAGGACGAGACCGAGGACGTAGGGCGCTGGAGTAAGTTAGGGTACGTGATAACGGGGAAGGGCGAGGGAAGAACGATTAAAACCCCCAAAGCGGGCAAGATAATCTTTATAGAGGAGGTCCTCGGCGAGAAACCGGATCACTACCGCATATACGTTGCTTTGGAGGGCGTTGAGGAATGAGCGACGATGTTAAGGAGATCCTCGAGAAGATACGCGATGAAATCACATACTACGCACTACTGAACGCGGTGGAACACGGCGGTAAGGCGAGGCCCGGCCCAGTAATAAATAAGGTGCTGGGCAGGCACCCCGAGCTACGTAAGAAGGAGGTAATGCCAGAGTTAGGGAGGTTCGTGGCTAAGGTAGTGAAGGAAGTGAATAGCTTAACCCCAGAAGAACAGGAACGTAGGCTAAGCGAGCTAAAGCCCCCAGAGGAAGGCAGGAAGGAGGAGAGGAAGGCTAAGGAGGGATTACCGCCCCTCCCTAACGCGTCTGAAGGGAAGGTAGTGACTAGGTTCGCCCCCAACCCAGACTTCCTAATACACCTAGGTAACGCTAGACCAGCAATACTGAGTTGCGAGTACGCCCGCATGTACAAAGGGAAGATGATACTTAGGTTTGAGGACACCGACCCTAAGACCAAGCCGCCGATGCCTGAGGCCTACAGGCTGATCCGGGAGGACCTTGAGTGGCTGGGCGTTAAGTGGGATGAGGAGTACATCCAGTCCCTAAGGATGGGGATATACTACGACCTAGCTAAGGAGTTAATTAGGAGAGGGGGAGCGTACGTAGACCTCTGCTCACAGGAGGAGTTCCTCAAGTACAAGCTTGAGAGGAAACCATGCCCACACAGGAACCAGAGCGTTGAGGAGAACCTGGAGCTCTTCGAGAAAATGATCTCAGGTTACTTCAGCGAAGGCGAGGCGGTACTGAGGGTGAAGACGGATATTAAGCACAAGGACCCGTCAGTGATAGACTGGGTCGCCTTCAGGATAATAGACACGGACAAGCACCCACACCCCATAGTCGGGTCGAAGTACGTTGCGTGGCCAACATACAACTTCGCGGCAGCTGTTGATGACCACCTCCTCGGAGTGACCCACATACTAAGGGGGAAGGAGCACGCAGTGAACACTGTGAAGCAGGGTTACCTCTACGCACACTTCGGCTGGGAGTACCCGACCGTCATAAACCTAGGTAGGCTGAAGCTGGAGGGACTAATACTCAGTAAGTCACAAATAAAGAAGCTAATGGAGGAAAACCCAGGCAAGTTCAGCGGCCCGGACGACATAAGGTTCGGGACCGTTGCCTCCCTGAGGAACAGGGGTATAGAGGCGGAAACACTGCGCAGGATAATACTGCAGGTAGGGACGAACCCCAACGACGCGACCATAAGTTGGGACAACATAGCGGCCCTAAACAGAAGCATCATAGACGCGGTGACGAGGAGAGTAATGGCGGTATTCGACCCAATAAAGCTAGTAATAGAGTCATACGAAGGACCGAAGAAAGCAATCCTACCGTACCACCCAGACAACGAGGGCTTAGGCATGAGGGAAATTAAGGTCAGCACGGAGAACGGTAAGCCAGTTGTATACATATCGAAGAAGGACTTAGAGAACCTCACCTCCAAGGGCAAGGCGTTGAGAGTCAGACTCATGGGTTTATGTAACGTCGAGATAATCGCTACTGAGGGACGCACCAAGGCGGTGGCGAAGTACTTAGGGAGCAGCGTCGAGCAAGCAAAGCAGGAAAGGATGAGGATAATTCAGTGGGTGCCGGTAACGACCCCCGTAAGGGTGCGTGTGAAGGTGCCGGAGGGCTTAGAGCTAATGGTGGATGAAGGCGTGGCGGAACCCTCCCTAACGCAGGCATCGCCGGGAGAGAGGTATCAGTTCGTGAGATATGGATTCATTAAAGTGCAGGGCGTGACCCGCTCTAAGGAAGGTGTTAGGGTAGAGGCAGTATTCATGCACAAGTAGCCGGACGCTACGCTTTTAAGCGCCCCTAGAGAGTAGTGATTGCGACGACCGAGGTGGATGAGAATGAGCAAGCCCCCATACGTAAGGTTTGAGGTACCACCCGAAATAGCTGAGAAGGCGTACGAAGCAGTGAAGAAGGCCAGGGAGACTGGCGGTAAGGTCAGGAAGGGCGTCAACGAAACAACCAAGGCTGTTGAGAGGGGCCTAGCGAAGCTAGTGCTCATAGCCGAGGACGTCGACCCGCCCGAGGTGGTCATGCACCTACCGCTCCTATGCGAGGAGAAGAAGGTGCCCTACCTATACGTCCCGAGCAAGAAGAAGCTCGGCGAGATGGCGGGCATCGAGGTCCAAGCATCCTCAGTAGCTATCGTGGATCCCGGCGAGGCCAAGGACCTAGTCGACGAGCTAATCAAGGCCTACGAAGAACTTAAGACTAAGGCCTAAACCTAAGGTATCGCGAGTAAAGCCGCTCGGAAACCACTCATTTTTAGTAATCACCCACGACAGGATTAGAAACTCTACACTAATCCCATCAAAACTAACCACGTGATGTGCGTTAGGGAATTCTTTTAAAACCACGGAACCTAGAAACTACGGTGCTTGGGTCGTGGCAGAGGAAGGCAAGAAGAAGGTAGACGTCAGTCAGCCACAGGTAAACGTCATCGAGGAGTTCGGGTTCCCGGCCGAGGTAATACAGATTGTTGGTAGGACAGGCGTTACTGGCGAGATAACCCAGGTCAGAGTAAGGGTTCTTGAGGGAAGGGACAAGGGAAGGATCATAGCGAGGAACATTAAGGGACCGGTGAGGATCGGCGACATAGTAATCCTCAGGGAGACAGAGAGGGAGGCAAGGAAGCTCTCAACTAGGAGGTAAGGTAACCTCAAACTTTTAAGTTAATTCACTAGTCTGAGGGGGTGTGAGGGATGCCTAGGCCGAAACGATGCTCGTTCTGTGGGGGACCCGTTGAGCCCGGCACGGGGATCATGTACGTTAAGAACGACGGCACGATACTATGGTTCTGCTCAAGCAAGTGCTTCAAGAACTTCAAGCTAGGCAGGGATCCGAAGAGGTTACCGTGGACAGCGTACTACCTCGGCAAGAAGTCAAAGAGGTGAATTAATTGAAACAGCGCGAGCTGGTTATCGTCAAGCCTGACGGCGTTAGGCGCGGCTTAATCGGTGAAGTCATAAGGAGGCTGGAAGCCAAGGGCCTGAAAATAGTTAAGCTAAGGATGATACGCGCAACACGCGCGTGCATGGAGAGGCTCTACGACATCCACAAGGGCAAGCCGTTCTTCGAGGACCTAGTGACCTTCATGAGCTCCGGACCCATAGTAGCGATGATCGTTGAGGGTGACGAGGCGATAAGCGTCGTCAGGAACCTAATAGGCCCGACCGACGGGCGCAAAGCACCTCCGGGAACCATTAGGGGCGACTACGCCTTATCGATTCAGGAGAATATAGTGCACGCAGCCGACAGCCCCGAAAGGGCTGAGTATGAGATAAGCGTAGTCTTCTCTCCCGACTGCGGCGAGTTTTAGGAACGTGTTTAAAGTGGAGTAAGGAGAAATCACTTACTCTCGAACTCCTTCTTCAAGCTCCTAAGCTTGAGGAGTATGGGTAGCCCGAACCTCTTATCGCGTTTCCTCTTGATCTTAATGATTTCCTCAATTAAGGGTAGCATGTCCTTAGTCACGTACTTCCTGAACTTAGTTAGCACCGTCTCCAAATCCTTCTCGCTGGGGTCGGTATAGAGGACGTCGCCCTCATCGAAGTGACGGCCCACCAGAACATTACCCTCAATCGAGATAGCGACCTCCTCCCCAGCCTTCGCCTCATCCAAGCTCTTACCCTTGCTTTGGATCTGGTATATTTTACCAAGGGGCCTCCCATCACCACGCATTATTGGGTAGCCAGGCCTAATCACGCCCGCCAGCACCCGTATACCGACGACCGCCGGGTCACTACGCCTGAACACGAACCCCGGAAGCACCTGGAACTTAGCCGGGAACACCGTCTTGAGGAGTTCGTAGTACTCCTCCTTCTGCTTCTCCTTCATCACCCAGTTCTCATATGCCTCAATTAACCTGTAGATTATCGAGTCCTGGAATATGCGCACGCCCTCCTTCCTAGCGAGCTCCTCAGCATCCGGTAGTGGCTTGACATTGAAGAGTAGCGCCACGCCGTAGTACCTGTTCTGCTTCGCAACTATTGACGCCTCAATCACTTCCCTCTTGGTTAAGGGACCTACGTCCGCTAGCCTAACTGGTATGCCCTTCGACTCAAGCATCCCCACAACAGCCTCAAGCGTACCTAGGGTGTCAGCCTTAACTATGACACCGTTAATGTCCTTGGAGAACCTCACCTGTGTTACTTCTTCCCTCACCTTCTCAACGTATTCCTTAACTTTATCCTCACTCTCTACTGCATATAGTGGGGCACCAGCTATCGCTTCCTCGAGACCGGGGGCGCTGACCCTAACGCCAGCCGCTGCCACAACCTCATCAACGTTCTTGAACGCTGATTCACTAGCGGCCCTCATCTCCTCGAGGGGCTTCGGCATGAGGAGGGCCCTGACCCTAGTAACTATTGGTTCTTTCATCCCGCCAACGACTATTATGTCGCCGCGCTTCAAGATCCCGTCATATATTACGACGTCCAAGCATGTCCCTAGACCAGGTATTTCCTTAACCTCTAGCACGACGCCCTTCGCCGGACCCTCCGTGAACAGAATCCTCTTTGTCAAGTACTTCTGTGTCAAGCCAGCTAAGACAGCAAGTAACTCAGGGATACCCTCCCCCGTCTTGGCTGAGACTGGCACGATCGCTATCGCCTTCGTGAAATCCCTGATCCTGTCGAACCTTTCGGCAGGAATGCCTAAGCTGGAAAGCTGCCCGGCAATCATGTATATCCTCCGTTCTAGCTCCTCCAAAGCCCTCTTGCTCTGCTGCCTCATTGAGAAGAGGAAGGGCTGGTCAGGCTGAGGCCTCCACCCGTAGATACGGTCTATCTTGTTGGCAGCGACGACGAAGGGGACCTTCCTACTCATGAGTATCTGGATGCTCTCGATGGTCTGCCTCTCGACACCCTCCATAACATCGATAACTAGTATGGCGAAGTCTGCTATGCTTCCCCCACGCTTCCTTAAGTTGGAGAAGGCCTCGTGGCCAGGCGTGTCTATGAAGAGCAGCCCCGGGATCTTAAGCTTTATGGGGAACATAGATTTAAGCGGTTCAACGATCTTCTCTATCACCGAGGCAGGAATCATCGAGGCACCGACGTGCTGGGTCATCTCACCAGGCTCCTTCTTAACGACCGCCGTGCCACGTATCTTGTCGAGGAGCGTGGTGTTATGTACCACGACGTTATTGGCGATGAAGCACTGTGTTGGCGGCACGGAGAGGTCGTAGAGGTACCCCTTATACGGGACCCTGCGGACGGACTTGACGCTAACGAACTGCACGTCACCTAGCTTGAGAACCCTACCATCATCAACACTACCCTCACCAATGACATCGATCCTTAACCCCGTCTTCCTAGCGAGTAAGTCAACGTCCCTCACCCCAGCAACCCTAACGTAGTGACGCGCCCTTGACTCGGTGATGGAGGAGAACACACCTAAGCGGGCTAAGACATACTTAACCTCCACACCAGCCTCAAGGCTCGGGACGGGAATCAGGACCTCGGGCGTCTCAGGATCTATGATCCCGGAACCCTTCACTAAGCCGCGGATGAAGTCTCCAAGCAAGGTGTTCGGGGCTTGAAGGACTGAGGTAGGCACGAATGCACTATCGTCCCATGCCTTACTGGCTGCGAGCACACATCCCGCAAGCTTAGCTGAGGTACTCACCTTAAGCCCCAGCGCGGCGGCGAGCACCTCCGACGTAGCGTTAGCAACAGCTATCGCTTCAATAGTGTCGTTGAGTGATGAAGTAATTACTCGACCAGCGCACCTAAGCCCCACGAGCTCGAATGCACGGCGCCAGACAGCCCTACCGACACGTCCTAAACCCTCTTTAATCCCCGCCAGGCGTGCGATGCGGGCCAGGATGCTCCACGAGTTCTCCGGGTTAGGTATGCTCACGGTTACGGCGACCGCATCATCCACAGTAATATCCTCCGCCCTAACCCATCCATCAAGAGTCAGGAACGGGTGCTCCGGCGTCACCCTCACCTTACTCCCGTCGCTTAAGGTAACCTCATACAGGTACCCTTCATACCAAACGCGCCACACCTTACTTGTTCTGCCGCACCTCACACGTGCTTGAGGGGTGAGGGTCGTCACCCCAACTTTCCTCTTAATGAATTCGTACCCATCCCCAGCGTCGATAACATTGTCTCCCGTGACACCCTCGAACAACGTTCTTATCCTAGCTAACCTACCGTTAGCTAATACTACCCTCTCGTCCGGGTGAAGGCACTTCCCATGGTCCACGTGCCCTAGCACGGTAACTATTGGTGACCTCAGCTTAGCTCCTTTCTTACCTATGTCCTTAGTGCTGACCATACCTCCACACCTGTCATAACGTTATGAGACAGTCATTATAAGTGGATTGACTAGGCAGGGATGAGCGGTATGGAGGTTAAAGACGAATGTAATCCCTGAAGGAATGATTTAAGGTAAGGTTAGGTCTCCTACTAGTAGATCTGGTATCTGAGAACACCTACTAATCCGTTGAACGTTTTCTTAATCCACATGTAGTCCGGTACTTCATCAGTGAGCACGTAGACCTCAGCGCCCTTCTTCTCGGCAAGCTTAACTATCTCCTCGAACTTGGGGTGGTCCTCCGTTATTATTATGTGTTTGACGGCGCCGAGGTTTAGGGCGTCAATAACTTCCTTCTCACCGTAGATCGCTAGACCATCGTCCTTGGCTAGGTGGTAGTTGAATTCCTCAAGGGCTTTCTGGGTTCTTATGTAAATGTGTTGCTTTATCATGTCCTCGGCCCTCATAACCAGCTCCTTAAGTCCAGGCTCTCCCTGATCACTTACGTCTATGGTCTTGGGGAGCACCATGCGCTTGAGCCTGTAGTCGAGGAAGTCGCCCTTAACGAAGTCTAACTTAGTGTAGCCGGGACCCCCGACAATCACTCCCTTGAGTTTACCGTCCTGGAGGAGCGGTAGGAAGTGATTAGTGGCTTTCTCCCCGACACTCTTGAAGAAGTCCCTAGTTAGTTCCTCTATGATTCTCTCGTACCTCCTCTGGGACCACCCGCCACGGCTGTGTTTACCGGGTATGTAGCCCTCAACCTCATCTAGGACCCTTATGGTGTTGCCCTTAAGCAGCCCTATTGTTGCCTCGTCCCTCTCAATCACTATGAGGCCGTACACGTCGTTCTCCGCAACCATGTCCTCGAGGAACTCCGTGTGGAAGAACTTGTCGGTCCTGTAGAAGAACACCTTAATGGGCTCTGGAGGCTCAAACACTAGAGCTATGGTCTCACCGGTCTCGTCATGCTCCCCCGCGAATACAACTAAGCCGTTTGGAGGCACCTTCGGTATTTTAACGAGCCTATCTATGGCCGCTTTCAGTGCTGTTTGAACCCTGTTTCTGGTCGCCTTTAGCTTTATGTTCTCGGTTATGGACAGCTCTTGGCGCAGAACGTTAACTACGTCAGCGATCGGCCTGCCCGGAGGTATGTAGAGGCTCAGGAGCGTGGTTGCGTGGGCGTTCCACTTCTTCAGCTCCCTTAGGAGCCTTTTCAGCTCGCTCTTCGATATCCTGAACCTATTGCTAAATGTCGATCACCCTATCTCATAGTCTCACTAGCCGCCCTTTTAAGTGATTTGCTATAATACAAAATTCAGGTTCTCGGCGCGAACTCATAGGAAGGCAAGTAGAGCGGACGTAACGTAATAAACGAGTAACGCAACAACGTACGCCAAACCCATCATATACATCAAGGAGATCAAGGTTCTCTTCAAGCTCTTGCTCTCCTGATACATGACGGCAAGTGTCGCTAAGCAGGGCAGGTAAAGCGTTATGAACGCCAGTAACCCGAGGCCTTGGGCAACGTTGAGCTCCAATGCCCTAATGGCTGCGATAGGGTTAGCGCCGCCGTGCAGGACGGACAAGCTATCAAGCACGACTTCCTTTGCGACGAACCCATTCACCAACGCGAAACCGACCTTCCACGCCTGCGTGTAGTTAAGCCCGAAGGGCGTGAGTGCGGGGGCCACAGCATTCCCTATGATTGCCGCGAAGCTGTGCTGGAAGAAGTCCTTGCCGTACACGTCAGGCAAGTACCCATCAGGTCCAGTGTAGAGGAGTGCCCACACAACGATGCTTAGCGAGAATATTATCAACCCGGCCTTACGGAGGAAGTGCTTTGTGTTGTCCCACGTGAGCCACCACACCACCTTAGCCTTAGGCTTATGTATGGGCGGTAACTCCATTATGAGCTCAGGGGATTCACGGATGCCGTAGATGACCCTACGGATGATAATCGCCGTCAGCAGAGCGACGGCGGCACCTAAGGCGTAAATGAACACGACGGTGACAGCCTGCATGGCAGCGTTCTTAAAGAGGGCCATAGCGAAAGCTAAGCCAACCACTAACCTAGCCTGGCAGGGGATGAAGGGAACCGAGAAGATTAGCTCGTGTCTCTCAACGTCGTCGAGGGACGTTCGGCTAGTCATGACGCCCGGCACGTTACATCCCACGCTTATGACTAACGGGTAAACAGCCCTCCCGGAAAGACCGAACTTAGATAAGGTGGAGTGGAACGCAACGGCCATCCTAGGCATTAACCCGCTATCCTCAAGCATAGCCAGGAACAGGAACACCATGAGTATGAGGGGGAAGAAGCTGAGCACGGACCCGACACCCGGTATGATACCATTCGCCACTAAAGACACGAACCAGTGGGGCGCGTTCACAGCACCTAACCCGGACTCCGCAAGTGACGAGAGTTCATTGAACCCCATACTGACTATCCCGCTTAAGCTGTACGTACTCACCGCCTCCGCCAACCCCTCCAGCCCGACCAGCTCAAGCAGGATGTTCAGCGGGAAACCAGTATTTATAGAGAATATGAGCAGGAAAACACCCAGCGTTAACGCAGTGCTGAGCAGGAGCCCCGCTAAGGGCCTACTCAGCACTTCCTCAAGCCTACTCCTTCCCTCAACCTTCGTCCTAACCACGACCCTCCTTATTAGGGAGTCAACGTACGCGAAGCGCTGCCTTATCGCGAGTTCCGTGAGGTCGCTGCCGAGAACCCTCCTTGCTGAGTCGATAACACTCCACACACGCTTAAGCAGGGCTTCCTTTCCCTCCTGCTTCAGCAGGTCCTCAATGCGCATATCACCCTCTAATAGCCTAATAGCAACCCACCTCGAGGGGTACTGACGAAGGGCCCCCTCCTCCTCAATCAGTGACGCTATCTCACGTATGAAGTGCTCTAACGGACCGTAATCGATTTTGAGGGGCTCCGACCGCTTAATCCTGGATCTGTAGTTGAGGAGTGCCTCGAGAAGGTCTCTAATGCCTTCACCCTTAAGCGCGGAGACCGGAATTACCGGGACGCCTAAGTACTCCTCCAATTTATCGTAATGTATGTGGATTCCCCTCGGGTGTGCTTCATCGGTCTTCGTGAAAACCAGTACCACATTCGGCGTTAACTCCAGCACCTGGATTGCTAGGTAGAGCGTCCTTTCAGGGGCTGTGGAGTCGACGAGCACCATAACGACGTCTGGTTCACTAGAAACAATGAATTCCCGGGCAACGACCTCCTCAAGGCTGGTGCCACTGATTCCGTAGGTTCCGGGGAGGTCAACGAAGCATATCCTCCTGCCCTCATACTCGCGCACACCCAACTTCAACTCGACCGTTACGCCGGGCCAGTTACCTACATGCGCTGTTTCCCCGGTTAGCACGTTAAATAACGTGGATTTGCCGACGTTAGGGTTCCCGACTAGCGCTACGGTAATGTCGCACTCTTGCTTGGCGGCACCCGTTTCATATCCCCCATTTAAGGTAAGTTAGACTAGTCTTAAATTCTTATTCCCTGCCCTAAGCCAGTTTTAAACGCTCTGCAAATACACATACCGTAGAGTGAGCGAGAAGAATGATGAATAAGGTCCCGCCACACCTATGCGTGAGGTGCAAAGGGTACAGGAAACTCTGCGGCCTTCCCGTATGCCCTATCATGGAGAGGTTCAGAGCGAATATCAAGGCAATCATGTCGGTGAGAGGAAAGGAAGTTAAGGGGGCAACACCGCCGAGCGTGATAGTGGGGGAGGCGCACTACCCTAACGTGCCCGTAATATTCAACGTCCCACCCAACGTACGGGGTGATGCAGCGAAAGGATTCGACGATCCGCTAGGATGGTGGGGGAGGGTAGGCCTCGACGAGATAATCAGGAGGAGGGCTCAGCAAGTAGCGTCAATAGTCAAGGTTAGGGTCACGGATCCCTTCAAGCTTTACGACAATGAGGTAAGCGTGGCTGCAGTATCATTAAAACCCGTTGAGAGTGAAGCCGTGTTACGTAAGCCACCGAAGCCTAGACTAACCTTCAGCGCCGGGCTAGATCCTGTGGGGCCAGCGGCCGAGGCGGAGGAGGTGCGCGTGGTCGGCAACGCACGCCTTCCCCGACCATTGGAGAAGCTCATGTGGGATGACCTACCGGCGTCTGAAGGTGCTGTGGAGCTTTATAGGAAGGATGTTGACATGTACACGATCATCAGGGCGTTTAGCTTAGGCCTACTAGGCCGTGTCCGCAGGAGGAAACTAGTGCCTACTAGGTGGGCTATAACGGCCGTTGACAGGACACTAACTAACTACATGCTAAGGAGGGTGAGGACATTACCGGAAATAAGTGACATCGAGCTTTACGAGGGCGAATACCTAGGCAACAAGTTCAAGGTGATCCTGTACCCCGGCAGGCCGCTAATAGAATGGGTTGAGGTATGGTACCCGCTAACGGTGTTCACGCAGACCGCGTTAAGACCCCTCATAATATATAACAGAGCAACACCCTTAGGAAGAACCGAGACGCTGGACGGCGGTTTCGACGCAGCTAAGTTCGCTGTGATTGAACACCTAAGTAAAAGAGGGAGAAAGGCAGCAGCAATAGTGATCAGGGAAGTGACTCCCCAGTACTACGCAAGCGTCGGGAACTGGCACATACGTGAAACCGTTCGGAACGCCTTAACGCGGCCGCCACGTAAGTACAGCACACTATTGGATGCCGTGAAGGACGCCGTCGCCGGTATGGATCCCTTAACACGCAAGGAAGTCATTGAACTCCTAGTACCGGTGAAGTACAGGAAACTCGACGACTTCCTTCGCTAACACGTTGCTTGAGCAGGGCACGCGGTCTCCAGCCTTTTAAGGTATTAATGCCTCCAACCACCACACGGTGGGTTCTGGTGAGGAGGTTAGTGGTTTACGTCGGGTATGATAAGAAAAGCAGGACCGTTCTGCGTAGGGTACGGAGGTATAAGGACTGGTTCGATGAAGTGACCATAGTCCAGATCCCGGAGAGCAGGCAGGCAGTGCTAGACAGGCTCTCAATACCTTCAGTAGTGATCGAGGAGATTAAGTGAGGGTGCCGCGCCTCACTCCCTCGACTCTATGGTTATGCCTATCCTTCGATAGGGGCAGTCCTTCCAGTGGTTTTCACAGAGGTGTACCTCATACCTAGTTAAGTATCTCCTCAGAACGTCGCATGCTACTAGGTACGCGCCGCTTTCATCCTCTTCAACAACGAAGAACTCACAATCAGACCTAGGCCGCTTCTTCAGTGAATGTATGAGTAGTAAGGGCCTTCCATACTTGCCACTCCTCCTCCTAACGCCCTCCTCTCTCTTCGCCTCCGCCTTCTCCCTATAGAAGGTGCATTTCCTGTACACGGCTTCACTACCTAAACAAACAGCATTTATGACCGGATCGCTTGAGGGCTCACCTAAGGCGGGTGAGTGGCAATAACCGTCTCGGTACCAAGGACACGGCAAGACTAACACCCAGTAAGAGGGGAGGTTAATAACTTATAAGCTGTAAACCCAGTAGGCTATAAGGGTTTAAAAATGAGCGGCGAGAGAGACCTTGACCCTAGTAGGCGGCTCGGGTTGCAGGTAGTTTACGAGGACTCCGAGGTTGTGGTTGTGAGGGCGCCAACAGAGGATCAGCTTGTGGACATACTAACGGACTTGCTTAGAGATAGACCGATGTCGGTCAAGGAACTCCACTCGTTCCTCTCGGGTCTAGCAAGCGAGGACAAGATACGTAGGGCCTTAACGAGGTTAGTTAATGAAGGGCGCGTATACGTGCTCGAGGACGGGAGGTTCACAATAGTAGGGCTAGAGTAAGGAAGCAACGTCAGTTGCGGAGGCAGTAAAAACGGTTTTCTAAGAATGATGATAGAATATTTGATGCGGGAGGAACCTGTATAAAGGCGTAATTTATTAATAATCTGTCTCCCTTACCTTAATTAGATTACGTGTTGGAGGTGGTATCCCATGAGTTCCCGAATAAGTGAGGAAGAGCTGAACAAGATGCTTTCAACCACGGCACCCGCTAAGGAGAAGGCGGACCCGAAGAAAAGGTGGATCGATAGAATGCTTAGGTCGGCTAAGAAGTACCACAAGATATGCCCATACTTCGACAAGAAGACCGGTAACTGCTTCATAAAGCAGCTGAAGTTCACTAAGAACACTAGGTGTGACAGGGACGGCAGGTTCGACGGTTGCCCAGTCTTCATCGAGTACCTTGAGGAGAAGTACGAGTGGTTCAAGTCATCAGGCCAGGCGCCCCCCGTGGACTTCAGGGATCTCACAATGTTTGTGTAGGCGCATTGGCGAGCGTTCAAAACACGACGGTGATGCTTATTGACGGTTGCTGACCCTTACAAGGACTTACTTAAAATAATAGCTGAATCCATATCTCAGGAGTTTTCGCGGTCGCTAGGTACTAGCTTACCACCGAACCTAATTATGAGGATTATTGAGGAACCACCGCTAAGGAAGTTTGGAGACCTAGGCATACCTGTGCCAAGATTATCCAAGGAATTAGGACTGGGATTCCAAGAGGTTGCTACGGCGATCGAGTCCAGCCTAAAGCGTGTTGAAATAATAAGCAAGGTTGCGCGCGTGGGACCCTACGTTGACGCCTTCGTAAGCATGGGGAAGTACGCATCCAAGGTACTCGAGTCACTTAAAGAACTCGGCGAGAATTACGGAGTGTCGAGAGTTAAGGAGCCGCAGAAGATCGTTGTAGAGTATGTCTCAGCAAACCCTGTCCACCCGCTCCACATAGGTTCCGGAAGGAACGCTGCTATAGGCGATTTTATTTACAGAATCCTAAGCATGGCGGGCCACAACGTCGAGCGTAGGTACTACGTCGACGACATGGGTCTTCAGGTGGCTTACCTAGCGTATGGCTACCTTAAGCTAGGTAGGCCGAACCCGCCTGAAGGAATGAAGCCGGACAAGTACTACGGTTTAATCTACGCTGCTACCGCAACCATAGTGGACCTACTCGAAGCTAAAAAGAAGGTCGAGGCGCTGAAGGAGAAGGGCGGGCAGGAATACAGCGACGCGTTAAGGGAGCTCGACTCCCTAATGGGGGACCTAGCGAGGATACGAGAAAGAATACCTGAAGAGGTTGACAGGCTAATAGAGGAGTTATCGAAGGATAAGGACCCGAAGGCATCTATAGCTGCTTTAATGCGTAGCTACGAACTCGGTGATGAGGAAGCACAAGTAATGCGCGAGGTCTCAGAGAAGGTTATAGAGGGCATCAAGGAGACCTTAACCAGGTTAGGAATTAACATGGACGTATGGGACTGGGAAAGCGACCTAGTTCGGGAAGGATTAGTCCAGAAAGTCCTTGAGGAGGCGAGGAAATCACCGCACTTCACGATCCACAGAGGGGTGCCTGCCCTAGACTTCAAGGAACTCCTCAAGGATAAAGACCTACGCCGCAGGCTAAGGATACCTGAAGGATTGGAGGTACCTCCACTAATACTTGTTAGATCCGACGGAACAACACTCTACACGACTAGGGACATAGCCTACACCCTAAAGAAATTCAGGGAAGCTCAAGCAAAGAAAGTGTACAACGTAATCGCGATAGAGCAGACACTGCCGCAGGCTCAATTAAGGCTAGCCCTCTACGCCCTCGGACACAAGTTCGAGGCCGAAAACACTATTCATTACTCCTACGAGATGGTTAACCTCGTCGGCGCCTCGATGGCTGGTAGGAGAGGCAGGTACGTCACTGTGGACGACCTCCTAGACCAGATGAGGGAGAAGATACTCGATATAATGAGCGAGAGAGGGTCACGGAGCGAGGACGTAGCGGAGAAGATGGCTAGATCAGCCTTCAGGTACATGATGCTCTCAACATCACCTAACAAGACCCTAGTATTCGACGTGAACAAGGCCCTGAACATACGCCAAGCGTCAGGTCCCTACATACAGTACACGTACGCTAGGGCTAAGGCGGTACTCGTCAAAGCTGGAGGGGTTCCATGGGATAAGCTAGAATTCGAAGGCGCGGAAGAGGGGTTACGTCGTGAACTCATATGGTTGCTCGGTAAGTTCCCGTACGTCATGGAGGGAGTGCTCGAGAGCTTAAGGCCCGAGGATCTAGTTGCGTATATGAATAAAGTTGCGGACGCCTTCAACACGTGGTACGGTGCTGAACCCATAGCTAAGGAGGCGAATGAGGGGTTAAGGGCACTTAAGCTAGCCATTACGTACGGCGTGACCGTAGTATTAGCTAATAGCATGAAGGCGCTAGGCATGGATGTTCTGGAGCGAGTGTAAGGTAGCACCAAAGGCTTTTAGCTTTAGATAGATTCACTATTTGTGCTTCCCTTGAACGCATGAATTAAAGTTTCAATAGACAAAATTAGCTTATAAGCACCGTTAGGGACAATTTAATGGTGTAGTATGTGTCTGAGAGAGATTACATAGAACTAAGGGTTGAGACTGCTTACCAGAAGGATGTAGGTGAGAAGCGAGCCCGCCTTAGCAGAAAGAATATGTCGAAGCTGGGCATACAGACCGGTGACTTCATAGAGGTTGAGGGACCTAAAGGTACGGTCGTACTTAAGGCATGGCCCGTCCACATGGGTGACGAACATAAGGACATAATACGGATCGACGGGTACACTAGGGAAGCTATAGGCGTCGCCGTAGGCGAGACCGTAAGGGTTCGCAAGGCTAAGGTCGAGAGGGGGACGAGGGTAGTACTAGCGCCCACAGTGCCTTTAATGTTTGACGAAGCATTCGTGGAGTACGTTAAGGAGAACCTCCTCTACAAGCCAGTCAAGCGTGGTGAGGTCGTCTTCGTGCACTACCCGTTCTTCGGGGAGCCCCTGAAGTTCGTTGTAGTCGCCACACAACCAACTCAAGCAGTTTACATTGACGAGACAACGAAGTTTGAGATTAAGAAGGAACCCGTTAAGGCTGAGGCCATAGCTAGGGGCGTCCCGAGGGTCACTTGGGAGGACATAGGTGACTTAGAGGAAGTGAAAGCAAGGATCAGGGAGATCGTTGAGCTCCCAATGAGGCACCCAGAGCTCTTCAAACACCTAGGCATCGAACCGCCTAAGGGTATCTTGCTGTATGGTCCGCCTGGCTGCGGTAAGACGCTACTGGCTAAAGCGCTCGCCAATGAGATAGGCGCTTACTTCATACCAATAAACGGCCCTGAGATCATGAGTAAGTTCTACGGTGAGTCGGAGCAAAGGTTAAGGGAGATCTTCGAGGAGGCGGAGAAGAACGCGCCAGCGATAATCTTCATTGACGAGATCGACGCCATAGCGCCTAAGAGGGAGGAGGTCGTCGGCGAGGTTGAGAAACGCGTCGTAGCCCAGCTACTCACCCTAATGGACGGGCTCAAGGAAAGAGGAAAGATCATAGTCATAGGCGCCACCAACAGGGTCGACGCCGTAGATCCAGCGCTAAGGAGGCCCGGCAGGTTCGACAGGGAGATAGAGATACCGCCACCTGACAAGAGAGCGAGGCTAGAGATCCTCAAGGTACACACAAGGAACGTGCCTCTATCGGAGGACGTTAAGCTTGAGGAAATAGCTGAGATAACTCACGGATTCACTGGTGCTGACCTAGCGGCGCTGGTTAAGGAAGCAGCAATATCCGCGTTAAGGAGGTTCCTCAAGGAGGAGAAGGTCGATCTAAATAAGCCCATACCGCCAGAGAAGCTCAAGAAGCTGAAGGTAACTAAGGCTGACTTTATGGACGCGCTGAGGCTAGTGCACCCGACCCTAATGCGTGAGGTATTCGTTGAGGTACCTGAGGTTAGGTGGGAGGATATAGGCGGCTTAGAGGACGTCAAGCAGCAACTCAAAGAAGCGGTTGAGTGGCCCATGAAGAACCCGGAGGTCTTCGAAAAAATGGGCATAAGACCGCCTAAGGGTATCTTGCTGTATGGTCCGCCTGGCTGCGGTAAGACGCTACTGGCGAAGGCGGTGGCGACGGAGTCAGGCGCGAACTTCATAGCCGTGAAGGGACCCGAAATACTAAGCAAGTGGGTAGGAGAATCAGAAAAAGCAATAAGAGAAATATTCCGCAGGGCTAGGCAGGTCGCGCCCGCAGTAGTATTCTTCGACGAGATAGACTCGATAGCACCTGCAAGGGGCTTCAGACATGACTCAGGCGTTACGGATAGAATAGTGAATCAGCTACTGGCTGAGATGGACGGTATTCAGACACTCAAGAACGTGGTGGTGATAGGCGCCACCAACAGGGCAGACATAATCGACCCAGCGTTACTGAGGCCGGGCAGGTTCGACAGAATAATATACGTGCCCCCACCAGACAAGAAGTCAAGGCTAGAGATCCTCAAGGTACACACGAGGAAGGTACCGCTTGCGGAGGACGTCGACCTAGAGAGGCTGGCTGCCCTAACTGAAGGGTACTCAGGCGCGGATCTGGAAGCGCTAGTTCGTGAAGCAGTGATACTAGCCCTCAGGGAGGAATTCAAGCCTAGGCCGGTATCCATGAAGTACTTCATGGAGGCACTGAAGATAGTAAAGCCATCGCTAACTCGGGATGTTATGGAGAGGTACCAGAGGACGTATGAGTCCCTCAAGAAGATGATAATATAAGGCACATCCATGAAAGTTTTTAATTATAGGTCATTCCTCACCACCTAAATTAATCTGGGAAGCAGTTCCGTAGAGTAGTGGTTTGAGTCACGGGTCATGCATCCATTACTATTATTTGTCTCAAGCACTACAGATGAGGGGTGCGGGCGTCATGGGTAAGAAGGCCATGGCGGAGATAAGGAGGAAACTACGGGAAGTTGTTACGGAGGACTACAGGAAGTTCATTAAGCATTACTTAGCGGATGTCAAGAGAATACAGGGGCTTAGAGAGCGCCGCCTAGTGGTGGTATCGGGGGACGACCCAATTAAAGTTGGTGGTGTTACCGCCGATGTTGTGCTTAGGTTCGTTAAGAAGTTGAAGAGAATGGGGTTGCTTAAAGGACCCGTGCCAGTGCTCCACGTATTTCATGATGAGTTCCCGGATGCTAGGCAACGCGCTAAGATACTATCCAACGTGTTAGGGAAGAACCAAGACGTGGATCTCACGCAGGCTGTGTACGAGGTCAGCAAGAAGTTCCTGGGCTCCACCTTCAAGGTACTGATAATGGACTTGGTCAACGACCTTAAGCCGAACGACGTTGGTAGGTTAATGGGCATCGTTGAGGGTGGCGGGATAATTGTTTACATGGCCCCGTCCCTCGATAGGTGGCCCAGACTAAAGACAATATTCCGCCAGAACCTAGCCGTGCCCAACCACCCTGAACCAAGGTACGTCTTCATATCTTACTTCATAAGGAAGCTCATGGAGCATAAGGGAATATACATATTTGATACCGATAACGGCAGGCTAGTCAAGACAGGCTTCCTGAAGATAAAGAAACGCCGCAGGGCGAGAGAGAAACTCAAGTTACCTAAGGATACTTTATTCCCCAAGGAAGTCTATAAAGTTGCGTTAACCCAGGATCAGGTAAACGTGATTAAGTTAATAGAGGATCACCTAGTCCCAAAGCCCGGGAAGAAGAGGGTAGCCATAGTAATAACGGCCGATAGAGGAAGAGGGAAATCGTCAGCGGTCGGGATAGGGATCGTTGGTCTGATAAACGAGCTCATGAAGGTTAAGAACAAAGTTAGGGTAGCTGTAACTGCGTCGGCACCTCTTTCCGTCCAAGCATTCATGGAGCTAGCGAAGAAGACACTTGACGTGCTCGGCCTTAAGTATAGGGAAATAACGCGTGAGGGACAGGTGCTGGAGCTGAAGGGCGATAGGTTCAGCATAGAGTACTGGGAACCATACACCGTGCTAAGGCTGAACGTCGACGTCGTCGTTGTTGACGAGGCGGCGGGCATACCTGTCCCCTTACTGCATAAGATCTGGAGGAAATACAAGAGGACTATATACGCGACAACGATACACGGCTACGAAGGTGCTGGAAGGGGCTTCTCCATAAGGTTCCTCAAAAGGTTACAGGAGGACAAGAAGACCAAGCTAATTCTGTACGAAATGAAGGAACCCATAAGGTACTCGGCTGAGGACCCCATCGAGAAATTTCAGTTCGACGTCCTACTCCTGGACGCGGAGCCGGATCCGCTTGACGAGGAGGATCTGAAGGAAATAGAAGAGGGTAACTTCGAGTACGTGAAGTATGACCCTGAATACCTATTCTCGAAGGAAGGAGAGAGGGAGCTACGTTCTCTCTTCGGTATATACGTGTTGGCACACTACCGCAACGAACCAGATGATCTCGGGAGGATCGCTGACGCGCCACACCATAGTGTCAGGGCAGTTAAACTTAGAAAAAGCGGGAAAATCGTCGCTGCAGTGCAGCTAGCTGAGGAAGGTGGGCTAACGGACGACATCATAGATGAGTTACTCATGGGCGGCAAGATCCCCGGGAACATAATACCTGATAGGCTACTGAAGCACCTGCGCTTAAGGGACTTCGGGAAGGGCGTCGGGTGGAGGATCGTTAGGATCGCAGTGCATAGCGACGTGCAAGGGAAGGGTATAGGCACGTACGCGTTGCAGAAAGTTATTGAGGAAGCCAAGAGGAAAGGCTATGATTGGGTAGGTGCGGGCTTCGGCGTCAGCAAGGAACTCATGAACTTCTGGATAAAGAACGGTTTCTACCCGCTCCACATGTCCCCTGACCGCAACCCCGTCAGTGGAGAGTACACGTCACTGGTGGTCAAACCCCTCAGCGAGAAGTGGGAGGAGTTAGTGGTTAGGGGGATCAAGGAATTCAGCGTTAAGTTGGTCGAGAGCCTCCATTCGGTGTATAACGACTTCGAACCTGATACCATATACCTCCTATTCAAGAAATGCCTGAGGAACAAGGAATACGCCTCTAGAATAATCATATCTGATGTGCAGTCATCGAGACTTCAAGCATATGTTGAGGGGATAATGACATTCGAGTCTGTGGGTGATGTAATGACCCTACTCTTAAAGAAAGCATTACTGATGGGATGGATAAGTGAAATCGGTGAGCTAGAGGCTTCGGTAGTCATAGCTAGGGCGCTTCAGGGGAGGGATTGGGCCTACATTTACGAGGAGTTGCGTGTCGGTAAGGTTAAGGCGGTAACTATACTCAGGAGGGTTGCCGAGAAGCTCGGGATACGGGCGAAGATGATTAACCCAGAACCCGAGGAGGGAGGTAGGGAATCACAGAACGGAGTACTTCCTTCTGAAGAGGAGGGTGTAGGCAGCCCCAACAACGACGATAACGGCGATGGCGGCAAGAACTGAGACGCCTTCTGCAGTCAACACGCCCACGCTTTGCGACGCCAGTAAGGTATACTTAACGTTAAATGTGAACCTACCCACATGGACACTTACCTCACCGTTCCCCTGCCCGGGCTTGATGGCGGCCGAAATCACTTCAGCAAGAGTCACTCCCGTCCCGGGGATCCTGAGGAGGTGCGGGTTCACGTAACTTACTCCAGCACCTCTAGTGAGGTAGCACGCAGATTCCGCTATCCTTCCCTCGTTCGTCAACAGCACGTCGCAGAAGAGCGTGTAGTTCCCTATAGTTACGTAAACACCGTACTCATACACCGGCACGTAAATCACGAGTGATAATGCCATCGCCACCGCAAGTGCTTCCTTCAACACGCTACAGCACCTGTGCTACATGGTTGGTATGGTTACTCCTTAATAAATGAAGCCTAGGGAAGGCGCTAGGATGGTGTACTGTTAGACAAAGGTCTAACACCTCTTTAACACTATCTTTTAAATCCCAATCCCCTATAAGGCTCGGGGAATCGTTATGGATCCGAAGCTAGAGGCTTTATTCAAGCCTCGGTCAATAGCGGTCGTCGGGGCTTCAAGGAAGCCAGGTAAGATAGGCTTCGAGATACTGCGCAACATCATCGAGTACGGCTTTAAGGGGAAGGTGTACCCGGTAAACCCGAAGGCCAAAGAAATATTGGGGCTTAAAGCGTATCCGAGCCTCTCGGCAGTCCCGGAAGACATCGACATGGTCGTAGTTTCAGTGCCAGCCCAGTACGTGCTTGACGTGATTGATGAGGCGGGGAAGAAGAACGCGAAGGTAGCGGTCGTGATAACCTCTGGCTTCAAAGAGATCGGGAGGGCCGATTTAGAGGAGGAACTAGTCAGAAGGGCGAGGAAGTGGGGCATAAGGGTACTAGGCCCCAACATCTTCGGCATGATTTACACTCCAGCAAGGCTCAACGCTTCCTTCGGCCCCACCGACGTAATATCTGGCTCGGTGGCCTTCATAACGCAGTCGGGTGCATTAGGCATAGCCTTGATGGGCATGACAATAGTTGAGAGGATAGGTGTCTCAGCGATAATTAGTATAGGTAATAAGGCAGACATAGACGACGCTGACCTCCTCGAGTACCTAGCAGAGGATCCCAACACGAAGGTGATACTGATTTACTTAGAGGGTGTGACCGACGGCAAGAAGTTCCTGAAGGTAGCTCAGAAGGTCACACTAAAGAAGCCAATAATAGTCGTCAAGGCAGGCAGAACGGAGGCTGGAGCTAAGGCCGTCGCGTCCCATACGGGCTCGCTCGCGGGCAACGTCGTGATTTACTCAACACTCTTCAAGCAGACAGGCATACTCCAAGCAAGGAACGTGGAGGAAGCCTTCGACTGGGCTAGGGCGTTCTCCTACCTACCGGAGTACAAGGGCGGTAAACTAGTCCTAGTAACTAACGGTGGAGGCGCGGGAGTACTCTCAACCGACACCCTGTCAGAGAACGGCGTTAAGCTGGAGCCACCGCCGAAGAGTTTGGTGGACGCGCTCAAGCCAAAGCTACCGGGCTTCGCATCTCTAGGCAACCCCATAGACGTCACTGGCATGATCAGCAACGAAGGCTTCGTGGATGCCATAATGGAGGCCCTCAACAATCCGGAGGTTGGTGCTGTAATGGGTATTTACTGCCAGACCGCAGTAACGGATCCGACCGTCATAGCCAGTATGATAGTGAGGAAGGTGAAGGCGATGGGTGGGTTGCCGAAGCCGCTGGTCCTAACGCTCATCGGTGGTGAGGAGTGCTACTGGGCGGTAACTAAGCTGAACAGCGCTAAGATACCAACGTACCCGATGCCCGAGAGGGCTGCGTCAACGATTGCTGCCGTGATCAACTACGCACGCATGAGGGAGGAGGTCAAGCGTCGCCTAAGCGAGTTAAACGAGGTAAGTGACTAGCCTCCTCATAACCAAGAACTTTAATCACTCAACAAGTCTTCCCCAAGTCCCCACCCTGATTAGCTAAGCTTAAAAACGCCACACCCCCAACATATCGGTGGTGAAGCGGATGGAGTACGTGTACGCATCCCTGCTACTTCACTCAGCAGGAAAGGAGATAACTGAGGAGAACGTCAAGAAGGTGTTAGAGGCGGCTGGAATACAGGTGGACGAGAACAGGGTTAAGATGCTGGTGGCGGCCCTCAAGGAGATAAACATTGAGGAAGTAATTAAGCAGGCAACCGCGGCACCCGTAGTACCGGCGGCTGCGCCCACGGCACCAGCGGCTGCGGGTGCTCCTGCCGAGGAAAAGAAGGAGGAGGAAGAGGAGGAAGAAGAGAAGGAAGTTAGTGAAGAGGAGATCGCTGAGGGCATATCATCACTATTCGGCTAACAAGAAACAGAGACACACGAGAAGTTTTTCCGAGCACCCCAATAAAGCTGGCACGCCAGCGGATCGACTTAATCATTATTTTAACATGTCCGCGTTACTCAGGGCTAGCTTTACTGTCTCAGATCCTCAGCAATTTGTTTAAGCCTTCCAAACCACCTTAACTTAGTCAGCGCGCTAGCGAGGGTGATGGGCACGCGTGTGCGGCTAGTAGGGTTCGACAGCTTAGGCGTTAGATCCATGGCGACGTTCATTGAAACTCCCGACGTCACGATATTCATAGACCCGGCCGTCTCGCTGGCGCCTCGAAGGTACTCACTACCGCCACACGAACTCGAGTGGAGGAGACTTGAGGAGGTAGCTAAGGATATTGAGAAGCTAGCGAGTGAAGCCGACGTAATAGTAATCACTCACTACCACTACGACCACCACGACCCCGGCAAGCACGTCCCCCTGGACATCTACGATGGCAAGGTCGTTATTGTGAAGGATCCTAAGAACAACATTAACGTGTCTCAGAGGATACGTTCATCTAAGTTCCTTAAGCTAATACGGGATAGGGTACGTGAGCTTAAGGTCGCAGACGGCGCCGAGTACGTGTTCGGCAGAACTAAGTTGCGGTTCTCGGCCCCCTGCCCTCACGGCGCAACACCTAAGTTAGGGTACGTAGTTCAGGTACTGGTTAATGATGGTGACCGTAGACTCCTTTTCACATCGGATGTGGAGGGCCCGATACTAAAGGAGTCCCTAGGATTCATCGTGGAGTCGGCGCCTGACATAATCATAGTGGATGGCCCGCCCACCTACCTCCTAGGCTACAAGTTCGGTGTTGAGGAGTTAAGGGAAGCCGTAAGCAACCTACGGGTAATGGCCTCCCTAAACACGGAACCCGTGATAGTGCTTGACCATCACCTACTAAGGGACCTCAACTACAGAGATCTCTTCAGCGACGTGGTGCGCGGCACGCCGGGTAAAGCACGTATCGTGACGGCGGCTGAGTTCGAGGGTCGGGAACCCCTACTGCTTGAGGCTAGGAGGCGCGAGCTTTATGGGCGGTGAGGGCTCGCTAGAGAAAGGGTATGACCCAGTAGTGCTGGCATCAGTGGTCCGCCCTAAGGTCTCGGAAGTCATTAACGGTGAGGAGTACAGGAGGTACTTCAGGTTCAGGGGCGGGAGATGGTATGGGGGCATAGCGACAGGGGACGTCATAGGCTGTAACTTAAGGTGCGGTTTCTGCTGGGCATGGTATTTCCGCGATGACTACACGCGCGGGGAACTCCTAAGTCCTAGGGAGTCGTGGAGGAGGCTTTACAAAATAGCGAGTAAGCGTGGGTACAGGCTCGTAAGGTTAAGCGGCGGCGAACCTACCATAACCCGTGACCATGTGCTCGAGGTCGCGGAACTTGCTAGGCGGGCTGGCATGATCTTCGTACTTGAGACTAACGGGATCCTAATAGGCAATGACAGGAGTTACGCCAGGGATCTAGCCGAACTCGGCAACGTATTCGTTAGGGTGTCATTCAAGGGCGTCACCCCCCAGGAATTCGCCAGGTTGACGGGTGCCAGACCGGAGTTCTTCGAGCTTCAATTTCAAGCACTGAGGAACCTCATAAGCGAGGGTATGGAGCCTGGTGAGGAGGTCATTGCGGCAGCGATGATATCGTTCAGTGACGACAAGGACATAGCTCGCTTCGTCCTGAAGTTAACCGAGATTGACGAGAGGTTAGCCCGCGTGGACTGGGAGGTAATCTTCATGTACCCGCACGTTAAGGAGATCCTAAGAAGGAGCGGTCTGAAACCTAAGAGGTTCGTTGACCCGGACAGGATACCTGATGAGATGGTGTGAGGGCTTTAAAGGCGTGGTAACTTCTTGACTTGGTGGGTGAGCTGAAGCTTCAGGAGCTAGAGCAGTTCATGTTCTCGAACCTCGCGAACCTGATGGAGGAGTGTAGCGATGTCTGCACGGAGGGTAAGCCACCTTCAGTAAGCATAGTTGAGGGCGTCATCTATAGTGGATGTGACCTATGCCTCATTAGGGCGGCGCTGGATAAGGTTAACCCGCCATCGGTATCCATAGTGTTTCGGGATGGGCGTTACGGTGAGTTCGTGTTCCTTGATCAATACGTTCTTGAGCTAACGGAGGAGTCCGCTCAGCTAATACCTATCCAAGAATTTAATGAACGGCTTGATGACCTAGAGACATTCGGCCTCATATCTGAGGAGGATCGCCGCGTGCTTGAGAAATGGCTTCGTAAGGCACCAAAATAAATGTTGGAGTACCCAAAACCTAATAATACGTCTGCGTTAACGTAAGAACGGTGTAGTAGTTGAGGTTTTACACGGCTTCTGAAGAGGATATACTGTCGGGTAAGATCACCGACATATACTTCATCAGGACAAAGAAGATCATTGCCGCCAAGCACCTTGAGGATGTAAGGGTTAGGATGGAGATACACACGGGCTCGCTCCCAGAGAAGTACTCTTGGGCCGTGTACGCGGGCTTGGAGGAAGCGCTGAAGTTACTTGAGGGTAAGCCACTTGACGTCTATTCCCTTCCTGAGGGGACTCTAATCAGGGATAACTTCCCTGTGATGGTCATCGAGGGCAGATACTACGACATATGCGAGTACGAGACGCCGTTGCTTGGGATACTCCGCCACTACACGTCAGTCGCGTCTAGGGCGGCTAGATTCAAGAAGTTAGCGATGGATAGGGTAATACTGTACTTCGGGTTGCGGGGCGCGCACCCAGCGATAGCGCCCATGCTTGACAGGGCCGCATATATAGGCGGGTTAGACGGCGTCTCAGGAGCCTTCAACGAGGAGACGATAGGGGTTAAGCCCTCCGGGACTATGCCGCACGCCCTAATACTGGTCTTCGGGGATGAGGTCGAGGCTTGGAAGGCGTACGATGAGGTACTCGACGAGAGCGTGCCGAGGATAGCGTTGATAGACACGTTCAACGACGAACGGTTCGCCGCTGTTAAAGCGGTCGAGGCGCTAGGGGATAGGCTCTACGGGGTACGGCTGGACACGCCAAGGAGTAGGCGTGGTAATATGAAGGCGATAATTAGGGAGATACTGTGGACACTGAGGCTGATGGGGAAGGAAGGGAAGGTGAAGATAGTTGTCAGCGGCGGGATTGGGGAGAAGGCGGTAGCTGAGTTACGTGACGTCGCGGACGCCTTCGGCGTAGGCACTGCAATAACGTACCCGCCATCAGTGGACATGAGCATGGATATAGTTGAAATTGAGCGCAACGGCGAGTGGATACCCTACAGCAAGAGAGGGAAGGACCCCGGCGCTAAGAAGGTGTTCAGGTGCGGCACCCTAGACTACGAAGTAGTTAGGTTCGGAACGCAGCCAAGCAAGTGCCACGAGGACATCATGGTTAAGTGGCTCGACAACGGCCGCCTAGTGAGGGAACTACCCAGCCCGCAGGAAATCCGCGATTACGTGCTGAAGCAGCTACGGGAAGCGCCGGACATAGAGCCACGTTGAGCACGCCTTCCCGCAATCAATCATCTCGACAATAATTTCTTCCGGGGTCACCTGCTTGATCAACAATTGAGAATTAAGGGCCGGTATGGTGGACCGGCCGGGACTTGAACCCGGGGCCTCCGCCGTGCGAGGGCGGCGCTCTTCCAGCTGAGCTACCGGCCCATAGATATGGTGAGATTACGAATTTTTAAGCCTTCAGCCGCGCCACTTGCGTTAGATCAGGAACTCGCCGGTGTTGCTAAGTCTCCTATATCCTGTGAAGTTACTCATGAGTTCGTCAAGCTTCTCGCCACGCAGTGCGCGAAGCAACTCCTTAACGACGGGCTTACTTAAGCTGTCCCTATATATCACGATATCGTAAATCTCTTCTCCTATCTTTATGAAGTCCAGTCCGTAGAGGTCAGCTGCCCACCTTATCGCCACGCCAACATCGGCGCGCCCCTGAGCGATTGCGGCAGCGACTGCGGTGTGTGTCCTCACTTCATTCCAGTAGCCCCGGATTCTCTTCCTTAGTTCGTTGAAGCTCAGTCCCTTCCTTGTCGCGACCTCCCTTAGCTTAATGTCGACCAGCGTCCTTGTCCCTGATCCCTTATTCCTGTTTATGAAAAGTACGTCATCCCTCAGTAGGTCCTCGAACCCCTTGATTCGCTTGGGGTTGCCCTTAGCTACGACTAACCCTATCTCCCTCCCCCACCCGCGGACTAACCGCACCTTACCGTCGAGACCTAACTTCCTGATTACCGGCACATTGTATTCTCCGCTCTCAGCGTCGAGTATGTGTGTGCCTCCGAGGTCGGCCTCACCTCTTCCCACGGCCAGTAATCCCCCCATCGACCCGGCACGAAGCACCTTTGCTTCACCTCCCTCCCCAACCACTGAGTAGGTTAGGGTCTCCATGAGGTAATCATGGCTTCCTATCACGACCAGTGCTGGGGGTGCCCAGCCACGCTTGAATAACTCCACCTTAACTTCCGAACCCTCCTCCAGTATCCCGGTGTTCTCAGGCACCTCGACGAAGCCGTCGGCGTACGTTAGTACGTGTACTGACCCGGAATGCGTTCTTACGGGGTACGCTACTAAGTCGTTACCGCGCTCTATTAGGGCCACAGGAACCAGCATCACCTTACCCCTCACGCCGGTGATCCTTAGGGCTAGCTTAGCCCTTACACGCCATGCCGAGAGTGCGTGGAGCTTAATCCCGGCTAGCTTAGCTATTATTGGTGCGGCAACTTTTTTGAAGGCCATCATGGCTGAGAGCGGGAAGCCTGGCAAACCCACCACGACCTTCCCGTTAACCACGGCAACTATCGTAGGCTTACCTGGCTTGAGCTTGAGCCCATGCACTATTATACCCGGCTCACCCAGCCTATCTAAGATCCTGTAGGTTAGGTCACCAACGCCAGCTGAGGTCCCCCCGGACGTGAGCACGATGTCGCACTCGCTAAGCGCTCTCCTTAATCCCTCCTCTATCAGTGATTCGTCGTCCGGGAACACACCGTACGTTACTGGGATGGCTCCTAGCTCCGAGACTGCTGCCGCGACGGCGTACGTGTTAACGTCAAATACCTCCGCACCACGTAACTCACTGCCCGGCTCCCTTAACTCATTCCCGATCGACATTATTGCGACCCTAACCCTCCGGTACACCTTAACCTTACCCATCCCGACAGCCGCGAGTGATGCTACCTCCCCCGGCCCTAGGAGGGTGCCCTTCCTGAGAACCACCTCCCCCTTAAGGATGTCTGACCCCGCACGAGCGACATTCTCACCCGACACCACGGACCTGAACACAAGTACGTCATCGCCCACCCTCTTCGTGTGCTCAACCATCACGACGGAGTCAGCTCCCCTTGGAAGCATGGCGCCAGTATCGATCTCCGCAGCCTCACCCACGCGGACCTCGACGGCAGGAACCTCACCTATGCGTACGTAACCAATAACTCTGAGCCTCGCAGGCGCGTCCTCCTCAGCACCGACGACGGACTCCGACGAAACAGCGTATCCATCAACCTCAGACCTATCGAACGGGGGAGCATCCCACGCAGCCCTAACATCCTCAGCCAAGACACGGCCGAACGCCTTATCGAGCCCCACAACCTCAATACCTAAGGGCTCAAGACTAACGAAACCCTCAACCACCCCGAGGACATCATCGGGGTGAACTAACTCATGGAACACCTTCCTGCTCAAGCTAGACGCCCCACCCACTTAAGAGGAACTCAAGACTTATTAATTGGTGACAATTCAGAAATCAACGGGCGGGGGTGCCCGAGCCAGGTCAAAGGGGTCGGGCTTAGGCCCCGATGGCGGAGGCCTGCGTGGGTTCGAATCCCACCCCCCGCACCAGCCTACGTCCCGCCTTCAAGCGTTCTGAATCTGAGGCCAGCCACGCGTGTTAAGGGCTTTGGGAGGGTTCAGCTTGTTTAAAGGCGTCCCTTGCGGAGTATGCTTGGAGCATCGATTATGTCTCCGCGGATTCTTGGGCGGGGCTTGCGGGTAGTGAGGCTGTTCGATCCGTGGAGCTCTCCGTACTGTACGTGCCCGCTGAAGTTTACTCTCAACCCGTACACTGGTTGCGGTCATGGGTGCCTATACTGCTACGCTAGGTCCTACATCAGGGGCTTCAGCAGGCCCCGCCCGAAGGCACGGTTGCTGAGGGACCTACTGCATGACTTGAGATTATTGCCTAAGGGTACTCTAATAGAGTTAAGCGCGTCGAGCGACCCCTACACGCCCCCGGAAGCGCACATGGGTTTAACGAGGAAGGCCTTAAGATACATAGCATCAAGAGGGTTCAGAATCCTCGTGGTTACGAAGTCCGACTTAGTAGTGCGTGATGCGGACATCTTGCTGGGGGCGGAAGCATCAGTAGCTATAACCATAACTACCCTTGATGAGTCCCTAGCCAGGAAGCTAGAGCCGGGTGCGCCCCCACCAACCGCTAGGGTGAAGGCGGTCGAGAAACTATCTAGGTTGGGGATCCCCGTCACCGTGCGCTTAGACCCAATAATACCCTACGTGAACGACTCCAAGGAGAGCATTGAGGAAGTAGTGGCTAGGGTAGCTGAAGCCGGTGCCCTGCAAATAACGACATCCACTTACAAAGCCCGCCCAGACTCGCTAAGGAGGTTGGGCGAGGCATTCCCTGATGAGGGGGGTAAGCTTAGGAGGCTCTACATCGGTAAGGGGGTTAAGACTCATGGTTACTATTACCTCCCCTCAGAACTGAGGCTACGTTATATCCTCACAGTAAGGGAGGCCGCGTTCAAGTACGGGCTGGCGTTCGCGTCCTGCCGAGAGGGATTCAAATCCCTTAACACGCCCGGCATACATTGTGACGGGTCGCTCTACGCGTACTTAGAGGATAAGAAACCTAAGTAATTGTTTGGCGCCGGGGGCGGGATTCGAACCCGCGTGCCCCGTAGGGGGCAGTGGGTCTCCCACACCGTCAAGCCGGAAGACTCGAGCCCACCCCCTTGGGCCGCTCGGGCACCCCGGCGTCAAGAAGTAAACCTGCTCGCAATTTATTAAGGTTAGCTCAAGGCTAAGGCGTCAAGGAACCTTAAAAATCAGGTATGTCAACAACCTTATCCACAATGTTCCTTGCTTTCTCCAGCCTCCTTTGGTGCTCCTCTAAGAACTTACGCAACCTCTCCGCAGCTTCCCGCTTGCACTGCCCGCAAAGCATTTCCCCGCTCTTACACCTAGTGTACACTTTCTCTAGCTCCCTGTCGTCCGTTATGAGGTGGTAGGAGAGCATCTCATACACAGGGCACTTCTCCGGCTCTCCCCCAAGTCTCCTCTGTTCGGCAGCGGTGGGCCTGCCACCGGTCAGTGCCTTCATTAGCTTAGCGACCGCCACGTCCGGGTCGTCGGTTAGCGCGATGTATGACTCTGGTTTGGAGGAACTCATCTTCCCTCCCATTAGCCCCGTCATGAAGCGGTGATATGTTGAGGCAGGCCTCTTCAGCCCTAACTCGCTCGCATACCTATCAGCAACGTCCCTCGACAGTCTCAGGTGTGGGTCTTGGTCAGGACCTACAGGAACAAGTACCACGTCGAACCCTCCGAAGTGCTTTAACTGTGGGTGCAGAATGTCGGCCATCTGTGTTAGTACGGACATGATCTTGCCTGGCCCGACGTCCTCGCCGTATATGTCCCGTAACTCAGCCATAGTCACCTTCCTTGAGAACATCTGGAGGAGCCTGTAGTACTCCTTAGCGTAGTTTGACTGGAAGTATACGTGTAACCTCTCACGCTTGAGCCCTAACGCGAGGTAGTTCGCGACGTATTCATTAACCGCGTAGTTAATCACGTTCTTCCTGCTGATCTTCCTGACCGCATACGCCTCTATGTCGGCTATCGCTATGAATATCTCAGCACCTAACCCTTGGTAGTAAATCACCTGGTCTATGACCATCTTATGCCCGAAGTGCATTCGGCCGGACGGCATGAGGCCAGTGAGTATCGCGAATTTCTTCCCGGTTTTTAACGCGTCAATAACTTTCTCGAAGTCTCTGTGACCGAAGATTATGCCCCTACGCATTAGGTGATGCGGCTCAGCAACCTTCCTGAGCTCGGGCAGGACATCCTTGAAAGGCTTTATGCCGAAGTACTTGAATAACTTATCATACTCACGGATCATTTCGGAGCTCCAAGGATCCAAGCGGAACGCCACAATAGGCAACACCTTGGAAGGGTGGAACGACTGACTTATAAGCATTAGCCCACACCGCTAACGTTGTATCCCTCGAAAACAATACGTTAGTAAGGGAAGGCCCTTGAGTCAGGAAATTCAGCGGGCCAGCACCGGCATACCGAGGCTGGATGCGGCCCTCGAGGGAGGCGTGCCTAGGGGATCGTGGGTAGCGGTTACGGGAGAGCCGGGCACTGGTAAGTCCATACTATGCATGCACTTCGCGTGGGCGGGACTGAAAGCCGGTGACCCGGTAATCTACATAACGACGGAGGCGGAGTTCCGCGACGTTATGAGGCAGGCAAGGCAGTTCAGAATGTACTTCGACGACTATGAAGTCCACTACCTAGGAGGCAGGCCACCCGTAAGGAAACCGCAACTAGTCGTGATAGACATATTCAGCCTCCTCAAAACAGCAAGGCAACTCTCAGCCAGTGTAGAGGAAATAGAGCGCAGCAGAAAATACGCCGCACTAGAAATAGACGTCCTCATAGCAGCGATAAATGAGGCCTACAGAGTACTCGACCTGATAAACGAAACTAGGCGGTCCCCCAAAAGACACGTCAGGCTAATAATAGACTCACTATCGGCGTTCTGGGCAGACAAGCCCGTAATGGCTCGAAAGTACTCATACCAACTAAAAATAGCGACACACCGAGAAAACGTGACAGCACTACTAGTATCGCAGTACGCAATGACGACCCGGGCAACCTATGGCTTCGGCTTGGAGCACATTGCTGACGGCGTCATTCACCTGTGGATGGATGATGTCGAGTCCGTTAAGGAGATACGGAGGTACTTAATAATTAAGAAGATGCGCATGACCAATCACTACGCCAGAGCTTTGAAAGTGAGTATAATTCCTGGGGAAGGTATGAAGCTAGATTTGTTGTGACTCACGCGTTGCCGTGAGGTGAATTGCGGAATGTCGTGACAAGGTTTACGCGGGTTTGTGTAAATTAAGGATGGGCTGCATGAACTACCTAACGGTGGATGGAATTCGGCGTTCGATGCGTGATCCAGGGAAGGAAGAAGGCGTATGGAGGGTGGATACGCCACTAGTAACTTACGGTGTTGGAAGAACCTACGTAAGTTGAACTTCTTGCATAGAGTTTAACTTTTTATTGTATTTAAACTGTCTTTACTAGGGTGAACAATTGAAGGTGGTTCTGAAGGTCAGGAAAAAAGGCGTTTTAATACTACCTAAGAAGCTAAGGGAGGCGTGCGGCATCAGCGAGGACAGTGAGGTAATTGCGGAGTCTAGGGATGGAGAGCTGGTAATTAGGCCGTTAAAGCCTAAGGTCGTGGACCTTGATCCCGGCCTCGTTGAGGAGCTACTTGCTGAGGAGTATGCGCTCGAGGCGAGGAAGTATGGAGGGATCCTCAAGGGCCATGAAGCTCGTTCTTGACACGAGTGTCTTGGTTGAATACATAGTGAGGAACGCACCGTACAGGCGGGCAGTCCAGGAACTCTTTGAGAGGGCGTCTAGCGGTGAGTTGGGCCTGTATATAACTCCCATCACGTTAAGCGAGACCCTATACGTAACTTCAAGAATCTATCAAGCCGCATCAATCCCTAACCCAAACCAGGAAGCACTAAATTACATTATATGGCTAACCACGAAAACTAAAGTACTAAGCATGAACGAAGACATAGCGTTGAGAGCGGGTGAAATAAAGAAAACCCTGCACATCGCACTACCGGACTGCTACGTCATCGCTGCAGCGGAGGCGGTCAACGCCGTACCCCTATTCAAGAAGCTAGAGAAAGAAATGGAGCCAGTAAAGGACAAACTAGCCCAGCTCAAAGTAAGGTTTCTTGAGGAACACGGTACCTTAACAGGTTAATTAGCATGGGAGCGCCCGGACAGAGTTTAGTGAAGCCCCCTCGCCACCTGAATGTTTAGTGTAACGTGAGGTACGTTACGCCCTAGTGAAGCTCGTGAGGGTCTACGAGGCCGTGCAAGCAGGGATAACTGTTAACCAGGCGTGGAAACCACGCGTGCTGCGACGCCTGGCCTCATATATCGTGGATAACTTGATGAAGTCCAAGAATAATTCGTGGTGGGCCCGCGGGGATTCGAACCCCGGACCTCCCGGTTATCAGCCGGGCGCTCCACCTGGCTGAGCTACGGGCCCCACGTATTTGTGGGGGTGGTTTTCTTTTAAAGGTTTGCTCATCCTTAGAGCATGGTGT
>CAYNPH010000003.1:0-31819 GCA_964399035.1 uncultured Desulfurococcaceae archaeon
ACTTACCTGCCTTATCAGCGCCTCCCCCTCCTTCACAGCTCTCCAAGGAACTCCCTTACGGAGTAATTCGTCCTTGAAGTCCGAAGCTAGGACTGCTGTCCCCTCTATCCCTGCCGTTTTGGTCATGATTATCACGTCCCCTGGTTTGGCGCCGGAGGTTCTAACTATGGATTCCTTCCTAGCTAACCCCATCGCCGTCGTTATTACTATAGGGTGCGTCACGGCGTCAGTAATTTCAGTGTGCCCGCCAACGGCGTGCCCGCCGATTTCCCGCAGCGCTTCCTTCATATCATTAACTATCTTACCAGCAACGTCGGGCGACGTCCCCTCAGGGATTAAGATAACGGGCATGAAATACTTCGGGCGCGCGCCAGTGACCGCCACATCGTTGGCCGGTACGTGAACCGCTAGGTACCCGAGGAACTCTAAAGCCCCTGAAATCGGGTCGGGGTGCGTCACTAACGCAAGATTATCGCCCAAATCAATAACGGCCGCGTCCTCACCGACCTCAGGCCCGATGATGACTGCCGGGTCCGTAGGCTTTAATGCTTCGAGAATCTTCAGCAGTTCCTTAACGGCGAGTTTCACCATGAATCATCACCTTAATCCCTAAACCTAAGCCTCCCGCTACCTAGTAGGGAGAGGATTTAATGCTTTGACATACCTTAACAACGTCGCTGGGTGACGTTACGTTTACCTTAATGATAGCCCTTCTCACCACGGTGACGCGCTCCCCAGTGCGCCTGTTTACCCCATCCTTGAGTCGGGTGCCCCAGTAGAGTAGGGTTCCACAGCACTCCCATGAATCGCGGTTCCTGACGATTTCCTTAACGTGCTCAAGCATTCGTGGGAGCGGGGGTGTCTCATGATGATTCTTAACCATGCTGTGGTATAGGCTTGACACGTAATTGTTGAGCCCGACCCTCGTCCTGAGTATTACGTAGGGCACGAACTCCTCAACGTCAGTTAATTGGATTGCCCTAGCGTCGAAGTAGAGGGGCCTGTTAAGTTCTATTGAAACGTGAGAAGAGAGTATTGATGCCGTAACGCTAACTACCTTAAACAACCTCCCGGAGTATGGGAGCGTTCGGAATAACACGCTCACTTCATCCGAGACGACGTAGGCAGCCGATGCTGAGTACCTCCGCATGAGCTTTTCCGCGGCATTGATTAGGGCTTCGTGAACCTTCCTATCTCTGGGCCACGTGAACCCCTCCTTAAGAGCCCTCCCGAACCCCACACCATCCGCACGCACTACTACTGGGGGCCTTAACGTCCCCCCAGCGACTTCACGTTGCTTGTACAGCTTAGAGAGCGGTGCCGGATTCACCGGGGCGAATGCCTTAGCGGCCTCCAATACATTACCCATACTTTGAGCCCCTCCTTAAGCAGGAGGTTAGCCTTGATTAAGTTTCAGCACAGATAACGAGGGGATCCGTTATTGAGTGTGGACGTAAGGGAGGTTAAGGAGGTTCGAAACAGGATCAGGCAGACAGTTTGGAGTAGGTTAATGGAGACAGGTGTGGCTAGGTTCCCTCTCCCGGTCTATGGCCGCATACCTAACTTCGCGGGCGCTGGGAAAGCGGCGTACAGGTTAATCCACAGTAAGGAGTTCATCAGCGCGCGGGTCATTAAGGTATGTCCGGACTCACCGCAACGCGCTGTCAGGCTGGAGGCCCTTAAGCAGGGGAAGATCTTGATAATGCCTACCCCTAGGATACGGGAGGGCTTCCTTCTCTTAGATCCCCGCAGGGTTCCTGCCTCGGCATACAGCTACGCGTCAACAATCAGGGGCGCCTTTACGTATGGTGTGAAGGTCAAGCCTTGGGACTTGCCTGAGGTTGACCTAATAGTCACAGGTTCGGTTGCCGTTGACCTAAGGGGCACGAGACTCGGGAAGGGTGAGGGGTATTCCGAGCTTGAGTATGCTATCCTCCGTGAGTTCAGCAAGGTAAGTGATGACACACCTATCTTCACCACCGTGCATGACCTTCAGGTGCTGAGTGAAGCCATACCTCGACTCCCTTGGGATGTTACCGTGGACGTTATCTTCACACCCTCAAGGACGATTAAGTGCGCGGGACCGAGGCAGAGACCTAGAGGAATTCTCTGGGAATACCTTAGCGAGGATAAGGTTAGGGAGATACCGTTACTTAAGGAGATAGCTGAGAGAAAGGGTGTTAGGATTGCTTGAGGAACCATTGACTAAGGCTTTCGACGTTGATGGTGTGATTGCCGACGTGAGCCAGAGACTCACGACAGCACGGGAACTGGCGAAGTATTATGGACATGATTTCTGGGAGGTTTTCTTCAGCGACGAATTACTTACTCTAGACAAGCCAAGGCCTGCCGGTGTGAGGTTAGTTAAGCGTGCCCACGCCGAGGGTTTCCGCGTGATCGTAATTACCGGGAGGCCCAGCAAGCTGAGGGACTTCACCCTGAACCAGGTAATTAATTACACAGGAATTAAGCCAGACGCCATCTACATGAGAAGGAATAGGGACCGACGGCCCCCGGAAGTAGTGAAGGTTGAACTCCTAGGTAAGGCGTTGAGGGATGGTTTTGAGGTTATAGAGTATCATGATGATAGTGAGGACGTATTAAGGGAAATCAGGGTTAAGTATCCGTGGATCACGTTATTCCTACATGTCGGGGATACGTTTCAGGTGTATTGAATAGATAACATTCCCTTACGAAATTTTTAAGGAAGTTATGCCACAGATTCCCACATAAAGTATCACCTATTTAATAGGTCCCCAGAAAATATTGAGGACGGGGGTAGTGACGAAAGGCAAGGAGAAGGTGAGTGTTCCAGCGAGTATGAGGAACTTCAGCGTTGATACCATAGCTAACATTCTAGCGTCTGGCGGCGGCATAGTCAACAAATATGGTGACCTAATAATTAAGTTAAGGAAAGGATTAATCAGCAAACGCGTTGAGGAGTACGTCGTTGAGTTCGGCATCATAAGGATGGTTTCAGGGGTTGACATATTTTTCGCTGTACGCACTAATGAAGGGGTAACACCCTACCTGACTGCACTACTCAGGAAGGTACGTGATGATAAAGTCGTGATTGAGTGGCATTGCCATGAGAATAAGTTTAAGGATTTATGCCGAGAAACAATTAAGATTCTTAAACGCGGGTTGAGGAACTTTAAGCCATCAGCAAGTATCAAGCGTTCACTACCTGAGGTCGTAGCGAAGTATAGGGTGAGCGATGCCTACTCCAGTAAGCTAGACGGCTTTGCAGAGGTAACCCTTGCTAACGCCGTCCTCGAGTATCCATTAGCATTTACCTCTGAAATGAGGGTCGGAGATGTTAAGAACGTTGAAGCGTTGCTTGAGGACCTCGGAAAGAAGCTGGGTAAGGGAAGGTACATAGTCACGCTTAGTGGCGGTAGGTGGAGATTTATAATAGGGTTCGACACAGAGAGGAAAATATTCACACCATCCTTCATCTCCTGGGAAACCAATGAGAGGCTCTTGGGTAAAGAGGCTCTGAAGAGATTTATGAGCGTACCTGACGACACGATCATTAGGATGCTCGTGTTTAAAGTGCCTGAACATTACTCCTGAACTGCTGATGATACGGAAACGATTTTGACGTGTTTCGGGCTAAACTAGATTTAGGGAAGAATAGTGAAAGTGACAATCCTAGGCTTCGGGGGATGGGTTAGCAACCCGTTACTCGGTCAGCCAGCGTATCTGATCGAGAAAGGAGATGTGAGAATCCTTCTGGACTGTGGCGAAGGAACTTTAGAAAAGTTATTCAAGTGTACCTGCCTGGATGTAAGTGACTTAGGCTTTATTCTAATAACGCATGCTCACGGGGATCACTTACTAGGTTTACCCACCTTAATTCAGCGGGCTAAGTACTTAGGAAAGAAGTTGAATGTTGCGGCACCATCACCAGTGATGAAGTCTATTAAGGAGCTATTAAGTGCACTGCAGATTCCTCACTACATGGACTACATCACTGTCACGGAATTGCAGAGTGAGGTATGGACGCAACTCAGCAAGGATGTCTATGTGAAGGCTGTTGATGCCATTCATCCTGTTCCGTCGGTTTCTTACATACTACGGGTTGGTTCGAAGACAATTGCATACAGTGGCGACACCTGGCCAAATGATGACTTCCTGCTGGAGGCGAAGGGCGCGGATGTTCTTATCCACGAAATCAGTGCACCGCTTGGAATGATTGAGGAAGCTAGGCTCCATGGACATACTCCTAGTGAATACGCCCTTGACATACTGAGGAAGGTTAAGCCGAGATACTTCATACCAACACACTACTATGTTGAGCCGCCACAGCTTCTACTTGACGAGGGGCTTCGCTCCATTAGTGGAACACGTGTTGTTTTTCCTGCTCAGTGTCTGAACATTAATGTTAGTTAATGGTTGTGGTTGCATTAACTTGCTTATACGGTAAATATATTACTGTGTCCAGCTAACGTTTTTCAGATTTCACTGAAGTCCTTCATTATGTATTATATACTATGTTCGAGGATATAATGCTGGACAATACCTAACCTATTATTGCTTAAATTTAGCTATACTTTTTTATATCGTTTTAGCTAAATTAAATCGGGTATCAAGTTATGCCTGAGGTGCGGCGTGTCCAGAAATTCGGTAGGTCAACGCTGATGATATCACTGCCGTCCTCGTGGGTGAAGTCCGTAGGTCTTTCTCCTGGGGATACCGTTAGTATCGAGGTACTTGAGGACGGGACACTAAGGTTAGCGCCGATAACGATGTTGCAGAAGAAGAAGGAGAAGAAGCTAATAATTAGGGTCGGTCAAGGATCTTCCGAGAACCTGCTTATAAGGGCTATATACGCAGGCTACATCCTCGGCATGGACACCATAGTCGTTGAGACAACTGGCGGTATCCTTTCGGAGTCACACCTACGCGTGATCCGCGGTACCGTGAGGACGCTAATAGGGGCCGAGATCATTGAGAACACCCCGAACAAGATCACTATTCAGGTCTTGATCGACGCTAGCAAGTATTCGGCAGCGACGATCATTGGGAGAATGGCCAACCTCGTTAAATTCATGATTCAGCACATCCAGATAGCTTTGCTTGACAATAAACCATACCTCTTAAGGGAAGTGCTGGAGCTGGAGAGCGAGGTTGACAGGCTCCACGCTTTAACGGTTAGGCAGCTCCTCCTTTCACAGACAAATAGGACGTTAGGGCGCTACTTAGGGATCAAGCCCTCCCTCGCCACCGAGTATAGGGGGGTCGTGCGCGCGTTTGAGGAAGCTGCTGACGCTTTAAGCGCTGCTGCTGAAATCTTGGTTAAAGGTGGTGTGGACGTTGTCCGCAAGCTTCAGGCAACGAAGGACCTGCTGAAGGAATGCTTAGACACCTTACTCCTGATAGTTGACAGGATAGATAAGTGCCTCAAGAACCTGAACCCGTACTTAGTTAATGAGGTGCTGAACCTCATTAAGGAATACCATGGTCACCTGAAGAAGTATAACGAGCTGGTGTTTAGGGAGCTGGGGCTTGATGAGACCTACCTAACCATTAGGGAGTTCTCTGACAGACTCTATGAGGTTAGCCGTGAGATGGAGACAATCGCTGAGACGGCGTTCGACATAGCGATAGAGAAGACTGGTGATGTCCTGGACATAAGTCGAACATACGTGTGATTTTAACGCACATCACGTCCAGACAATACGGTCATTATTCTTTAAACCTCGAAGAACCTAACACATTGTTAGGGATGCTGACGTGATTGGGGCTGTATTGGTAGGGTTTGTAGTGATGCTCGTCCTCAGCCTAATACCCGGCGTTGGGCCCTTGATAGGTGGGTTCGCGGGTGGTTTCATTGCTGGTTACATGTCTGGCGGCGGTGCCTCCAGAGGAGCCATCGCTGGCTTCCTAGCCGCCTTGCTTGGCGCCATAATTGCGGGGGTTATACTGGCGCTCGTAGCGTCGTTACTGGCGACGCCCATTGTGGGCGGCATTATAGGGTTCCTAGGGTTTCTATTTGTGGCGGTCCACCTCATAGGTCCGCTAGTGCTCGCTGTTATAGGTGGGGCTGTGGGAGGCGCTCTTAAGGGGAGGAAGTAGGTGATTTAGAAAATGCTTGTAGTGAGGGCGCTTAATGCTATGTTCCGTATTAATAGTGTGGTGCGTGACGACGTTGAATGCAGGGTGGGGTTATTGCCTCCTAGGACAGTCAGCGTGGTCATGACGTCGTACGCTGTGCACAATACTCAACTCCTAACCCAGCTCGATGACCCGCATAGTAAGTGGTGCTTGATTGATGAAGGAACAATCATTAGGTTCAACCACGGGAAGGCGCTAGGCCCTAAGCTATGCCCTGGGACTGTGCACTTAGACATTATTGAGAGGACCGATGACAGCCTCATCCTTCACATGGTGAGGGAAGAGTGCTGGGAGGAACCGCCCCATCGAGCACCTTTCTGTTCAAGGCACTTCAACACCAGGTATGGTCAGTACGTTCGCTACGTGTTTGGCTCGGGCAGGCCTAACCCCGATAACCCATTCTTCCACCTGCCAGCACTACTCTACACGGTATTTTACGGCGGTGACCGCTTGAAGGTGGGAACCACCATAATAATTAAGGGGTTAAGGAGGTTCCTGGAGCAACCTATTTACTTAGTTGCGTTACTTAAGCTATGCCGTAATATAGAGGAGGCTAGGGAGCTTGAGGTGTGGTTCTCGAGATCTTCAAGGCTCTTTAGTCAAGCACCTAGCATGAAGTTTAGGATAGGCGACATCATGAGATCGTTAGCGAGGAGGGACCCCGCTAAGGATGTGTGCAGGTTTGTTAGGTCGCTGATCCTTGCTGTTACGGAAGCCACTAGCAGGAGGGGTAGGCCAGGCTCAAGTAAGTCCCTAGCTGATCAACTATGGAGGAGGTTAAGCGTAATTGACATAGCTCATCCAGACTTAGAGGAAGAGTTACTCAGGTCCCGGGTCGCGGTCGACGCTAATATGGCGGATAAGGTGCTGGCCGGGCGATCCGCCGAGTTCTTAGGGATTGCTAGGGGCTTCGTACTGCTTGGTGTAGGAAGTGCAGGGAACTTCGCGATCCCCTACGAGGTTTTCAGGGATAGGCTAGCTTACGCTGAGATCCTGTCCTGAGGCGGGCTCTGCAACCCTTTTAAGGTATTAATCGCGCAAACCTATTCCTTAGGTGTTAGTGGTGGTGAAGTTCGAACTCCCCGAGCCTCCCGAAGGCATTAAGGAGTTTAGCGTGTGGGACGCGCTTGAGGAGTTCCTCCTTTCCCTGGAGGCCGCTGGCGCCTCTGAGAAGACCGTTAAGGCGTATAGGGCCGGAATCTCTGACTTCCTTAAGTTCGCTGGTAAGGAGCGTGTGGGTGACCTCAACTACAGGGACTTCACTAGGTGGAGGCTAGATAGGCTCAGGAACGGTTTCCCTAGAGGCTCTAAGGACCGGAGGAAGGCTCAGATGACCCTTCACTACTACTCGCTTTACGTGAGGGCGTTCCTTCAGTGGCTAGGCATCGTCGGGAGGGTGCCGGCAGTCGCTAGACCTAGGGGCAGGCCTAGAGTGCCTACGTTGAGTGAGCGTGAAGTACTCAGGCTCCTCGACGCTGCCCGCGATGTTCTGGACCTGCTTATAGTGTCGATGCTCTTCGAGACAGGCATGCGTGCTCAGGAACTCCTCTCCGTAAGGGTGGAGGACATTAACCTGAAGAATAGGGAAATCATCGTAAGGAACGCTAAGTTCGGTGAGGAGAGGGTAGTGTTCTTCGGGCCCGCAACGGAGGCCGTGCTTCGGAAGTACCTTCAGCACGTTAGGTCAGGCCGCCTAATACCTCTAAGCTACACGGGCCTATATAAGAGGCTTAAGACCCTCGCAAAAAGAGCTGGTGTCGACCCGAAGAAGGTGCGTCCACACGTCCTGAGGCACACGTTCGCTACGGAGGCCCTTAAGCGGGGCTTAAACTTGATAGCCCTGCAGACCATACTTGGCCACAAGGACGTTAAGACCACGCAGATGTACCTACACCTGCTCAAGGAGGACATAAGGAGGCAGTACATGCGCGTATTCGCTGCTCAAAACGAGGAAGGCACTGAAGTGCCGGCCTAGGTAACCTGTTAAGGTTTTACGGTTAGGTGGGTTCTTCTTATTAGTGGCGAGTAGCTATGGTCGTGAACACTCTTGCTCGGAAGCTACAGCAGCTGAGTGAGCTTGGCATTCCGGGGCTGGCCACTAAGTTCTATGACAAGGTAGCGAGTAAGCGGTTAGCTAAGCTTCATGAACTCGCGATCAAACGAATGCGGCTGGGGCACGGGCTCCGTTACGTGCTGGATGCGGGTTGCGGGCCCGGCTATCTCCTAGCTAAGCTCCTATCATCGCGGAGCGAGCCAACATACGCTGTTGGGCTCGACATCTCACCCGAGATGGTTGAGCTCGCTAGGAAGAGGTTACTCGATAGCGAGGAAACCGGAATATCTGACGTGGTAGCGGGTGACGCTACCTGCCTTCCCCTTCGGGAAGGGTCTTTTCACGCCGCAGTATCAACCGGGGTTCTGCACCACATCAGTGAGCCGGAAAAGTTCTTCAGAGAAATACATAGGGTTCTTAAGGAGGGTTCCTCGGCCCACGTACTTGGGTTCTCACCGGACGTACCGTGGTCAGAGGTTAGGGAATCTTCTAGAATCATGGGTGTGAATACCTTACTTCTTAAAATCGTCAGCTCATTACACGGGATACCGCGGAGGGAGTACGTTAGTGGGTACGTTAAGAAAGCATTAATGAATATTGACCATGAAATACGCTTCATCAATGTGGTCACGGATGTGGAAATAATTAGGCGCAGCCATAGGAACATTGAAGACCGCCAAAGTTAATTTACGGTGCATTAAACTCTAAGGTTGGGTTCAATAATTATGAGCAGGAATGAAGGTAGGGGAAAGGTGGATTACCCAAGCATCATCGCGTCACTAATGCTAGTGGTTATTGCGGCATCCCTCTTCACCACCACGATAACGGCAATATCTCCGAAAATCACGTACTCTAGGCTCAAGCTAGCCGCGGAGGCAACACCGGCGCCGCCGCCACTCCCTACCGCCAAAGTTGAGAAGTCCTTCGCACTGAAGGTAATCTCGGAAGTCAGGAAGCTACTTAACTCACGGAAATTGAACGAAACCGTTAAGGATGAGGCAAACGCGCTTGTCTCAATGGCTGAGGAGAGGTTAAGGATAGGCGATACTGGCGGGGCAATGTCTAATTCCCTTAAGGCTTTAGCGGAGGTCACTGCGAGTATCGCGGCAACGGACTACGGCGTGTTGGGCGTTAATAAGACTCTGGAGGAGTACGTGCCTAAGTACGCATCGCTTGCTGAGGAGCTTCGGTCCTTGAATACCTCGGTAATTGCTGAGATGAGCAAGCCTCATAGCATTGGGTACATAGCTGATAGTCTGGCGTACGCTCAGTACTTCGTGGATTACGCGTGGAGAATCCTCAGTGCCGGGAACGAGTCCCTCAACGCCTTATCCGCCGGTAACGGAACCGTCGCTGACGTCATGATTGTTGCTAGGGCGTACGTGCTCGCCAACGAGCTGTGTGACCTAGCTAAGGAGTACCTGTTGTCGAAAGACGTTGGTAACCATAAGGTAATTGCTAAGGAGGCGGCGCAGATCCTTCTCGGCAGGGCTGAGGACGCCATAAGGAACGTTAGGGACGAGGTGCAGCCCTACACCATAGGGGCGAGGCTCCTTGATTACGCGTCATCGCTGGCTATGTCGGCCAGCAACGCGATAGCTAGGGGGAGGTACGCGGTAGCGTGCTATTACGCTTTAATGGCCGAGGCTTACGCGATAGCGACTGAGGAGCTAAGCAACTCACTCTACGTTTCTGACTACTTCAACATTACGGTATCGGCCGACGCCGTCCTGATGAAGAGGGCTGATGCTGTGCACGCATACTCTGCGGCACTAGCGAGTAACTCTACGGTCGTCAACATAATCTTGTCGTCGGTGTGGAGCGACATAGCGTCCGGCGATAGGGACCTGATGAACTGCGTCAACGCGTTCTGCCTCCGTAAGAAGGAAACGCCGCTGTCCTCGTACGACTTAGTCCCATCCTACATATACTATGCTAGGGGAGCCGCCCTCGCGAGGGCGGCGTCCACGCTACTCGGCGAGAAATAAGCTTAAAGTCTCAAAACACTCAGCAGGCGTTGATCCCCGTTAATCCTTATTACTCCACGCCCTGCCTTTAGTCGGTGGCATCATGAAGTTAATTTACCTCGTACTTGACGGCGCGGCTGATAGGTTAGCTGATGAAGTAACGTCCTACGAGTTAGCACGGAAACCCTTACTCGACTTACTTGCTAAGGCCGGAAAGTGCGGCATGATGTATACCGTGGGTAAGGGCATAGCGCCGGAGTCCGACGGGGCAGTCATGTCAATCCTTGGCTACGACCCCCACAAGGAGTACACTGGGAGAGGCCCGATAGAGGCTGTCGGCGCTGGCCTAACGCTGAAGGAAGGCTACGAGGTGGCGTTCAGGGCGAACTTCGCGACCGTGGATCCTGCGACCTACAAACTCATTGACAGGAGGGTCGGGAGGTCATTAAGGACTGAGGAGGCTAAGGAGCTGGCTAAGGCCATTGACGGGATGGAGCTAAGCAAGTACGGCGGGTACGCGCGTGTGGTCGCCACCGTCGGGCATAGAGCCGTCGTGGTTATCGGGAGCAGGGAAAGGAGGCTAAGCGACAACGTAGAGAACGTTGACCCAGCCTACAGGAAGGTCGGGAAGATCTCGGTCGCTGTGAAGGGCTTCAAACCCTACATAAGATGGTGCGAACCACTCGACGGAAGTGAGGAAGCTAAAGCGACAGCGGAGCTAGTTAACGAGTTCGTCAAGAAAGCCATAGAGATCCTAGACAAGCACCCGGTGAATAGGGAGCGTGAAGCGCGAGGTGAGCTAAAAGCGAACGCCATACTCCTGAGGGACGCTGGAGGCGCGATACCTAAGGTGGAGCCAATAAGCAAGCGCTACGGCCTGAAATTCGCCGCAGTAGCGGAAATGCCCGTCGAAATAGGGATAGCCAGGATACTCGGGATGGAAGTAGCTAAGGTACCCCCACCAACCGAGGACAAGAAGTCAGACTACGAAATCAGGGTCAAGGCAACCCTCGACCTACTCAAGAAAGCCGACGTAGTCTACGTACATCTCAAAGGCCCCGACGAACCAGGCCACGACGCCGACCGCGACAGGAAAGTCAAAGCAATAGAAGACATAGACAGGTACTACGTAGCCAAAATACTACCACTAATAGACCTAAACGAAGTAGCAATACTAATAACATCAGACCACGCAACACCACCAACCGTGGGCGCACACACAGACGACCCAGTACCCCTAGCACTAATAGCCCCCAACCTAGAACCAGACAAAACAACCAAACTAACAGAAAAGGAATGCTCAACAAAAGGAGAACTAAGAACAATAGAACACGGATGGGAACTACTGCCGAAGATACTAAAACTCATTAAGGAGTAAACACCACAAGGTATTTTTCGCGGTTTCCGCATGAAACAGGTTAGATTATGAACTCACTAGCTCAGTTAAGCTCTCTGCTATGTCTCTAAGCTTTTTATGCTCGCCGAGCAACTCGACTCCAATCCTTATACCCGTGTCAAACGACCTTAGGTTTTCTTCGGCGTTCCACAGCTTGCTTATTTCTTTTCTTAGTTCCTCAGTTATTGAGGGGATGAAGGCAGCTATTATTCCTAGTGCGACCATGTTGGGTGTGCCTGACTTCACTATCCTTGCCCGTATTACGTTATCTTTAGGTATTGGCTTGACTAGGTCTTCGTCAGCTATTATGGCTTTAGATGATAGTATTTCATTCCTTCTTCTCGCTACCCCAGCCTCATGGAGCGCTATTACGAGGTCGTAGTTTTCTGGGTATGGGTTCTCTATTGGTTGTTTTGATAGCACCACGTACGCTACTACGGCGCCTCCCCTTACTTCGGCTCCGTAGCTCTGTAGTTGCGCTACGTACAGTCCTTTCTTGAAGGCTGCTCTCGCTAGTAGTGTTGCTGCGAGCACTACTCCTTGCCCGCCTCTCCCGGCTATCGCTACCGTGTATTCCTGAGCCCGTGTTTCCTCAGGCACCGCCTTCACCTCCCGCGGCTTTCTTCATGTATTCGAAGTACCTGTCTAGGTATCCTGGCTTGTCCCCTGCTTTGAGGATCCCTATGCGTCCGTAGGGTGTTTCCGTGTTTGGTCTGCATGTCTTCATTAGTTCCTTGATTTTCTGCCCGGGTGTCTTTCCTTCGTACCTCACTACGTAGGTTATGCATGGGGCTATCACCTCTATGAAGCGGAAGCCCCTGCGGTACTTGCTTAGGGCTTCCTTGATCGAGTTCTTGAGTTGATTGAAGTTAGCTATGCACCACCTAGCTACGTAGTTTGCGTTCGTGCGTGCTATCAGCTCCGCTACATCCATGACGGGCTCGTACGCGCCGTAGGGCGTGGTGACGGTCCTCATGCCTTCGGGAGTTGTTGGTGATGCTTGACCTCTAGTCATTCCGTACACGAGGTTGTTGACGAGTATCACTAGGAGGTCCATGTTCCTCCTAGCAGCATGTACTAGGTGGTTGAAGCCTATCGCCGCTAAGTCGCCGTCACCGCCGATCACGATCACGTTCAAGTCTGGCTTCGCTAGCTTAACGCCTGTCGCCACCGCGACTGCCCTCCCGTGGAGGGTGTGTATCGTGTCCGCCCTTATGTGGGGGCTCGGTATCCAGGAGGAGCACCCTATACCGCTGACGAACACGTAGCCCCTGAGCCTCTCAACCCCTAGTTCCTCGAATGCCTTGAACATGGCGTTCATTACTACACCGTTGAAGCATCCTGGGCAGAAGGGGGTTGGGAGTACCTCTTCCCTCAAGTACTTACGGCTGAAGTGCTTCCTCAAGCACCTCACCCCACACCTTCTGTGCTTTCTCAACAATCTCGCAAGCGTAGATTGGGACCCCTCCACCAACCTTATTTATGGGTACGACTACGGTGTCATCGCCTGCAACGATCTTCACGTCATACACTACCTGACCCAGGTTGAGTTCAGGGACAATGACGACCCTAGCGTCCTTGACGTAGGATTTTAGGGCGTCGTAGTCCATGGGCCATAGTGTCTTGAGCTTAAGTAAGCCTGCGCTGAAGCCTGCTGCCTGCAACCTCCTCACGGCTGCCTTAGCCGGTCTAGACATAGAGCCGTAGGCAACAATGAGTATGTCGGCCTCGTTGTCCCCGAAGTACTCGTACATGAAGACCTTCTCGACATTTCCTAGCACCTTCTCTTTCAACCTCTTAACTAGCTTGAAGTGTGTTTCGAAGGAGTGCACATCCCTATATCCCCACTCGTTGTGGGTAGATCCCGTGATTAACAGGTCGTACCCTTCTCCGAGAGGGGGTAGTGGCGGGGGTTTCTTGGGGTCATCGGAACCGAAGGGTGGCTTACCGTAGTCCTCCGGACCCCACCCGGGTTCGGGTTCCTTCACGTTATCCGGCATCTCAACCACTTCCCTTCCGTGCCCTACAAACTCATCGCTCAGCACCACTACCGGTACCCTTAATCCCCACGCTATTTCGAATGCCTTGATCGTTAAGTCGTAAGCTTCCTGAGGGCTTGAGGGGGCCAGCGCGACTATCACCTGATCCCCGTGGCGCCCCCACCTAGCCTGCATGACATCGCCTTGGGCTGCCTTAGTTGCTTGACCGGTTCCGGGTCCCGCACGCATTACATTAACGATAACTATCGGGGCTTCAACCATGACCGCGTATCCTAGGCCCTCCTGCATTAGCGAGAATCCGGGGCCGGAGGTCGCGGTCATGGACTTAACCCCTGCTAACGCAGCCCCAACAACCATGTTGATTGCTGCTAGCTCATCCTCCGACTGAATGAACATCCCTCCTCTCCTAGGTAGTTCGCGGGCCAGGTAATGCATGATCTCGGATGAGGGCGTGATTGGGTAGCCAGCGTAGAACTTCAGGCCAGCGTCTAACGCCGCCTCAGCAACTGCTTCGTTACCGCTCAGGAACTCCGCCCTCACTCCGACCACCTCCCCTCGTTGCACGCGATGGCTATCGCGAAGTCAGGGCAGTAGAAGGTGCATGTTCTGCAACCAATGCATTCCCCCTTGAGCACTGGGTATCTGTACCCGCTAGGGCCTATGTCGGAGCTGAGTTCAAGAGCGTTCTTCGGGCAGACCGAAACGCATATGCCGCATCCTTTACAGAGGTTCCGATCCACCTCCACAGAACAGGTGCTCAAATTCGGGCCCCAACCATAGAACGCGTACGGACAAATAAATTAGTGCTCAAATAACCGCAAAAGGTCGTCATAGCATTTTACTCTTCACTTTCCCCCATAACCTCGATACCTAGGACGTCGAGGTCATCATTGACCACGGCCTTAAAGGGCAACGCGAAGTCTATCCTTTTCCTCCTAACGAAGGCCATGGAGTCGTAATCCACCACGCCACCTTCCTCGGACCCGACTAGCACTGCCTTAACAACGTATACCTTCTCACCCAAGCCCTCAGAGAGCTTAGGGTCAGGCATGAAGGATAATATCACTACGTCATACGCTAGTTCTTTCTTAGGCTTTACGAAACCACCTAACATAACCTCCATTAGTTTCGACTTCAGCGACTCAAGCAACTCCGGCACAACTATCAACGTTAAACCCCCATACAATACAAGAGTGTGTCAGCCTTAATCTACCTTCCATCAGACGTTAATTCCTGAGCCACGAAAACTAATCGGGGTTAAGAACTTGAGGGCTGCCTTGCTGAAAGGACCTGGAGTCATAGAGGTTTCGGAAGTACCGATACCTAACCCTCCCCCAGGTTGGGTGAGGATTAAGGTCGTTAGGGCCGGCATCTGCGGCACTGATAAGGCATTCTTCCGCGGAACCTACAGGCCAGGTAAGCTACCCATAGTGCCGGGACACGAGTTTGCGGGGATCATTGACTCAGTCGGCGAGAACGTTGATGAGGAAATAATAGGTGCTAGAGTCACGTCCGAGATCAACGTGTCCTGCGGTATGTGCTGGTTCTGCATGAACGGAATGCACACCCACTGTCCCTACAGGAAGGTCTTAGGAATAACCATCGACGGCGGGATGGCCGAGTACGTAATCACGCCTGCAAGGAACATCCACATCATTGACGGGCTAACGTACCAGCAGGCATGCTTCGTCGAGCCATTAGCGGCCGTTGTGGAGATGATTAAATTAGCACCCCCACCTACGGGAGGGAGGGTAGCCGTCATAGGCTTAGGCACGGTAGGCCTACTCGCACTACAGGTGCTGAGACTTTACGCACCACAGCTACTGGTAGCAGTAGCCAAGGGCGGGTCACCTAAATTCAATCTTGCCGAGTCCCTAGGAGCTGACATGGCCGTAGACCCTCAGGAACTCGCGGAAGTAGTTAAGGCTAAGACGCCAGAAGGTGCGGGCTTCGACTACGTTGTTGAGGCCACAGGGTCGCCGGAGGGACTTAACCTAGCGTTGAAGGTTGTTAGGCCCCGCGGAGTGATCGCGGGCAAATCAACCCACGGGGAGGGCGTCCTCATAGACTACACCTCACTAGTGGTTAAGGAGGTAACCTTAGTGGGATCCAGGTGCGGGCCGTTCCCGCCCGCGATTCGCTTAATACGGGAAGGACTGGTGAAGGTAGACCCGCTCGTCACGTCCACCTTTAGACTTGAGGAAGTGCGTGAGGCTTTCGAGGCTTCATTTAGAAGGGAGGAAGTTAAGGTTCAGGTGGTGATATCGAAGGACTAAGGAGTGAATTGTTTTCCGTCCTATCTCAAAGATTTACTTGATTCTATACTTTTCGTAGTCCTTCGCTAACATGTCCCTCACTAGCTTGGCTCTCCTCTCCCTCTGCAGTTCCTCGTTCTTCCCTGCCTTAGCCTCTATCTCAGCCACTACCTTTTCCTTACCTCCAATTTTCCTCAATATCTGGGGATCGTACCACACCTTCACTTTCTTCAGTTCCTTAGCGGCAATCGCAACCACCCTACCCACGTTAACCGCATCCATGAGGGACTCCTCCCTCTCCAAAGCATTCCCCAGACCCTCGTAATACGCTAGCGCCCATGGAGGGACGTGCACGCCCATGGAGTTGAGCACGACCATAAGGTAAGCTATGGTCATTACTGCTCCGGCCTCGGCCCCCGCCGCTATGAAGCCCGCTACCTTCCCCTCCAGCCATGACCTACCCTCTACTAGTATCATGTTTTCGAAGACCGTCAGCTTATCAATGAAGTTCTTTAAGTGACCCGACGGTCCGTACCAGTACACTGGTGACGCTATTACTAAGCCATCGCTCTCCAATACCTTCTTAAGTACTTCCCACGCGTCGTCACACTCCATGCAGGGAGGTCTACACGCGTTCTGTTCATCGCTTAAGCAGGCCTCACACGGCCTTATGTCATAGTCATAGAGGTTCAGGAGCTCTGTCTCGGCTCCTTCTGCCTCAGCGCCTCTTAGGGCGGCTTCAAGCAACTTGTACGTGTTACCGTATTTCCTGGGGGAGGCGTTTATCCCGAGCACCTTAATCCTTTCCGAGCCCATCCCGATTCACCTGTTAATGATTTAGGGCGGGATTATTAGTAATGCTGTTCGGAATTAAGCTCGCGGCGCCCAGATCCCCTCAAGAGTCTTGACCAGGAAACGTAGAGCCCCTCAACCTCAGCAAGTAGTCTCCTAACCATGCCCTCCTCAACGTCAGCACCCCTCATTAACTCGGATGACACTCTCAGCAACATGCCTAACACCGACGCATTAGTCGACCCGAGCTCATCCTGAACCTTGCTTAAGCATTCGCTTAAGTCGCCGTACAATTCCTCACAGATCTCGCGCGCAACTAATCCTAAGCGAATTAATGCGTACCTCTCAGCCATAGGTACGGCGACCCTGCAGTCCCCCTTGAGGAGCATGTGCGTGTGCGACACGAGCTCCCCGAGCACTGCTACCGCATCTGTTAAGTTTCTCTTCTTCATCGCCGCGGAACCGCTATAATAGTTTAGGGCGGAAGTAATAATTGACTTGGGGTGATCGGCTTGAGGCTTGACGACGTAGTTAACGCTGTTAAGGAAGGCCTTAGGAGGGCCGGTGCTGAGAAGGTTGCCGTGAGCCGTGGAGGTGGGTGCGTGATAGTTGAGGCACCGATTAGTAATGATGTGATTGTTGCCTCAGTTGCTCAGGGCTCTGTTGATGGGTATTACGTAGTTAAGCTCGTCCCTGCATCTAAGGCCGCTGAGACCGGGTTAACGTGTGTCGGGTTGGAATACACGCCTTACGGTCTCTTTATAATTAGTGATAATCTCGAGGAAATAACTGAAAAAGTTGCGGTTAAGGCTTCCAAACTCCTTGAATGGGTCAACACCTAACCTCCTCATCCTCAGCCGTGGGTTTGAGGGGTATCATGCAGAGGAACGAGAGCTTGGTTGTGCCAGTATTGATATACTCGTGCTCGACGTTAGGTGGAACGAATATGAAGAACCCTTTACTTACGTCATACCATTTACTCCCGATCCTTATGCGGCCTTCACCATCAAGCACAAAGATCTCGTGCTCCCATGGATGTCTATGGGGGTTTATCCTTGCGTTGGGTTCGAGCTCGAATAGCCTCATAGCGAATGCCCTTGCGCCATCCTCTTCTTTAATTAACCACCTCACCGTTGTTCCGGTGCCCATGTTGCTTGGAACCGGCTCTGCCTCTACGAGGGTGTAGTGGGCGACGACCTCGCCACAGGGACCCTTAGGTTTAGGGGTAGGCACTTTGGGTCACCTTCCTTAATTTTATGGCTAGTAAAATAACGGTGCTGTCACTTCCTTAGATCTTTATCTTGAGCGTCTTCCTAACCTCGTCGATTAGAAGCACGGGGATCGCGGTTAGTAGTGCGGCGGTCAGTAGCCACGGCGGCAACGGAACCGCTGTGAAGAGGTCCCTTACACCGGGTGTGTATACTGCGAATAGTTGCAGGCCTACTGATGCTAGGAGTGCTGGCGCTAACCACCTATTAAATGGTCTGTACCAGAAGTGCTTTGTCTCGGATCTCGAGGATAGGGCTCGGCCGAACTCACTGAACGCTATTGCCGTGAAGACTAAGGTCCTCGCCTCAGCCAACCCTATATTGCTAAGTACGGAGCTGAACAGCACTAAGTTCACAGTACCTATTGCCGCGCCGAGGATAGTGAAGTAGGCTATTTTCCTGTTGGTTATGAATGAACTCTCCCTTCTCCTAGGGGGTCTTTGCATGATGTCTGGTTCGGCGGGCTCAACACTTAAGGCTAGGGCAGGTAGTGAGTCGGTGGTGACGTTTATCCATAGTAGCTGCGGGGCGTCCAGCGGTGGCGGTAGACCCGCTAGTTCAGCCATGAATATTGTTGCGACCTCACCTATGTTGGCTGGGAGTAAGTAGTTTATAGGTTTCTTTAGATTCTCGTATATCACTCTGCCCTCCTTAACCGCCTCCACGATCGTGACGAAGTTGTCATCCTTGAGGATTAGCTTGGCGACTTCCTTAGCGACGTCTGTGCCTCTTATCCCCATAGCTATGCCTATGTCCGCTTCCTTTAACGCTGGGGCGTCGTTAACGCCGTCACCAGTCATAGCGACCACGTGGCCCTTAGCCCTTAACGCGTTGACTATTCTGCGCTTATGCTCAGGTGTTACCCTAGCAAACACGACGACATCATCGACTATCTCCTTCAGCTCATCGTCACTCATGGAGTCAAGTTCCTTACCATCGATTACGGATCTCTCGCCACTTACGTCCAAACCTATCATTTCTGCGACGGCTTTCGCCGTGAGTCTATGGTCCCCTGTAATCATGATTACCTTTATTCCTGCTTTCCTTACCTCCTCGATAGCTTCTCTCACACCCTCACGCGGCGGGTCAATAATGCCTAACACAGCCATGAACGTCATTTCCCTTTCAACGAGCCTAACATCATCGGGTGGCTCCTCATTCATTACTCTGTAAGCGACGCCGTAGGTTCTGTAGCCCTTGCTAGCTATTGACGCTATGTAATCCAGTATTGACCTCCTTAACTCAGGTGTTAGGGGCTTCACGCCCTCCTCAGTTACGACGCTATTCGATATGTCAAGAAGCATTTCTGGAGCGCCTGAGGATATGGCTAAGTACGCACCGTTAATTGCGTGCACTGTTGTTTTACGCTTTCTGAAACGGTCGAAGGGGTACGTCCTCACAAGCTCCCTCCTAATGTTGTTGACTGTGCCAATGCCGAGAACCTTCATCGCGAATACCAGCGCCGCACCCTCCGTGGGTGATCCCCTGACGCGCCATGAGTTGCCTTCACGAATGATGTCCACGTCCCCCCGTATGTGCTTAGCAAGCATCTCCGCTAATTCCTTGAGGAGCCTACCATCAGCATCACCCTCTTCATCACTCGGGATTACCTTACCTACTGGTTCGTAACCCGTACCCTCAATAACGTATTCTCGCCCGCCACACCATGCCAGCTTAACGGTCATCTCGCCCTTAGTTATGGTGCCCGTCTTGTCAGACGCTATGACGTCGCACGCACCCAAAGTCTCTATGGCCCCCAACTCCCTAACTATTACGTTCTTCCTTGACATCCTGTAGGCACCTATGGCTAGGACAGACGTGGCCACTGCTGGTAAGCCCTCGGGTATGGCTGCCACGGCTAGCGCTATGGCCAGTATGAGGGCGTTTATCGGGCTCATGTGTGTGACGTATACCGACGATACAAAGACAAAGGCACTTATACCCAGTATTATTACACCAAGCCTCTTACCTAACCTATCGAGCTCCTCCTCTAGTAGAGTTCTTCTCTCCTCTACCTTACTGAGTGACTCGGCAATCTTCCCTAACTCGGTTCTCATGCCTGTCGCTACGACTACCGCTAGTGCCTTACCCGAGACCGCATGAGTACCCATGAACAGCATGTTTACCCTATCCGAAACCGGCGTGCCGGGTTCTAGGATAATGTCCGGGTTCTTGCGGACGGGTTCTGACTCACCCGTAAGCGGTGACTCATCAACCAAGAGTTCCTCCGCACTGATTAGTCTAGCGTCAGCCGGTATTCTATCACCTTCACCGACAACTATGATGTCGCCGGGTACCACCTCATGGGCAGGTATCTCCTTGATTCGGCCGTTACGTACCACCTTAGCGTAGGGCGTCGCCATCCTCTTCAACGCCTCCACCGCTTTCTCCGCCCGGAATTCTTGGAAGAAACCCGCCACACCCATTATCATGACTATCAGGAGTATCGCTGCTGCATCAACGACCTCTCCCAGAAACCAGGCAACGGCAGCTGACACTATTAGTATTAGGATAAGGAAATTCGTGAATTGCTTAACGAATAACATTATGGGGGACTTCCTTTTACTGATTAACTCATTAGCACCGTACTCCCTCAGCCGCCTTCTTGCCTCCTCGTCGTCCAGCCCCTCTTTCCTCGTCTTAAGCTTCCTCAGTACCTCCTCAATGCTTAGGGAATGCCAGTCCATCACTGACCCGCACTAACTACCTTGGAGGCATTAAATCAGTTATTATGTCCAGAGACCATTGAAGGATAACGCAAGCCTAGTACGGGGGCTCCCTTTTATATTCCCCGCGGAAGAGTGGTTAGGGGGTAAGTGTGGGTAGGGTTAAGGCAGTCGGTGAAGCGGAGATCACCCGCATTATAGTTCGTGAGTCTCTTCGTGAGTGGGAGGAGCTTAGTAACGTGGACGTCGTGGTGGTCGGGGCCGGGCCTTCAGGTCTGACGGCCGCAAAGTACTTGGCTGAAGGAGGCCTTAAGACCCTCGTCGTTGAGCGGAGACTGAGCTTTGGCGGCGGAATGGGGGGTGGGGGCAACCTTCTCCATAAGGTCGTCGTTGAGTATCCGGCGAATGAGGTACTTGATGACTTCAACGTAAGGTACTACGAGGTTAGCGAAGGCATCTACGTTGTCTCAACAGCTGAGTTAATGGCGAAGCTGGCTGCTGGGGCGGTAGATGCTGGTGCTAAGATAATCTTCGGCCTCACTCTCGAAGACCTGATATTCAGGTACGACCCACTACGTGTTACTGGGGCGGTAGTTATATGGTCGGCAATACCTCTTGCCGGCCTGCATGTTGACCCGCTCTTCATCGAGTCTAAGGCAGTGATTGACGCTACCGGGCATGACGCCGAAGTACTTAGTGTCGCGTCCTCCAAGATACCGGGTCTACTGCAGAAGCCTAAGGGAGGGATGTCAGCTAACGCGACCATAGGTGAGGAGAAGGTGGTGGAACTCACTGGTAGGGTGGCGCCCGGCCTCTACGCTACTGGCATAGCCGTGTCGAGCTACTACGGAACCCCTAGGATGGGGCCGATATTCGGAGGCATGCTACTTTCGGGCAGGAAGGTAGCTAAGGAAGTTCTGAAGGACTTGAAAGGCTAAGGAACCTTATCGATGGGTACTATATTAACGCAAATTATTTTTCGGTAGGCTTAAAACGATTGAGGGATTTAACATTGACTGAAAAGTATGACGTTATAGTAATTGGTGGGGGGCCCGCTGGTTATGTGGCGGCCTCCCGCCTAATTAGGGAGGGGCGGAAAGTCGCGCTTGTGGAAAAGAGGTTCTTGGGCGGTGAATGCACTAACTGGGGATGTATACCCTCTAAAGCCCTGATTGAGATATCCCACGTCCCAGCCTTGCTGAAGGCCTCAAGGCAGGCAGGGATGAAGGCATTAGTGCAGGAGGTGAGCAGCGCAAGGATAATGTCGTGGGTCAGGAGAGTGAGGAACAGGTCTAGGGCGGGTATAGCGCAACTCCTTAGTGAGGCTAAGATCTTTGAGGGTACAGGCATTGTTTCTGGCCCTAGGAAGGTCAAGGTGAAGGTGGGCGATACCTCAGCCGTAACATTGGAGGGTAATAGCATTATTGTGGCTACGGGCTCTGACCCCGCCACGATACCCGGCTTCCAGTTCGACGGTGAACACATACTCAGCAACCGCGATTTCTTCGAGCTGAAGGAACTCCCGAATACCATGGCTGTGATAGGTGCTGGTGCCATAGGATCGGAAATAGCTGCAGCGCTAGCCAGGCTTGGGGTCAAGGTTCACCTTATTGAGATAATGGATAGGGTGCTACCGACCTATGATGCTGAGGTAGGGACCGTAGTCTCCAAATACCTAAGAAGGGCAGGGGTTGACATACATGTGGCTACCATGGCGAAGAATTTAGGGATAAGCGAGGACAGCGTTAAGTTAAGGTTAGTGCCACGGAACGGGAGCGAAGCCCGCGAAATCACCGTGGATAAGGTACTTATAGCGGCTGGCCGTAGGTACGCAACATACGGCATAGGTCTTGAGGAGGTCGGGGTGACCCTTGGTGATAGGGGCGTAGTGATAGTTAATGAGGATCTCCGCACGTCGGTCCCCACGATACTTGCCGCAGGCGACGTAACCGGCCCACCGCTACTGGCGCATAAGGCGTATAGGGAAGGGCTCATAGCTGCTGAGACAGTAATTCACGGATCCTCAACAATTCCACGCGGCCCCATACCTTCAGTGATCTTCACTACGCCAGAGGTGGCTAGTGTTGGGTTGACTGAGGAGCAGGCACGGTCCGCAGGCCTGAGGGTGAGGTGCGTTAAGTACAGTTACACAGCCGTTTCAAGGGATTACACAGTGCTTGAGAGAACACCGGATGGATTCGCTAAAGTAGTTATTGAGGAGGGGAGCAACAGAATATTAGGTGCTTTAATAGTTGGTAATGGTGCCTCAGAATTAATACACGTGCTTACACTAGCGGTAACATTGAGGACTAGCGTGGATGAGCTGGCGAAGATGGTCTGTGCACACCCAACGTACTCCGAGGCAATATGCGAGTTAGCTCATAAGGCAATAGGTAAGCCGGTGCATGGCGGTTGATTCTAGTAGGGAGTAGTTGTGAGGAAAACATATTCTTAATGCTCTCCTTAAAGCATTCTAATCGTTTTATTCGTACCATTACGTTGCTGTCACACGAGTTCGGGAACTTTGTTTAGTACTTCCCTTCCTGAGGGCGTTACTAGTACCATATTTTCTATTCTGACACCGTACCTGCCATGCACATACACTCCGGGTTCAATGGTTACTATCATGCCTGGCCTTAACTCATCCTCAACTCCCTGCGCTAGGCGTGGGGCCTCGTGCACTTCTATACCGACACCGTGACCTAAGGCGTGTATGAAGTACTTCGAGAAGCCGTTCTTCTCCAGCACCCCCCTAGCGACGGCGTCGACTTCACTAACCTTTACCCCCGGAGCTACAGCATCTGTGGCCTCATCAACTGCCTCCTTAACCGCCTCCAGCACTTTCCTCAGTTCATCATCTGGTTGCCCGATAACGGGGGTTCTGGTCATGTCGGAGCAGTACCCGCCGAACCTTGCTCCGAAATCCATTACTACTGCCTCACCAGCTCCTAGTTGACGCGTTGTCGGAACCGCGTGAGGGTACGCCCCATTAGGTCCTGAGGCGATTATGGTTTCGAATGCGTAACCATCGGCGCCTAAGAAACGCATCGTCCCCTCTAATAACGCAGCCACCTCGTATTCCTTCATCCCTGGTTTCAATTCATTCAAGGTTTTCCTAAATGCCTCCTCACTTATCCTTAGGGCTTCCCTCATTGCCGAGATTTCTGAGGGATCCTTCACCGCACGCATTTCAATGACGTCCTTCCCGATATCAATTATCTCCACGTCACTTCCTAACCTCTTAGCTACTTCGGACGCCATCGGCGTAACTGCCCCAATATCGAGACCCACACGCTTCGCGTTAACGGATTTGAGCTGCGTCACTACCCACTCACTAGGCCTCACGGTGACGGGTTTCGTCTCTATCGCGGGTAACTCGTATCTTGCGTAAGGTATGACCTCAACATCCCTGACCGTGTCGGACACCCTCCAGTAATCGAGGGCTGGGGTCAGGAGCTTTGGTTGCCACCCACGTATTACGAAGAGGTACGTGCCGGCCGGCCTTGGTAAGGAGGTAAAGTAGAATACATTGGCATCATGCGTTACCAGTATTGCGTCTAGGTTTTTAGACTCCATTAAGTCCAGAATTTTCTTCAGCCTCAAGGGCTATGCACCAGGTAATGATTCGCCTCCAAATATTTAAGGAAGCTACCTGAGGGTGGACTCTCTCATACCCTCCCTAGCTAGTTCCTCTGCTTCATCTTCACTCATGAATATCGACGCTAACTTGAGGATGTTCTCCAGCGTGGGTTCCTTCCTAACATTCCTAGCAATTCCTTTAAGGTGGGGATATCTCCTCACAACTGGTTTGAGTATCTCCTCCAGCAACCTCCTACCGTCTGAGTTGAGCACGCAGTCCTTGCTGAAGTACTTGCCGAAACCCAGTAGCATCTTAGTTATCAGGGACCGCATCCATTCCCTGAACCTTGCGTCATCAATGTCCTCGTTCCTCACCAGGTAACCCGAATGTAAACTCATACGTTGGTAATTAAGTTCTTGGACTTGGAGATTAAATCAGGAAGGAGACTGTAGCTTCTTAACCTAGGGATTAAGGTATTGGTGTTCTTAAAAGAGATATAGCTGTGTTTAAGACCTTCAGTACTTGGACTTTACTCTTTCTAGGAACTCGTCAATGAGTTCCTTAATTGAGGGTCCTTCGAGAACCTTGAGTTCCCACCGCACACGTACTACGGGCTTGTCTATCTTAATTAGCCTCGTTATATCTGCTGGCGTGCCTAGTATCACCACGTCTGCCGGCACCTTCTTTATGGTCTCCTCAAGATCCCTTAGTTGCTCGGGTGTGTATCCCGTTGACGGGAGAACCTCCTTCATGTGTGGGTAGAGTTCATAGAGCTGCTTAATCACGCCCACAGCGTAAGGTCTCGGGTCTATGATCTCGGCAGCACCATACTTCTTAGCGGCCACGTAGCCTGCTCCATATGGTAGGCCACCGTGTGTTACTGAGGGTGAGTCCTCGATCACCAACACTTTCTTGCCCTCAACCTTGGTTGGGTCGTCCACGACTACCTCCATGTCTGCCTTAACGATCCTTGCTTTCGGGTTAACGGCTTTGACGTTACTTATGACCTTATCCACGTCTTCCTTCCTAGCTTGACTTACTTTGTTAACTATCACAGCATCAGCCATACGCGTGTTTACTTCCCCTGGGAATGAACCTACCTCATGGCCCGGCCTCATGGCATCAGCAACCGTTATCATGTAGTCGAACTTGAAGAACGGGAAGTCGTTGTTGCCTCCGTCCCACAGTATCACGTCGCCTAAGCGCTCAGCCTCCCTCACGATCTTACCGTAGTCCACACCCGCTAGGACGGGTAGACCCATCCTTATGTACTGCTCGTACTCTTCCCTCTCCTCCACCGTTACCTTCCACCGCTCTAGGTCCTCGTACGTCTTAAAGATCTGGACAACCATTTCTTTTAAGTCACCGTAAGCCATAGGGTGCCTTACGGGAACAGGCTTTAGTCCCCTGTTCAGTAACTCCTTAACCACGGCCCTTGAAACCGTTGACTTACCAGCGCCGGTTCGAACCGCCGTCACCGCTATTACAGGGCGGAAGGACGGTATCATTGTCTCTCTAGGGGATAATATCTTGAATGACGCGCCGTTAGCTAGGGCTGTTGAGAGTATCCTGCCCACGTCCTCGTACGGTAGGTCGCTGTAGGATAGGACAACTTCATCGACATGGTACTCCTTTATGAGCTTTCCTAGGTCCTTCTCCGGGAATATCGGGATGCCGTCTGGGTAGAGGTGTCCTGCTAGTTCGGGTGGGTATCTCCTCCTCTCCACGCCGGGTATTTGAGCTGCGGTGAACGCCACTACCTCGTACTCAGGGTTGTCTCTGTAGTACACGTTGAAGTTGTGGAAGTCGCGGCCTCCAGCACCAACTATGATTACCTTAGTCCTTTTAGGCACGAAGTTCACCGAATAATTTTTCGCTGATCTCCTTTAAATATTCCAACCTGCTAAAATTTTATTCAACTGCGAAACGGTCTGCCCCTCAGCTTTAATACGTCCTCAACACCCCTAGCTAAGCGGCATGCGTTTAACGCGTCCTCAACTGTTGGTGCGTTAGGGACTTCCTCGCCCCTAACCCGCCTAGCAAAGTCTCTTAGCTCTGCCTTAAGGGGTTCCTCACCACTCACCTTACTTTCCCGCATTCCCTCACCGGAGAGTACCTGCACTACCCTGTCGGTGAAGATGCCGCGGACGAACACGTCGGGTAGGCTTGCCTCAACTTCCCTGACCTTGACTGGTAGGAAGCCGTCAGCTATGAAGCTCACGTGCGTGTCCCCTATGGTTACTGAGGCACACACGGATTGAGGTACGCCGGCCTCGTCGCTCACGCCCCACGCAGACACTATGCTGTAGTCCTCCCAGCCAACGAAGAAACCTGTTAGGTCTATGTCGTGGATCATCAAGTCAAACACTACTGATACGTTCCTTCGGTGTGGTGGGCGGGCGGATAACCTCTTAAAGAGCATGTAGGTTGGTCTACCACGCCTCATGATTTCCTTCTTGAGCGCCTGCGCTACCGGATCATACCTAACTATGAAGCCGGGCTGAACAACTAGGTCAGAATCATTAGCTGTCTTCATAATGCGTTCGATCCACTCTGGCCTAGTAGCGACTGGCTTCTCCACGAAGACATGGTAGCCCTCATTGATTGCCTTCAGCGTTACTTCCGGCAGGTGATTTATTGGGACTGCAACGGTTACGGCATCCACGTTGAAGCGCCTTAAGTCCTCTAAACCGGTAGCGTGGTGAGGCACTCGCCATTCATGAGCTACGGACTTAGCAACGTCCTCGCGGACATCCACAACGGCGGTGAGCTCCAGCACGCCTTCTGCCTCAAGGTACTTCAACGCCCTAATGATGTTGCGTCCCCACATACCAGCCCCTATAGCCGCGATTCTTGGGGGTCTTCCCAACACGAATAAAGCACCTTGTAATGAGTATGGGGTAAGTAAAAATCAGTTAGCCTCAGAGCCTGCGTGTATCCTCACAGCCCACTAGGCTTGGTAGCCATAGTCACTCATCATTGGCTAAACATCAATATGCGCACGCGTAAGTAGGTTTTCAGCGTTACTGCGTATCGCCTCACGAACGACGTCTAAATTTACTGACTTTAACTCTGCGATGATCCTTATTGTTTCTGGGATGAGTTCTGGGCCTAGCTTCATACCCCTGTACTTATATGGTCCGTCAGACTCGGTGAGCAGAATGGATAGGGGTGCTGCCTTAACCACTTTCCGTGACTTCTCCTGGACCTTTATTGCTGGGTTGACGCCTATGAAGTACCCTGAGTCCTCTATCACTTTTAGAAGGTGTAGTGGGCCTGTGAACCAGTGTATTACGGCTAACTTAGCGCCCGCACTTCTCAGCACTTCAAGCACATCGTTCCACGCACCGGCGGCGTGTACGGAGAGTATCTTGCCGTGCCTCACTGCGCTCTCCACGAATTCCTCGAAGAACTTTACTTGCTTTGAGAAGGTCTTAGGCACGAATAGCTTGTCTAGACCTACCTCGCCAATGAAGTGCGCCTCACGCACTAAGCTTAATGTTGCCTTAAGGTTGTCCTCACTGGTCCTACCGACCTCCCAGGGATGTATCCCCACGCCCGCCAGCACGTTCTTGCACTTCCTAGCTATTTCTAGGGTTCGTTTCGATGATCCTAAATCGTCTGACACAGCCATCAGCAGTAGGTTCCCGTCAGAGCAGTACGTGTTGATAACCTGTTCATCATATTCCCATAAGTGGACATGTGTATCTATTACGCTGTACTTCAGCTCCATACGGCTCAACCTCATTTAGGGGGTGTGACCTTAACGTATTTGAAGCCCAGCTTAGCGAGCGCTTTCTCAGCAGCGGGGCTTAACGCGGGTGCCGCGAGCACTCCCCTCACCTTAATGCCTAGGGACTCGTAGTACTTCACGTACCGGTTTAGCTGATATACCGCGTCGATGTCCGCGGTGGATCTTTTGACCTCAACAAGTATGAGGTCCCCGGTCGATGATCGGAGGACAACGTCGATCCTCCCGTGCGGTGTGCTTACTTCGCGGGATACTAATTGAGCCCCGACCTCCACCACATGCGGGTTTCTAGCTATGTAGTCCACTATTTCCTTCTCCGTTCCGTGGAGGAGGAACCTCCCATGCCCTAACCTAACTATCATTACGTCTGCGTCGCTCTCAACGCTTATTTTGAGGATCTCCTTTGGGTGCCTTCGGAGGGCCTCAATGATTACCTTGTCTCCCTCCACCCTCGCTGTTACGTAGGCCTTCGGTTGCCAGTTTATTGGGTTCCGGCCCTCCGGCCCGTGAATGAGTAGCGTGCCATCCTCCTTAACTATTATCAAGCGCCACGCGCTTGAGGCCTTGCTGGATGCCCTCCCTTCATATTCAATACTGCACTTGACAGAAAGGACGATTGTTGCTGCCCTGAACCACCGCTTTATTATGCTAGGTACTTCACTGCGTTCTACGCACCCTACTACCTCTGACCTCCCTTGGCACACTCTTAACTACCTCCGAAACTAGTTTCATTGCCTCCCCTAACCCCATATCCGGGAGCGTGGCCGAGGCTGCTTCCGCATGGCCCCCAAACCTTCCCTTGAGCCTCGCGGCTAGCTCACGGCATATCCTGTAGGCCCTATCGTTGAGTGTTCTGACCGTGACGACCACTTTCCCTTCCTCTCTCCTTATTAGTACTACGTCCTTCCTGCTCATCCTAGCGAACTCCGTTGCGGCTATCCCCAGCAGTCCAGCGTATATTCTTGATTCGGAGAGATCCAGCGCCACTATCTTCGTTGCCGCTACCTCAAGCGAGCGTTCGCTCATGATCTTAAGCAGGCGCCACAGAAGGAACTTAGCTATTTTAGCCCTACTCAGTAACTCAGGGTCGCTCAGTAAGTCTTTACCCTCCAGCATCGCCTCCACTAAGTGCTTCATGTAGTTTAGGTCACCCGGGTTCCGGGCTATTGAGAGCTTAATGAGGTCCGCCACTTTGGCGGCGTCCTCACTCCTAGCTTCACCACCCTCACACACGTCCGCCACGTCAACCAAGAATTCCTCGTAAGGATTCATGTGTGGCTTGAGCACTTCTCTCATTAGCCTTGGGCATGACGATGATTTCCGCCACACGACTTTTATGTTGGGGAGGCTACTCAAGTCTCTTATGTGTTCATCGGAACTCATATGGTGGTCTATGATCGTTATCCTGCCTACCTTCCCTGAAAGTTGCTTTATGTACCTAGCGAATTCCTCGCTCACAGCTAAGTCCAGGAAAACGACCTCGCTCAGATTCTCCCCAACCTTCCTAGCGTCTATCTGGGCCCTCCATGGCTGGGTGAACACCATCGACACGTTCCTGGGCCATGAGTCCATCAGGTAGTGCTTTATGTATATGAAGGCTGAAATAATTCCATCACAGTCGCCGTGACATACTACGCCTGAACGCGGCATGTTACTCACTATGACATAAACTATTCAAGTAGCTTTTAAGGGTTGGATCGAAACACATTCCATGGTTGAGGGGTTAGTGACGCAATGACGTCCGCAGGTGCCACCGTAACCTACAGAGACCCACTAACGAGGGCCATTAGAAGGCTGGAAAAGCAGAAGTACCATATCATAGGGACTCACTCCGCGGTTAAGAAGTGCTTATGGGTACATAACGCGTTGGTTGAGAACAGGTTCTGCTACAAGTGCAAGTTTTACGGAATAGAATCCCACAGGTGCGTCCAGTTTAGCCCAGCAACACTCTGGTGCTGGAATGCGTGCCTTCACTGCTGGAGGGTAAGACCTGAGGACATGGGATTTGAGAGAAGTGAACTCACACGGTTGCCCTACGTGGATGACCCAGACGTGCTTGCCGAGCTAGCGATTAAGGAGCATAGGAGGACTGTGAGCGGGTATAAGGATAGGGCTCCAAGGAAGTTATGGGAGGAGGCTAACGACCCGAAGCACGTCGCCATATCCCTTACAGGTGAGCCGCTGATGTACCCACGCTTTGGAGACTTACTAGAGGCATTCCATAGGCGCGGACTAACAACATTCGTGGTGACTAGGGGGGTAAGGCCAGATATACTAGGAGGGCTTGACGTCGAGCCAACGCAACTGTACGTTTCTATTGAAGCATGGAATAGAGAGATGTACGAGTACTTCAACAGACCACTGACCCCCAGGGCGTGGGAGGCAACACTAGAGACTCTAGAGCTACTACCTTCCTTCTCGTGCCCGACCGTCATTAGGGTGACTGTCGTAAAAGGCTTCAACATGGGTGAGGAAGATGTTAAGGGGTTCGCTAAGCTCCTCGACAAGGCTCAACCAACATTCATCGAGGTTAAAGCCTACATGCATGTCGGAGGCTCGACAGAGAGACTCAGCAAGGAGAACATGCCCTCAATGAAGGATGTTGAGGAATTCGCGAGGAAACTCTCTCAGGAACTAAGCTACCCTGTGGCATCACGCTCTGCACCTTCAAGGGTTGTGCTGCTCTCAAGGCTCCCAGGCCCAATCATAAGGTACGGGAAGGGATGCCCGAAAGCGTGGGAGGAAGAGGACGTTGGCGATGAATTCTCTGGCGAATATGGCGCACCCGAAGCACCATAATTCACTTAATCAAACTATTCGTAATGGTTAATTTGATAGTGAATAAGCACTTCCGGCATATAATGAGTTTATATAAAGACATCGTCAACAACCCAGTGATTATTTACATAAAGTCTTATGTATTTTAAGGAAAACTAACCACAGCACATGATATCCTGCAGGAAATATTTCGTGAGGTCGTTAAGCAGGGTATTTAACATTTAAAGCACCTCATGAGTGGGACCCATATTGACTGGGAAGGTCGGTTACACTATAGCGGACATAATGGGTGACACACCCGTCATAAGGCTCAGGAAAGTTGTTCCGGAGGACGTGAAGGCCGAGATCTGGGGTAAGTGCGAGTTCATGAACCCAACGGGCAGCGTTAAGGACAGGATGGCTTACTACATGATCAAAAGAGCTGAGCGTGAAGGTCGCCTCAAGCCCGGCATGACGTTAGTCATCGCAACCACTGGCAACACCGGCATAGCGTTTGCAGCTATGGGCGCCGCCCTTGGGTACAAGGTGATAATCGTCATCCCGGAGGAGATGAGCGAGGAGAGATTCCTTCTAATGAAGCTCTACGGGGCCGAAATCATCACTACCCCAGGAGGCGAGTCAGACGCTGGTGGTGCCCTCGAGTACGCTAAGAAGCTGGAGAGGGAGAACCCGGACAAATACCTAGCCCTAGACCAGTGGGACGATGAGGGCAACGTGGAAGCTCACTACGAAACCACGGGCAAGGAAATCCTCGAGCAGTTAGGCAAGGTCGACGCGTTCGTAGCCCACGTAGGCACCGGCGGCACCCTAATGGGCGTCGCTAAGAGGCTCAAGGAGGCGAACCCCAAGACAATAATCGTTGGTGCCGAGCCAGCCGAGTGCCCCGTAGCTTACTACTGGTTCCACAAGGGCGAGGAAGGACCGTGGGGACGCCACGAAATCGAAGGCGTTGGCGACGGCTTCGTACCAAACATCGTTAAGAGATACAAGCACCTCCTAGACGACTTCGTCACCGTATCGTCCGACGAAGCCATAGAGATGGCTAAGAAACTAGCTAGGGAGGAGGGACTAGCAGTAGGTATCTCCTCCGGCGCGAACGTCGTAGCCGCAATAAAGGTAGCAAGGAAATACAACCTACCTGAAGGCGCAAAGATAGTAACCATACTCCCCGACTACGCCGCCAGGTACTTCAG
>CAYNPH010000004.1:0-20983 GCA_964399035.1 uncultured Desulfurococcaceae archaeon
TTCATTTTTTAGCGAAGAAATATCTGCATAAGACGTATGTTTAATGAATTAAACTTAAATTAGGGCTCTCTCCGTAGATGGGTCGAACACGTGTATATTGTTTATGCTTACCTTAAGGAACACCTTACTTCCTATGCCTAGGGTGGTCTCCTTTAGCAGTCGTGCCTTAATTATACTATCACCAACCTTTATGTTCAGTATTGTCTCGGAACCCAAAGGTTCTATGATGTATATCTCACCATTAATATTGGAATCCTCGGCAGTGCTTAACTCTAGATGTTCAGGTCTTACTCCTAGGATCAAGTCATTGACATCGCTCGCATTCTCTTCTATGACTCTCCCAAGCTCCGTAGGAAGATTTATGTTTACACCATCCGCTGTTAGGACGTATTTGCCTCCCTCATTCTTCAGCGCAACACGAATGAAATTCATCGGGGGTGACCCTATGAAGCTGGCGACGAACAACGTGTTTGGCTTGTTATATACTTCACTAGGTGCACCAATTTGAAGTACTCTCCCTGCGTTCAATACAGCGACCCGGTCCCCCATAGACATCGCTTCGACTTGGTCGTGTGTTACATAAATGGCCGTTATTTTAAGCTCCTTTTGTAGCCGCTTTAGCTCAGCTCTCATCTGGACACGCAATATCGCGTCTAAGTTGCTTAGGGGCTCATCGAGTAACCATACTTTAGGCTTTCGTACTAAGGCCCTAGCCAAGGCAACTCTCTGTTGTTGCCCGCCAGAGAGTTGACGTGGATACCTATCTAGAAGGGTTTCTATTTGTAACATTTTAGCAACTTCCCTTACTCTGCGATCTATCTCGTCCTTCGCAACTTTCCTGAGCTTAAGTGGGAATGCTATGTTATCATATACCTTCATATGTGGATATAGGGCCCATGTCTGAAATACCATCGCAATATCTCGCTTACGTGGTGGTAAATCTGTCACGTCCTCATTATCTATGTAAACTCTTCCCTTCGTTGGCTTCTCTAGCCCTGCGATTATCCTGAGAGTTGTTGTTTTACCGCATCCCGAGGGTCCTAGGAGTATGAAGAACTCCCCATCATGAATTTTTAGGTTAACGTTGTTCACAGCAACTGTCTTGGGAGGGAAGATCTTAGTCACATTCCTGAGCTCAACAGAGCCCACAGTTCATACCCCCCTCACTACTTGAATAGTCGCTAAAATACTTACTTCTGAATGTAGTATCGCTGATAAATTAATGTTTACAATACGCTATTATGTTGCATTGTCTATTGAATACCTTTCTTCAATGATCCGTACTTTCTGCATGAGCTATTCGTCATCTATCTTAAACTTAAAAGTTGAAGATTACTTTTCCATGCAAAAGTTTATAAACTTCCTAAGGAAACCTTATAAAGATTTCGCGCAAACACAACCCGCAAAATTACGAGGTGCTCACCTGTGCCAGAGGAAGAAGAATTACGTGAGGAGGGCGGTATTAAGTGCCCTCCGGATAAGATAATTTATGATGAATTTCGTGGAGAGTACATATGTACGGAAACAGGAGAGGTGGTTGAGGACAAGGTTATAGACCAAGGACCTGAGTGGAGAGCGTTTACTCCAGAAGAACGTGAGAAACGCTCACGCACCGGTTCCCCTCTATCCCCTACGATCCATGATGGCGGTCTCTCAACAATGATTGATTGGAGGGACCGCGATGCTTCAGGTAAGAAACTTGAGATGAAGCGCCGTCTTGAAGTGATGCGTTGGCGTAAATGGCAAATAAGGACAAGAATTCAGAACAGCATAGATAGGAACATCACGCAGGCCGCAGGCGAGCTGGAACGTATAGCCGATCAACTGGGCTTACCTCGAGCTGTGAAAGAGCGGGCAGCCGCAATTTACAGACAGGCGGTTGAAAAAGGAGTCGTTAGGGGACGGGCGGTTGAGTCGGTCGTTGCTGCTGCACTCTACGCAGCATGCAGGATCTTTAGAATACCACGCACCCTCGACGAGATTGCCCAATACACAAAAACCAGTAAGAAGGAGGTAGCAAGGTGTTATAGGCTCCTCGTGAGGGAACTTAACGTGAGAATACCTATTGCCGACCCAATAGACTTCGTGCCGAGGATAGCGGCCGCCCTCGGCCTCTCCGGCAAGGTAATAAAGAAGGCAATGGAAATCCTTGAGGAAGCCAAGAAGAGGGGACTAACCGCTGGCAAGGATCCCGCTGGATTAGCGGCAGCTGCTGTTTACACCGCCGCTCAACTATATGATGAAAGAAGGACACAGAAGGACGTGGCAAGGGTGGCGGGAGTAACGGAAGTAACTGTGAGGAACAGGTACAAGGAGTTAATACAGTATCTCAGGATAAGGGTACCCGAGCAGTAAGGGAGCTGGATAACAAGTAGTGTTTTTCGAGTTGCCTTACTCTTTAGGAAGAAAAATAAAGGCACTTTTATTATTCGGCTTCTATGAAAATTATGTTCTCCGGTGGGATTCCAAATTCCCTGACTAGTATTTGCTTGACCCTGCTCCTATGATCTCCCTGTAATTCTATATGGTTGTTTTTCACTGTACCTCCCGTCGCTAGTTTCGCTTTGAGCGTCGAGGCCACTTTCTTTAAGTTGAAGACCGCCGGGTCTAATCCCTCTATTATAGTTACTTCACGCCCAAACTTTCTCTTCTCGATTTTTATCTTAATGAACTGCTGTTCGGCTCCCAGCTGCACGCAGAGTTCTTCAGGTAGTCCTCCGCATAGGCTTTCAATATCGACTATATCCTTCCCCGACATGACTCACCCTACTACACTTTCAGAACCGTGAATATCCCTAAAAAGGTTTGCTTACGAGACCGATAAACACCTTCCAATAACGAGAATGCCCTCAATAGTGGTTTATTTAGTGGGGTACCTAAGATGCTCTGCTTAGACCAAAACAAACTGCTATCTTGTCGTGAGTGGGGGTTACGAGTTATGCGGAACCCCTATGAAGAGAACCCTCATATAGCCTTAACTTTCTTGTATCTTTCTTTCCTGATCTTTGTTATTATTTTTGAACCACAGGCGGGGCATCGTATGAAGGTATATCCCTCAGCAGCCTCACGCGCCTCGAAAGCCTCTATCTCCCTCATGCTGAACACACGCCCGCATTTCCAACACTTGTAAAAGATTTCGTCTTCACTTACCACTATTTTACACCGTGGCATACACAGTATCCTTCCCTTTTAACCTATTCTGTTGCTGGAGTTATTACCGTAAAGAACGTAAGGCGATAACAATATTAGCTAATCCCACGTTACTGTACAACGAGGGATAACATGGTTATAAAAATTAGGATAGATCAAGAGAACTGCATAGCTTGTGGCTTATGCTACAGCATGTGCCCAGATGTTTTCGAAGCAGACGATAACGGCAAGAGCAGGCTTGTTGAGAAATACAGAACCTCCTCGAAGACCGAGGGCGAAGTCCCGGACTCCTTAAGGAGTTGTGTTGAGGATGCAATGAACGGTTGCCCCGTCGGTGCTATTAAAATGGAATGATACATTAAGTTCAGTAAAGTATAAAACCTACTTACTCCCTTTTCCTTATGGCGGAGGACCGTACGGGACTCATAACCGGGTGGTCCGGGGTTCAAATCCCCGCGGGCCCACCACTCATTTTGTACTTGATCCTTGATTTTCGGTTAGACTCTTAACGTAGCAACAGATGCTAGTTATCAGCTATGATATGTGCAATAATACTTATATAGCCCCAATGCTCTAGGATTTTACGGGCCCGTAGCTCAGCCAGGTAGAGCGCCCGGCATACGGTCCTCCGCCTTCTTCAATTCTCCTTGTTTATATTTATGCTCAACTTATTGATCACACACTTTTTAAATACCTTAGAACCATATTAGCTTAATAACCTCGTAATGCCACCTTATTTGTTAAGTCGTAGGAGTTGGAACCCTATGTCCGAATACGTAGGAAATGAAGCGGGTAAACCCCAAACTAAGGTAATGGAACTCAAACCCGAAATGCGTAACATTAACATGACGGTCAGAGTTATAAGTTCAGATGAGCCCAAAACCATAAACACCAGGTCAGGGCAGAGAACCATCAGTGAAGCAATAGTGGGAGACGAAACAGGACGTGTTAAGCTGACACTTTGGGGCAAAGCGGCAGGAACCGTAAAGGAGGGTCAAGTTGTAGAGATAAAGGGCGCGTGGACAACAACATACCGCGGTGACGTGCAACTAAACATAGGCGGTGCTAACAACATTAAGGTTGTGGAGGAGCACAACATACCCGAAGCCGAAGACATACCGGAGGACACGCCTAAGGCACCAGAGGGTTACAGACCACCAAGACGCAGTTTCCGAAGAGGATACAGAACCAGAAGACAGTACTGGGGCAGGTGACACGTTATGAGCAGTAACGAATTAAGCTACGATGAAATAAGAAACTTAAAGCCTAGGAGGCTAGGAATAAGCCTAGGCATGGAGGGCGATAACTTCATAGTGGCTCTAGACGAGAACAGAGCATATACGTTAACAGCAGGAGCATATTATGTATGGATGCAGTGCTCGGGGGAGAAAACAGTTGAGGAAATCATTAAAGAACTGAGCAAGGAGCTAAGCGCTGACCCCGAAACAGCCATGAGCGAAGAGGAACTAAAGCCCCCAATAACTATAATACTGAATGAATTAGCTAAGGCAGGTCTTGTAAAACTTGACTGAAGCAGTGTTCATCAGAGGCCCTAACAACCTCCACACCATTACACGTTTTAATCAATGCATTAACTAGGGAGAGTATCACTGAACCCTCAGCAGATAACCTGAATAAATGTGTTCTATGGAAAGACTTATCCGTAGAACCAAAACGCGGGATTGCTGTTTCGACCCCCTTAAGCGAGGTTAGTATGTCATAAAGACTGTCCTCCCCTACACCAAAACAAATTAATGCTAAGAAGGGGGAACATTTTTTTGTTAGATAATCCACATGCCACCGTACCTTCTTACTCTTACTGAAATGCCTTAGAACGCGAGTAATGGGACTCCTCATGTTTGCTGACCCTACGTACGCATACGTGCCTTTACTTAGATTAACCTCCCCTAAACTACCAACTCGTATGGTATTGCTATTACTACAGTAGATCAGTAGTACGTATCCCACACGTTGTGTGCCCAAGTTTGTTACCTGCCTACTCCACACCTCAACTCCATAAAATTATAACTCTAGCACGTACCTTAATTCAAGACCTAATTTTTTGTAAATCCTCACGACATCTTTTACACCCATACTACGTCTCTCAAATGTCTTCATAATGTGCCCAACGGTATACGTTGTGGCACCTATTACATAGGTCACGCCTGTGGGGTCGGCAGGGAAACAAAGGAATGTCAAACCAACACCCTGAACACTCTCGCTGACACTCTCGTCATTCTCCCGCCCACGTACATTAGCAAATTCCTTTCGAATCTCTGTAAAGCACCTGACACACTTCCTTAAGGTTCCACCTTCTTCCCTATACTGCTGAGCCAGTATTCTAAGATCCGCACTTGTCAGAACGCTCCTGACTTTTCTCTTTGAATATTCCTGCAATTTTATTTCCCCTGGACACGTGTTTTGACATGTGATGAGACCGGCTTTAGCTGAGTGGTGAGTGAGGAGTTACCTCGCTGATTAAGCTTCAACAGTTCCCTCATTACCTTCAGGGATTGAGGCTGGAGTCTCAATGGACTTGTCAGTAACTACGTCAATTAGCACTGAGTCGGCACTTTCTAATGCCCGCAATAACTTAAGCCCAAGCCTTGTTAACTTGTATACTCTATAATTCCCCTTTTCTAGAATAAGCTCTATGAGCCCTAAGGTCTCAAGAACGTGGAATGTTGCTAGAACCTCATACCTAGGTAATCCAGTAGCGGCGACCACATCTCCGGGCGTAACAACCCTCCCAACCATTGCCTCAATTATTGCTTTGAGCCTCTTGCGAAACTCCCTCATTCCATAACACCGTTGGTGAACTGGACTTTAGTCAATATTTAAGGGCGGAACCCCTTCAGAACTCTTTTTAAACTGCCAAGTTTGTTGGGGGTGTACCTATGCGAAACAAAATCCGTAGAACCTTGAGGAGAGGTGTAAGTGATCTAGTAGTAATACTGGCATTAGTAGCTATCGCAATACCCGTCGCCTTAGCACTACAAGGATGGTTAGGTTCCCAAGCATCTAAAATTAACTCATACACAGCAACGCCTCAAGTGAGCGGTGTATTAGTATCGAAGTCAGTGTCATCTACAGGTCAAGTATTCGTCGTACGCGTTAGGAATACTGGTAGCTACAACTATTCGCTGACGTCAGCATCGATTGAGGCTAAAGCTATACTTACTAACGGATCAATAATTCAGGCAACCGTTAATGTTGCATCAAATCTTAATGTGCTACAGCCAGGCACTACCGCTACATTAAGTGTCGTAGTACCTACGAAAGCTAACGTAAAGACGATAGTACTGACCCTAGAAAACCTGAACACAGGTAAAGGGGAATCACTAAATATAAACGTTGCATAATATTCAAAGATAATTTAGTTTTTACATTAAAAATATATTAATGCTTATTTGGCGAGGTAATGCATGATGACGGAAATTATTATAGAATACAGGGTTGGGACTGCTAAAATAACTATAACTAGGGATGCTGAAGGAACATTCCAATACGTTGTTAGGGAATCAGGAATCGAAGACGTAAGGGAGAAGATCAGGAAGAATATTGAAGTAATAATCATGGGTAGTGAGGACAGCGACAACGATATGTATTCACTTGTAAAGACCGCCATAAGGTTTCTAAAGATGCGTAAGAAAGAGAGATTACCAGAGGCTAATATTGCTTACGCATTTCGTAAGGAGCTTAAGTACAAGAAACTTCAGGTATTAATAGATGATCCCTATGTTGAGGATATCTCGATAGTTGGTCCAGGCAATGTTTGGGTCAGACATTCCTACATAGCTTCACGCGACCCACGCGCCGACTATATCATGACTAACATAGTTATGAAGGACATGTTTGAATTCTTAGAATATATGAGTTTACTTGCTGAGAAAGCAGGTAGGCTCATAAGTAGAGCCACCCCAATAGTTGATGCTAACCTTCCTGAAAGCGATGGTGGGCACAGGATCCACCTAGTACACCCAGATATAGCAGACGGTAAAGGCGAGATTGTAATAAGGAAGAAAAAGTCAGGCACCTTAGTTAGGGTAAAAGAGCTAGTGAGCAACGGCATGCTGACACATGACATAGCACTACTTTTACAGGACATAATAATTAAGCGTGGCTCGATATTGATAGTAGGTCCTCCCGGCTCAGGTAAGACAACTCTGCTGCGTGCAATACTTTACGATCTAATCCCGCATGATTGGAAGGTAGCCATCATAGAGGATACCCCGGAAATAGATCCCCCACAGGGAAGTTGCTGGGTCAGGTACGTCACACCGATGTACCGTGTGACTAATAGTAACTCCATAGAGTTCGACCAGATGGCCCTAACTAAAGCAGCTCTTCGTTCATCCGTTAACCGATTCATTGTCATAGGTGAAACAAGAGGTGCAGAGGCTAGAGTGCTAGTTCAGGCAATGAATATGGGGATGGGTGGGTTGACAACTTTCCATGGAGGTTCCGCTGAGGAAGCCATAATGAGGCTGACATCACCCCCAATAAATCTAACAGCACAGCAGGTAGCTATGTTTAACCTGATAGTCACACTAAACTACGTAGTAGAGAACGGGCTTAAAAGAGCAGTAGTCGCTATAGATGAACCCGTTTATGATAGAGGCGAAGACTCCGTTATATTAAACAAGATATATGAATATGGCGAGAACGCAACCTACGACGTCTTACTATCGAGGTTACGGAAAATTAGCCTCAGTAAATCCTCTGCGAAACTCCTTGCTAGAAACAAAATTACGGAGGTAAGCCAACAATGCCCGTGAAATCCTTAGTAAGGTACCCTATAAAGTTGTTAAATAATTATCTTTCAGTTATCTATACACTCAAAGTTCAAGCTGGCATGAAACTATCAATGACAGGTAACGGAAACAAAAACTTATTACTAAGAATATTACTCCCTGTGCCAGTTGGAGGCTTCATAATTGCTATGAATAAACTCACATTAAGCGCGTTGATTAGTACGCTCCCACTTATTCTTAACATTACTCTCGAGTGGATTGCCTCCCTGCTACTACTTACTCCTATAATTTATGTCTTCTACTTGCTTGTTAAAGCCCGTACGCGGGCTAAAAGAATTGAAGAAGAAATGAAGTACTTTGTTATTTCAGAATCCGTCGTAGCATCAGCATCACCCAACATAATTGATGACCTATCATTGCTCGGGAATCTACATGAGATTTTTAATCAGTTATCAAGGGAATCAACGTTAATAAGGAGATTACGGAAATTAATGACTACATCTGAGGTTGTCCACCTATATAGTAAGTGGATTAAATCAAAGTTTGTTGAGAACCTACTAAGTGACTTCGTTTTTGCTCAGAGTTTGGGAATAGTTAGAGCTTGGCTAAAAGAGAAAGGTGGGGAGCTACTTGAAGAATTGAGAATAGATAGCTTGAATAGAGTAAAATTTAGGGCTACAGTATCTATATTATTTGCTGTGCTTCTAGGCTATGTTCCTCCAATTATTCTCGCTTTGAGCGCATTGATGGGTGGTAAGGTAGTTACTGAAGCACTATCTATAACATTAGTACTTTGTCCTGTATTCTTTTTAGTTACTCCGCGTGCACCTAAGCATTTTGAGGTGCATTTTAAGAAGTTACCACGCAGATACTTAATCGTGGCGGTAACCACAATAGCCATTCTTGTATTCAGGTGTATTATCATGGCATTCGTGCAGGGTTTTGAAATGCGTGCATTGTTCCCATACTTAGTCCTGTTAGGAGTTGCTCTAACTGCTCTAGGACTGTACCAGGTTTCAAGCATGGTTAACGCTATTTACGAGGCACGTCAACTCTCCAACGTCCTGCTAACTATCATAGAGGCGCCTTTGAATGTTGGCAACGCCTTAACAATAGTCAAGGAAGCATTTAATCGAACCAACTATGGGGTCTTCAAGGAATTAAGCAACAAAATTAGCTTGTTGTCCACGTATCCCAGATTCCTTAATAACGCTAGATTGTGGATAACTAAGTTTACCGTATACACCATAATGAAGGGACTGACTTACGGAACCCTTAATAGGGAAAACCTTATGAAATTACGAAGCCTTGTAACCGAGATGCTTAGGGAATTCAAGTTCTCCTTATCAACAAATGCCATAGTAGTCACGCTAGCACTCGCGCTACCCCTGATACTCAATTACGTCGGGACGCTTGGGAATGCCTCAATAACGCCTCTGACAACATTATACATCATCATATCGTCGCTAGTCTATTCAAGTTACGCATCCTACGTAACATTCGGCAAGATAACTAACACCCTACTTCCCGGGGTAGTTTGCATAGAATTGGCATTTCTACTGAGGTGACCTAAAGATGATACCTCAACCACTAAACTTAATCCCGTGGAGCGCTATCCTTCAAGAATCCCTTGCTAGGAAGGCGGAATACTCACTAGTGTTCAGGCATGGACATGTGTATTTAGTGAGGAGTTCCGTAAGTAATCTTCCACCTGAGGAAATCTTTTATGAAGTGCTCCTTAAGGGAGCTGAGTTACGGCTGAGAGAAGTGAATGCGTGTAGTGACCCTACGAATAACAAGTTTCGAGGTGTAGCAGGTTCTCTGATAAAGTTAGTTAGGGATGAATTTTTCGTCGTCACACGGCACAATGAGAAGCAAAAATATAGGAAGAACGCATCAAGAGTATTTCGAATACGTGACAAAGTATTGCTTATACATACTAACAGAAATCATGCTAAGATGGTATCCCCCACAAGCGGGGATTTCATAGAAATTAAGAATGTGGTAACCGCTTATGGAACATGGACCTACCTGATTGCAGGTAGTCTGCGAGGGGATGCATTAACACTAATAATTGACCCCTTAAGAGGTCTTTTTCGGGAATACCGAATAACTAATTGCGTGCCGAGTGATGCGGTATGTAGCGATTCGCTATGCATCGTCAAATGTAATAATGAAGAATACTATGCAGTAACATTCAATGATGTCCACGCGATTCCCGCAGGTCTCTTCCCGCTTGCCAGTTGCGGAAATAGTGAGTACTATTTTGATTTTGAAAACAACTTACTGACAAAGTATCTGAACGGTGTTTTAGAACCCCTAGTGGACGTTAAGCCACAGTGTCTAGTCTGCTATGACGATACTGATGTAGTGCTTACTGACAGCACAGGAACGTACTTGCTTCACGGGAATACTTTATTTAGACTTACAGAGCTCCCGGCTAAAGAAGTAGCGTCAAGTAAACCCGTAGTCGTCGTAAGGATGAAAGCTGATAATTACCTTATAATTAACGCGTCCAAAAGAGTTATGGGCGAAGTACATGCTAGGTCATGTGCGCCAACCGCCGACGGACCTGTGGCATGCATTGTTGATGAAGGAATCGCCATCTTAAATCCTTTCGAATTCTTTAATCCTAAAATCAAAGTTCTGAGAGATTCCGTAGACTTCGACGGATACGCGATAGTGGAGATAGAACCTTGGTCTCCCGGAAGTAGTTACGATGTAAAAGGACCAGTTACAGCAGTTAATGTAGTGACTGTAGGTTCTAAGGCAGTAGTAGCGCTAAGGCCTCGTAGACTTGGATGGAGTGGTAACGTTGTGTTCAGCGCAAAGCTACCGACATATCATGTATCATCGAATCTCCGTATAGCGTCGAAGGAACCGTCCCTAAGTAAGGTATCAGTGGTTGATTGTGCGTTTCTTAGAGGAGGGCACATAAAGGGGTCAAGCCTCAATTTTAAAACAACGTTAGAGATAACCATAACGTCACCAGTTCCCGAAGAGCCCTCTTTAGAATTAAGTTGTGACTCGTTGAAGGAATATTATGTAAAACTTCTGAAAAGAGAGTGTACGTTAAGTAATTCATGCAAGTTCCTCCTAGAAATGTTAGGCTACAGCAGGAATGAATCTAAAATCCCGTTCGAAATTGTTGTCAAGTACGATAGGGGTGATACATACAAGGTTGGTAAGTCAATAATAGACTTAAGTAATTACGTTTTGGAAAATCCCTTAAGCTCAAGTAAACTACTCATTAATCACTTAGATAACCAAACAACTGTGATAGAAAGCGCTAAAGGAGCTAAGCTCCTAGTGTCATGTAGTAACGGCTACTTTTTTGAAGGCTCGGGCAACGTAACCATTTCAGATTGCTTAGAGCCACTACTAGTAACTGAAGAATTAGTAGATAGTAATTATGTGTGGCATAGGGAGTACAGAATCAAGTGTAAATCGAGGTATATAGTTACTGATGGTCCTGCCTTCGGAATAACTAAAACTAGAGGCAGAGAAGGAGGCATAATATGCAGAAGTTCCTTAATCATAGTGCCGCGCAACCCCGAACTTCGGGTACGCATAGATAAACTCCAAGTACATAGCGATGGTTCCGCAGAGATTTTCCTAAGATTCGAGACGAATGCACCTTCTCTAATTAGCGTTAGATGTGGAGAAACGCTTACACAAGACTTCATAGAACACCAGGCAAACATACTCACGAAGTGTTCAATACATGACGCTTTAGGTGGTATTGACATAATAGCGATTCCAATAGGTACGGATAGGATTTCCCAATATGAGATAGAACCTAAAGAAGTTGCACGGTTAATACTACGAGACGCCGTAGAAGCGGCTAGAACTCTCCTTGATGCAATTCCAAGATTGAGATTATTTGAGGTGAGTAGCCGTGCTCAAAAACATGCTTAGGACATTTAAGGCTAGGGTACCGGTCTTGAGTAAGAAATTCTTTAGAAAGACCTACACTAGTAGTGAGTCGCAAGTTCTTGAAATTCAAGGAGATCACATTATCTTAAGGCACGGAGATAAAGTATGTTGCCGTAAGTTACTGCTAATAGAGAATATTTCTGGAACCCTAGCTGATATGGGTGTAGCTGACTTACTCCATTACATTCGAGGATACTTTAAAACATTGAACCTCGGATTTCCCTTGGAGATTAGAACTTACGTCGTACCCACCGACAAGGAGGAGTACTTAAAGGAACTTGAGAAGCGTATTTCCACATTAGAGATTATGCTTGAGAGTAATCCATCCGCCATCAACGTACGTAAGAAATTACAGCACCTCAAGAAAGTACGGGACACGATAGTCAAGGATGGAATACCGCCGATTAGTATGGTAGCGTTAATGATTGTGGAGGCGTGTGGTGAGGACCTTAAACAAACCCTTGAGGAACTAGAGAGACGAAGCCGCATAGTCAGAAATACCTTCTCATCCCTCGGCATAAGGGTAGGCTCGGTGAGAGGATTGAGGAAACACTTCTTGCTCAGACTATTTTTTCGACGCGATCCTTGGCCAAGAGGTGACGGCATTACAAAACTTACCTTAAGATTTGCTGGCCTAAGTACCTTCGCTGGGGCTGCAACCACGCTCCTATACCCCTTCATAATATCTAGCACTGCACTCGTTACTGCTAGCTCTAAAGGCATTTACTTGGGTAAGGATCCGGACTCGGGAGAGAAAATATTCTGGGATGTGTCTAGGTCACTGTCTCCACACGTGTTGGTTGTCGGACCCACAGGGTCGGGTAAGACCGAGTTCCTAACCATGCTAGTGAGTAGGTTGCTGTCATTCTTCGGTAAGGGATCAATAATACTTGACATAAAGGGTGAATACCCCTCTAGGCTTGAGCGTCGCGGAGTACCGTTCAAGCACTATGTGTTAGGTGAGGACCTGGAGTTTAACTTGCATGACTTAGGTAGGCTTTACCCAAAACGCCTTCGGCCAGGCATCCTGACCGACATCATCGTTAAGTCGTATGAGCTACTTAGTAAGAACGAACTAGTATCCGCCGTTTACAGGGGGGTTGAGTACTCCTTAAACGTCGAATGTCAAGACATACTGGATTGCTTAAGGCAGTATGTCGAGTCTTATGAGGAGCCTTACGTAACTTACGTCATTTCTCGTGTGGCATCAGAGATTAAGTCTGTTCATCCTGGCACCGAGGTAAGCCTCACATCCCTCCTGCTCAAGGCATTGAGCGGGGATCTAAGAGAGGTCGCAGTACTTGATGGTAGCAAGCTCGCATCAAGCAGCCGCAATTTAGTGAACCTAGCGATATGCTATATCTCGTCAGCGATCAGGGCCGTAATACAGTCGTCGAAACCCTCCACCAAACCCTTCTACTTCAGAACCGCGTTGATACTTGATGAGGGATGGCTCTACGTTCAAAGGCTAACTGAGGAGGTCTCCTCGCTCATGCGCCTTGGAAGAAGCTATGGAATAATGGTATGCATAGCCACGCAAAGCATTGATGACCTCCGTGTGCTAGGCTCCGGCGTAACCAACAACTTAGGCTTACTCGTCGCTATGGCTTCACCGGACCCAGGTTACTGGGAATCACTAACAGGATTTATGCACTTCCCCCCACGCGAAATACAGCGGTTCACAACCCTACTTGGTAGGGGAGAGGGAATTGTTAGGATATCACCTGATCCTAGACCGAGGGTAATTTCGTTTAAATCATAGATTCACGGGATAATTCCCTCAGCGAGGACGCTCATGAAGCGCAGCTGCTTCACCTGCACACTCCTCAATTCCGTATCGAGTACAGCATAAGTTGCCTCATCAGCTAAGTACCCACTCAACGTGCCCGGATTCACGAGTAGCGCTGCACCTTTCCGCTCAACCTTATATCTATGCGTATGTCCGAAAAGGACTAGGCGGTAGTAGCCTGATAGCGCAATGGCGGTCGCTATCTTCTCGGTGAACACCACATCCTTAAATCCGTGCATTAAGAACGCTGGGAGCCCACCTAAATTTACTTCAATTGGTTGCGGAGCTATGTTATGCTCTATTTCCCTCAACATACTGGTGTCGCCATCATTATTACCGAGGACACCAATTACCGGTAATCCCGGTTCCTTTAGCTTTAACAACGTGAATGGCGAGGTGAAGTCCCCTAAATGCACTAGGATCTCAGGTCTCTCCCTCGGTATAACATTCCTCACCAGTAGATCTACGTTGCTTAAGTTATCGTGGGTGTCGGATATTATCAGCACCCTCAAGTGTTGCACCTCCACCAAAAATGGTATGAGAAACCTTAATTATGCCACGGCTGAATTTTACCCTAACCCTCGATCGCCTGGGGAGAATCTCTAATACACAAATGTTTTAACTCTTAAAGACACGGTTGATTTGCATGAGGTGTTAAACTGTTGAATATAAATATAAGAAACGACAAGGGGAATCGCGCAATACTTGTTTCAGCTCTCCTCCTGTTCTTCATAGTTATTCCTGTATCAGCTATGTGGAGTACCCGATTGGGAATTAACGTGTCCATAAATACTGGCTCATTTGATCCTGGAATACATTCCTATAAAGGGTACCTCATAGAAACGCACTGTAGTTGCCATAGCTGTTGCGTAAGTAACGTAACAAGGCTCCCTTCAGACGAACTCTACCTAAGCCCAGACGGCAACTCATTAATCCTTGACATAAGCCTGTGTGATGATCACCATCATAATGGAACTACATGCCATCACTGCCACAGCAACAGGAATTACTACGTCCTGATAGGGATATTAGTCAAGAATTACGGCACGATCCCAATAACCCTTCAAGGCGTGAACATATACGATCAGAATCCCTCGGGCGGTGTGTGGTCTGTATATGGAAGAATACTGTATTATGGTCCCGTAACTCACATGCCTACAGCACTCTGGAAAGCAATAAAGGGATTAATCCCACCGCCAGGAAGCACCTCTCCACCCATAATGCTTGATCCTGGAGACTACGCCATAATAGTACTCATACTGTCGCTGGAGCAGGGAGACTATAACCTAGTCATAACTCCATCATTCAGCCAGTTCAACCAGGGCTAACTGATAGAAAATCGCAACATAACAATTACACCATACGTCTATTAGAATGAGCTAAATGATACTTCACAACGTTCTTGTTAAGATACACCCTGAGGAGTTAATTAATCAGACTAGTTAAGAAGAGAGCACACCAAGATTATTGGGCACCTCCAAAAGTGGGGTAAATCCCGGGAACCCAGATTTACCCGTAGCTGGACGTGGACCGAGGTCTAAATTAAATGCTCTGTGGCGGGCCCGCCGGGATTTGAACCCGGGACCACCGGCTCCGGAGGCCGGCGCCCTATCCTGGCTAGGCCACGGGCCCCTTTAGGTATTTTATCAGTGCGCTATTTTTGTTATTTTCACGACGGCGCTCATGTTTCCGTTATCGTTATTGTATAGGTCTCTCCGTTTATCTCCCATGTCTTTGTCAATGTTCTCTTGCCTGGTATGCCTGTGAGGTGTTGTTTTGTGAATGTTATCTCCTTAGCCCTTACTTCGTTAGCTATGTAATTCGCCCTTTCTTTTATATACCTTACATGATGTTCAGGTGGCGTCATTATTACTTTTATATAGGCGTTCATCGGTAGGTTTAGTTCCTTCCGCATTGTTTGTATTCTGCGTATGATATCCCTAGCTAGCCCGTCCGCTATTTCCTCTTCTGTGAGTTGCGTGTCTATTGCGAGGCTTCCCCAGCTTGCTTCCTGTACTGCGTAGCCTGCGGCTTGTACTGGTATTATGTTTAGTTCCTCTGGCGTTAGCGTTATTGTGGTGTTGCCTATTATTGTTTCGTGTTTACCTTTCGTTATTATGTCCTTGGCTACTTCTGCTTGGTTCTTTAGTACGTAATCCACTATCTGTTTCGTTAGCTTCCTGTACCTAGGTCCTAGTATGGAGTACTTCGGCTCTATTTTGTATTGAATAACTTCCCTAACTTCACTGGGTTCCTTGATTAGGACTTCACGCGTGTTAAGGAGATTACGGAGGAGTTCCTCATGTTTCCTTGCAATGTTCACTATGTCGTTGTTGCTGGTGTAGATTATCACGCGCTTAACTGGTTGCCTGAGCTTTAGCTTCGCTTTCATTCTCGCTGCTGCCGCTACCTCAGCTATCTCCCTTATCACATTCATTTCTTGCTCTAACTCCTTGTTAATGAATTCCTTCCTTGATGCTGGCCATTCAAGCATATGTACTGAAGGTGGAGCGTTGGGTGTTGCTGGCCGTATGAATTCTTGGTATACCTTCTCTGTGAAGAAGGGTATTATGGGTGCCGCCATTATTAACCAAGACTTCAGGGCATGGTATAGTGTTGCGTAGGCCGCCATCTTATCCGGTGTGTTCTCCTCTACCCAGACTCTGGGTCTGACTAGCCTCACGTACCAGTGGCTTACATCCTCAACTATGAAGTGCTTGAGTGCCCTGACAGCGTCGTGTACCCTGTACTCTTCCATGGCCTTAGTAACTTCATGTATTATAGTGTTAAGTCTGGAGAGTAGCCAGCGATCCTCTATCCTTAGGTGGTTGAGGTACTGGTCGATTCTGTGCTTAGTTGGGTCATAGCCGTCTAGGTTCATGTATGTTGACGCGAAGACGAACACGTTCCACGCTACCGATAAGTCTCTCTTAGCTTCCTCCAGTAACTTCCATGAAAACCTCAGGTCTTCCCACACAGTGTTCTGAAGTACTCCGAATCTGAATACATCGCTACCTACTTTCGCTAGGACTTCGTCTGTCCCTATATAGTTGCCTAAGCTCTTATGCATCTCCCTTCCGCTCTCATCTAGGGCAAATCCGTGAACCAGCACCGTTCTGTAGGGCACGCGTTCAAACCCTAATACGCCAGCGCGTAGTAAGCTGAAGAACCAGCCCCTTGTCTGGTCGTGGCCCTCTGTTATGAAGTCTGCCACCACGTCCTCGGGGTTCTTAATCTTGCTTGGGTGGGCTTCACCGGCATAGAAGGCTATGCCACTGTCAAACCAGACGTCTATGACGTCAGGGACACGCTTCATCTCCTTGCCGCAGACCGGGCACTTAAGGACGACCTCGTCGATCCAAGGCCTGTGTAGTTCCTTGGGTTTCACTCCCCCGTGCTTCAGTAGCTCATCGACGCTTCCAATTACTAGCCTGTGCCCGTCTGGGCAAACCCATATCGGGAGCGGGGTTCCCCAGTACCTTTGCCTGCTTAGAACCCAGTCCTGCAGGTTCTCCAGCATGTTCATTATTCTGTTAAGGGCCCATTCAGGAACCCAGTGTGCCTTGCGGACCTCCTCAATTAGTTTCTCCTTCATCCTAGTTATCTTGAGCACCCATTGCTCCTTAGTCCTTAGTACTACAGGCGACTTACAGCGCCAGCATATCGGATACCTGTGCTTAATGACTCCCTCATGAAGTAGGGCACCTATCTGCCTGAGATCCTCTATTATCTCTGGATTAGCGTCCTTCACGTACTTACCAGCGTACTTCCCTGCCTCCTTAGTGAAGCGGCCTTCGTCATCTATCGGTGAAACTATGTCATCTACTCCTATGCGTTGCGCGACCGTGAAGTCCTCGAATCCGTGGCCCGGGGCCGCGTGAACCAAGCCCGTGCCTTCAGTCATGGTCACGAATTCAGGTGCAAGCACCACCTCATGGTACTTACTGAGGGTCTCCTGAACCGGAACTACGTTTCGGAGAGGATGCTCGTACTTTACCCCCTCTAGTTCCCTCCCTCTGAACTCGCTCAGCACTTCATACTCGCTTATCCCTGCATCACTCATTACTGCCTCCAGCCTGTCCTTAGCTAGGATCAATACCTCGTTGCCTACCTTGACCTTAACGTATATTGCGTCGGGATGCGCCATGACGAAGGTGTTTGCAGGTAGTGTCCATGGCGTGGTTGTCCATATCAGTAAATATTCGTTCTCGGAACCAATTACCCGGAACTTCACGTATATTGAGGGATCCGTGAGTTCCTTGTACTCTACCTCATACTCAGCAAGCGTTGTCGAGCACCTGGGACACCAGTAAACAACCCTCTTCTCATTAACAAGTAGGCCCTCCTCATCAGCCTTCTTTATTAACCACCAGCCAGCCTCTATGTACTCATCACGCAACGTGAGGTAAGGGTTATCCCAATCCATGAACACTCCTAAACTCTTAAACCAGTGAGTCATGGACTTAATGTTCTCAAGAACAATTGTCTTACATAATTCTATGAACTTATCAACACCTACCTTTTCTTCTATGTCCTTCTTACTCCTAGTACCTATGCTCTTCTCGACAGCGACCTCTATGGGCAGTCCGTGGCAGTCGTAGCCCGGCTGATCCTTCACCCGATAACCCCTTAACCTACGGTACCTTAATATGGAGTCCTTCAACACCTTATTCCAGCTAGTACCCACATGGGGTAGACCACTCGAGGGATAGGGAGGACCATCAATAAATCTGAAATACTTAGTACGTCTTGAATCAAGCTTCTTAATAATCTCGTAAATCCTCTTGGACTCCCAGAACCTCATTACCTCGGATTCCACTTCATGCGGGTTATACTGCCCCTTCAGCACTCCAACCCTGCCCATACCTAACACCCACTAGCGTCTAAGCATTCATCACGCGGTGTATAAGGTGCTAGACACTAAAATAGATTTAACTCCCTACAATCATTCGGCAAAGGGTTACTCACGAAGAAAAGATGAAAACTATATGGCGCCGGGGAGGGGACTCGAACCCCCGACCACCGGGTTAACAGCCCGGCGCTCTACCGGCTGAGCTACCCCGGCCCCAGGTCGTGGATTTGTGTGGTTGAATTTAAGCTTTACTTGCTTTCATCTCTGAGAATGGATTAAGTATTTAGCGAACTCAATGAATCCCTTTGAGGAGCCGTTCCTTGTCACAATGTCTGCGACACTCTTTAATTCGTCGTCAGCGTTACCCACGGCTACGAGCACGTTGCACTCATTTCTCATTGGCAGGTCTGTAGCAGAGTCACCCACGCAGTACGTTAGGTCTCGGCTTATTCCGTAGTACTTCAGGTATGCCCTAATCCCTGCGTCCTTCCCACACTCTCTGGGATGGATGTGTATGGCGTACCCGCTTGACGATACGTGGAGTTTGCTTAGGTCAAACCCACCCTTGAGTAATATCTCCCTAGCGAGTTCCAGAGCTCTACGCCCGTCTATATTACGCCACTTGACTGCCTTATCACATAACCTAAACATGTTTTGCCAAGTATCCCTGAAGATTCCCCCGGAGTTCTTGATTAGGTATTCCTTAGCGTCCTCGGACTCTCCACACTCACTACAGACCTGTACTATCTTGTCGGTGTACAATACACATCCGTTCTCCGCGATGACCTCTCCACCAATCCCTGAGTATATGGAGAGACCCCGAAGTACTGGGAGGGAGTTACCTGAAATTAGTACCACCTTATAGCCGTTGGATCTGAGAGTGCGAAGGTAAGGAATAACTGCGGGGTCTAAATTACTAGTGCGTCTATCCTCAGTAAGGGTGCCGTCGACGTCCAGGAAGATCACTCCCCTCATCATTAAGGTCAACCCCACCTTGCTTACTCACGGGGTTTAAAATCTATTGATTTAAATTTTTAATCGAGAATACTTAACATCCAAACCCACTTACTCACTAGATCTCTAAGAAACCGTTAAACTAAAAAATCTGTATGCACGTAGTAAATTGTCTCTCGAAGCCTCTTAGACGTAATTATTAGAGTAGTGTTAATTAAAGAGGGACTCCTTAATACTGAGAAGTATTACTTCAGATTATTTGAAGGAATTATTCATTATTAGCCCGTTAAAAACGTGAAGGTTTCAAGTAATTCTTAACTACCTCAATATACCATAATAGTAATGGTGAGACACCATGGCCAAGAAGAAGGCCGTCAAGGTTAAGGACCCAACTACCGGGAAGGAAGTAGAACTCGTGCCTGAGAAAGTATGGACGCTGGCTCCTCGGGGCAGGAAGGGCGTCAAGATAGGGCTATTTAAGAGCCCTGAGACGGGCAAATACTTCCGTGCCAAGGTGCCAGACGACTACCCAGAGGGTTAAGCAGGTAGGTTTCCCTTCCCTTTAGAAAAAAGAGAAAGCTTTTTCACGCATTCACCCATAACATAGCGATGATCCTCAACTACATCACCGATTTTTGATAAATCAAGTAATGTCAACAATGACAGTTAATTATTTCCAAAGGAGATTATAGGGGAATTCGTATGCTAGACGAGTCCCTACAAAACATAATTGATGCAATCTGGAATAACGTGCAGGAAGCTGACGGAGTACTTAGGAGAAGGGATGAAGTACGCGAGCACGTTATAAGGATCAGCAGGGACATTATTAGGGAGTCAGGTTACGTTGTGACATCAATACATAACGAAAAAATCGATGAGGCATCCCAGCACCTTGAGAAACTGAATAAATTATTCAAGGAGTTTTCCTCGATTCTTGGAGATTTCCCGGAACTTAGGTTCACAGGATTGGTGTTCAATGCTGAGTCTGAGTACGTTGAAGCACGAACCCTCTACGATATCGTAGTCCATGGTAAGGTGCCGTCAATAGCAGAATTAAGTACTGATCCTGTCTCCTACCTTCAAGGGTTACTTGACGTTGTTGGAGAGCTTAAGAGGTTAACCCTGGAATCCGTGGGTAAGAAGGACTTCAGCGCCGCCATGAATTACTTCAAAATAGCTGAAGGTATCTATGAAGCGGTTAGGCCGCTGGACTACCCGGAGGCTTTACTGCCTGGAGTGCGGAGGAAGACTGACATTGCAAGAGCTGTTGTGGAGTCTCTAAGGTCCTTATTAACTGACTTGAAGTTTAGGAAGGAGTTGTTGGATGCTCTTGAATCTTGCCGTGAGGCAAACAGGAACACATAAGTTTATGTGGTCCCCCGGGAGGGATTCGAACCCCCGACCGCCCGGTTTCTGCCGGAGGGCCCCACCCGGGGATTACTTAACATGTACCCTCCGGGGCTGACTACAGCCGGGCGCTCTACCGCTGAGCTACCGGGGGACCATGTTTAGGTTAATTGTTAGGGGTTATAAGGATTGCCGCGCCTT
>CAYNPH010000005.1:0-52764 GCA_964399035.1 uncultured Desulfurococcaceae archaeon
CATGGAGCTAGAGAGGCTCCACAGCCACATGCTCGTACTGGCAGTCACTGCGGAGATCGTGGGGTTCGACACACTATTCATGCACATGATGAGGGACAGGGAACTCATAATGAAGGCAAAGGAAATAGTGACTGGAAACAGGGTCCTCGCCGACTACATCATGGTGGGTGGTGTGAGAAGGGATCTTAATTCTGAGAAGATAGATAAGCTCAAGAAAATACTGACCAAGGTAGAGCCGCGGATAAGGTACTACTGGAGGGTCTTTGAGGAGGACGTCACGCTCAACAAGAGGCTAGTTGACGTAGGGAGGCTAACGCCCGTCCAGGTAACCAGTCATGGCTTACTGGGGCCCGTGGCTAGGGCCTCGGGAGTAGCGACGGACTCCAGGTACCACGACGCCTACGACGCCTATGCCGAAGTGCCCTTCAGGATAGTTACTAGGAAGGAAGGGGACTGCTGGGCTAGGTCACTCGTTAGGTTTGAGGAGATGCAGGTCTCGCTGGAGATTTGCAGGTACATACTCAACCACCTACCTGAGGGTGAGGCGGTACCGGACGAGCGCAGGCTCCCGAGGAGATTCCCAGAGGGTGAGGCCTTCACGACGGTTGAAGCACCTCGAGGGGAGTTAACGTACTACGTTATGAGTAAGGGAGGCGTAAACCCGTACAGGGTCAAGATAAGGACGCCTTCCTACAACAACATAATAAACACGGTACCATTCTACGTGGGCCACACGATAGCTGACGTCCCGACAATCCTAGCGAGTTACGACCCATGCATATCATGCATGGAGAGGGTCACGGTGATTGACCTGCGCAGAGGCACTAGGAAGAAGGTAAGCATGCGCGACTTAGCCAGGGGGTGAGGCGTGATGGGTAAGATCCCCTTACTGAAGGAAGTTGTTAAGCTGATCTTCAGTAAGCCAGCAACGATCCAGTACCCTAGGGAGGAGACCCCCGTTGAGCCCGACGCTAGGGGGAGGCAGTACGCTGACCTCAGCAAATGTATCGGGTGCTCATTATGCATGATTGAATGCCCGCCGAAAGCTATTAGGATGGAGAAGATACCTGAGGGGTACGAGGTCCCGAAGAGAAACGCAAGGAAGATTTACCCGGTCGTCGACTACTTCAAGTGCATCTACTGCTACAGATGCGTAACGGTATGCCCCACTAAGGCATACATAGTAACTAATGAGTACCGCCTCGCATCCGACGCCCCGGTGAATTCGAGGGAGCTTTCCCTCTCAACGCTTAAGAAGGTGAGCCAAGAACCTAGTCAAGGTGAGGGGGAGGGGTGAGTGAGCGGTGACGGTGAGTGAGTCCGAGGTAATCACGTTCATCCTCATTACGCTCCCGATATACATGGCTGCCTTCACACTGTATGCGGTCAGGGCGCTTAAGGGCCCCACAATACCTGACACGGTGTTGGCTATTGACGCCATGACATACGACTTAGCCGCGTTCCTCGTTGTCCTCGCGATTTTCTTCAGGTCACCGATCCTAATACCCACCGCGATAGTGCTCGCGCTCTGGGTCTACGCCCTGGACATCTATGTAGCCAAATACCTCGAGTCGAAGGAGATGGGTGAGTGAGATGGCACTACCTGCAGGGCTGGACTGGGTCCTCGTAATAATCGGGGAAATAATGATAGCTGTGGGAGTAATAAGCGACTTAATAGCAGCCATAGGCCTGCTTAGGTTCCCTAACTTCTACGTGAGGCTGCATGCTGCGACCATAGGGACGATATGGGGCGCCTTCGTCCCCTTAATAGGTGCTGCGCTCGTTGCGGCTGGCGCTGACTTCCTAGGTAAATATAGGTGGTTCATGGCTGGCGGCGCCGTCATTACTGCCGTACTGATACTCATCCTAGGTCCAGCAGGTAGCCACGCCCTGGCGAGGGCGGCGCACAGGTCTAAGGCGGCAGTAGTTCAGCCTAAGGTCGTGGATCACCTAGAGGAGGACTCCCGCGCACCCCCGCCTGAGGAAGGAGGCGGGGAGGGAGGTGATGCTGAGGTTAAGGAGGGTGGTGAGCCGTGATAAGCCCTGAAACACTGGTCTTCGGGGTCCTCGCCGCCCTCGGCTTGATCTCTATGGTAGCTACGTTCATGGCGGTGATGGAGAGGGACCTACTCAAGGCCGTGCTTTTCTCGGCCGTCCAGAGCACAGCGTACGCATTCATGTTCTACATACTCATGGCACCCGACATCCTCCTAGTGTACGTGCCGGTCGCTGTCGGGCTTTACCCGGCAGTCATACTTTTCCTCATAAAGAAGACGGAACGCTTCGAAGGGGGTGAGGAGGAGTGAGGAGGGCATATAAGTACGCGGTACTCGCGGCAATGATCGTATCGACCCTAGCGCTAGCTCTAGCGGTCTCGGCCGGCGGGCTCGGCTACGCCCTCCCCTTCCCGGCAGTGAGGAACCTAGCGTACTGGTACCTTAAGACGACGTACAACCCGTTCATGCCTAAGTTCACCGTCTCGGCCCCGGAAGCGGTTACGGCGATAGTGTGGGACTACAGAGGCTTGGACACACTCTTCGAGACCTCAGTGTTCTTCCTAGCCATAATAGCGAGTATGGCGTTAATGAGGGGTATTGACATAAGGGTTCCTGAGTCCATGAACCTCAGCAAGTACGGAATGTCAGCGATAGTCAAGACAGTCACTAAGATAACGGTCGCGATAATCCTCGCGGCATCGGCCTCGATAGCCCTGCACGGCCAGCTAACACCTGGCGGAGGATTCCAGGGAGGCGCGACCGCCGCGGTAGCTCCCCTAGTCATCATAGTAATATTCTCACTCTACTTCGCCGTGGGCTCGGGAATCAGGAAGAAATCGATGCTCACCCTAAGAACCCTGGGCTTACTCGGCATAGGCGTCACGTCCTTCGCCGTCATCGTCGCTGGCTTAATACTTGGTAAGGCAGCGTACGTGTTCCAGAACCAACCTAAGGAAGCCGCCCCGATAGGCTTACCATCGCACATCCTTGGGGTTCCCATGGGCGGGACGCTCCTGCTCTTCAACATATTCGAATTCCTAGCTGTTGCGGCCGGCTTCACCATAGTCTTCCTCCTGCTCTCCGTGCCGGAGGAAAGCGTTAGGAAGGTCTTGGAGGGAGGTGAGGAGCATGATTGACGTGAACGCGTTCCTATTCTCGGTACTGGTTTTCAGCCTAATAATGAACCTAGGCATATCGCTTTACGGGATATTCTGGCGTCCGAGCCTAGTGAAGAAGATCATAGCCCTAACGATCCTAGGCGACACCGCTAATGTCCTAGCGATAGTCGTAGGTTACAGGGCGTGGGTAGCCCCCAACAGGCCGCCGATACCGCCCGTACTAACGACCTGGAAGCCTACCGCGGCGGACTTAAGTAAGTTCTCTAGCCTCGCAGTGGATCCCCTACCCCAAGCCCTAGTACTGACGGCGGTGGTCATAGGGTTAGCGGTTACGGTGTTCTTAGTGTTCCTAACGATCCAGGTGTACAGGTTGCACGGAACCACCGATGTTAGGAAGATAGCTAAGCTGAAGGGGTGATGAGGAGTGGCTGGCAGGCTAGTTAAGGCGGTTGGTCCAGCGATCCTTGCATTCATAACCTACATAATCTTCAGCGGCTCCGTAAGCCTATACGACCTAGTCACCGCATCAATAGTGGCGGTAATTGTCGGCTTACTCGTGGCTAACCTCATGGTGAGTAACCCGAGGAAGCTACTGCAGGTTCAGAGGCTAGGGTGGCTAATAGTGTATGCCTTCAGGTACTTCTTCATCGATGAGGTTAAGGCCCACTTAGACGTGATGTCAAGGATAGTTAGGCCGTCCATGCCCATAAACCCAGGAATCGTTAGGGTTCCCTACTACGTTGAAAGCGATTACGCCATGACCACCATAGCTAACTCAATAACCAACACGCCCGGCACGGTCGTCGTCGACCTGGACGCTGAGAAGAAGGTGTTTTACGTGCACTGGATTAACGTGAAGGCCCTAGAGGCCGAGAAGACCAGGAAGGAAATCTCGGAGGTTTTTGAGAGGTTCGCTAAGAGGATCTTCGATTAGGGGGTGGTGATGTGGTGGAGGCAGGCATCCTGACGGTAGGGGCGCTCGCACCGATCTTGGTGGTACTTGCATTCATACTTCCCCTCCTAGGAATGTTCATAAAGAGGAAGGCGTTCTTCCACGCCTACGCAGTGGCGGTAACTGCGTTGGTCGCGGCGGCCGCGACGTATAACTTAATCGTGGTGTGGAGGGGAGGGCCTCAACTATACGCGTTCGGAGGGTGGCCACCTCCGCTGGGCATTTCTTACGAGGTGGACGCGTTAGGGGCTGTCCTCGGAGCCCTCACGGCGTGGGTGATGCTTCTCATAGCAATATACAGTTGCTGGTATATGGATAAGGAGACCGGGATACCTTACTACTACACGCTCCTCCTAGGGCTTGAAGCAGGGCTAATAGGGTGCATATACACTGGGGACGCCTTCAACCTATTCGTAATGCTTGAGGTGCTCTCCATAAGCGCGTACGGGCTCGTGGGCTTCCACAGGGGACGCGCAGAAGCTGTGGAGGCAGCGGTTAAGTACGGCATCATAGGTGCGGCAGCAACTACCGTCTACTTCATCGCCCTAGTCTTCATTTACGGATCCTACGGCACGCTGAACATGGCTGACCTCGCTATTAAGGCGAGGGTAATGGCTATCGCAACGCCCTTCAGCGGAGGGTATTACGGGAACATAGCCGTTGCTGCCGCATTAGCTGTCGCGCTATCGCTGTGGGTATTCACGTACAAGTCAGCGCTATTCCCCAACCACTTCTGGTTACCTGATGCTCACCCGGAGGCACCGACGCCCGTGTCCGCCGCCCTCTCGGGCCTCGTGGTGAACATAGGTGCGTATGCGGTGATGAGGTTCCTCTACACGATGTTCGGCCCCAACTCCGTATTGACCGTGGCTAAGTACCCGTTCAGGGACGTGATCCTATGGGCACTCTTAATCCTGGGTATAGTGTCGGGGCTGGTCGGCGCGTTAATGATGATGGTTCAGGAGGACATCAAGAGGTTACTGGCGTACAGCACGGTCAGCCACATAGGGTTAGTGTTCATGGGGCTCTCCCTAGGGTTCTCCACGGTGCCAGCAGTAGCTACGCAGGACGCGCTTACAGCATCACTCTACCACCTAATAAATCACAGCGTCGGTAAGGCCCTCCTCTTCATGGCCGCAGGTATATTCATAGGTATTGCCGGGACCAGGAAGCTGGACGGTCTAGCGGGTTCAGGGAGGAAAGCACCCCTAGCTACGGCCGCGTTCTTCATAGGTTTCCTTCAGCTCATGGGGTTACCGCCCCTCGGAGGGTTCTTCAGCAAGTTCCTCCTATACACGGCCTTCATGGAGGCAGGAATGCCGATAGTGGCGGTACTAGTCGTAGTGATCTCAGCAATATCGGTGCTCGGCTACGCGAAGGCAATGTACTCAGTGTGGTTCAGGCCGCCAGCGAAGGAGTTCAAGAAGGTTGCCGGATTAACCCTACCTACAGCGGTAGTGCTCTTCCTAGCGGTAGTATGTGTTGGGTTAGGTATTGCGGCACCCTACTTAACGCACGTGCTCTCCACAACCGTAGCTAATTCACTCATGAGTAAAGGAGTGCTCAGCTACATCCAAGCCTTCCTAAAAACACTAACTTACCTATCCCCGCCATGAGGTGATGCGTGATGGCAGAAGTAATAATAGTCGGAACCCCGCTCGAAACCCTAGTCCTCCTCGCGTTAATGGGGTTGGCCGCCCTAGTAGCTGCCCTAACATACCTAGCGCTAAGGCCTAAGTACGGTAAACGAGGAGGACAGGCGGAGGAACCCTACCTAAGTGGTGAGGGCCCGGAGATAGTGAGGAGGTCTGAGGCGCCTTCACCGTCCCTCTTCTGGGGCTTCATACTGGGGTATTTCAGGAGGCTGTACGTGTTCCTGAAGGACTACATGCATACAGGGAGGCTGAGTGATTGGGCAGCGTTCATGGCTGGTTGGTTGGGCCTCGCCGGAGCGTTAGCCCTCATAGTGTCTATATACGCGCTTATTTGGGGGTGGCCGTGAAATGATGGACGCGGTAACGGTGGCGTTACTGGTAATCGCCGTGCTTGTGTTCCCTGGCCTACTATTCCTGTTCGTTCTATCAATGCTTACCGAGTGGTGGGAGAGAAAGATAGTTGCTAGGGCTCAAGCAAGGATGGGGCCATCGTACGTCGGCCCGGCGGGAGTGCTACAGCCCTTCGCGGACTTCATTAAGTTAATGAGCGTGAAGGAGGAGATAAGGCAGAAATTCTCTACCCCGGGCCTCGCCAAGGCATTCGCGTTCGCCGCGATCGGTGCGTTATCAGCTACGCTACTGATGCTCCCCATATCCCCCGTAAGGCTCGCGGCGAGCTACGACATCATAGTGCTCTCATACATTTGCTGCGTGTGGGTCCCCTTCGCAGTCGCGGTAATGGGGATGTCCTTCCCCAACCCCTTCACCGGCGCTGGCGTGTCGAGGTTCCTAACACTCTACGCCGTATGCGAGCCAGCGTTCTTCGCAGCCATACTAGTGCCTGTAGCATTAACGACGAGCGTCGTGGGGACCCCACTCCCGTACTCCGTGCTCTTCACGGCCCAATACTCCTGGAAGCTATGGCTCAACCCGGTGACGGCTGTCGTGATGATCATAGCGCTCAGCGCGGCCGCCGTGGCGACGCAGGCTAAGGCCATGGCGAACCCGTTCAACATACCTGAGGCCGAGCAGGAGCTAATAGCGGGGCACATGACGGAGTTCTCGGGCCAGATACTCGCGCTGAACAACTTAATACATGATGCCGACATCGCGGTCTCGGCGCTACTGATAACGTACTTCTTCCTCGGAGGGCCCTACCCGTTCCCGCACCTATCGGTGCTTGGCGTGATCCTAATGATAGTTAAGTATGTTGCGGTAGTGACGGTAGTATCGATAATTAAGGCGTCCTTCGGCAGGTTCAGGATAGAGCAGGGCGTCGCGGTCATCATGAAGTACTCGTTAATTCCCGCGGTGATAGCGTTACTAGCGGCGATGTTCCTATCAGCTTACCCCGTCCTTGCTGCAGGAGCTTAGCGCTTCCGCGATGGCATTAACTATTTTTTCGACCCCCTCTATCACCTCAGGGCTTAGTTCCTCACCGAAGTCAAGGTTCTTCGCGACGACGCCGAGCACGTACACCTCCTCACAACACCCGAGCGCGCGCAGATACTTAACCATCATGCTCAACGGCACGCTATGCGTTGTGGCGAGGAAGCCCTCAACAACGTCCTCAAGCCTAGCGATGACGACCTCACCAGCCTCACTACCCTCAGTCGTTAGGACAGCGTCAACCACCACTAATCGCTTGGGCCGCTCCTCGACGATCCTATCAACACAGGTCTCAAGCCCGAACTCACACTCAATCATGCGCGCATGCCCACGAACCCCGAGTTTCTTGAGCCTGCGGCAAACCTCGAGCCCTGCCCTATCATCACTCCGTAACTCCGTACCTACGCAAGCAATGAGGACGGAATCGCCGCACACTAACTCAGTGATCTCTTGCTTCACGTTGCTCACCGTAGCGCCCGTACTCCTCTTCAGCCGAGGTTTAAAGAGGCTTGCTTAACTGTGCTTATGCTTAAAGGATCAGGTATAAACAGGTTTAAATTAAGTTCAACCAAAGTAATAATGGTAGGTGATGTAAGTGGCAGCCCGCGAACTAGCGATAGAGCTCCCTCGAATAGCGGGGGAGGCGGAGTTCGTAGCAATCAGCGAGGAAGGGAGAATCATCAAGGCTTTCTTCATCCCGACCGCCCCGATAAGGGGCTTCGAGAAGCTGGTTAAGGGTAAAAACCCACTCTTCGTCGTCGAGGCCGTCAAGAGGATCTGCGGGTTCTGCCATTCATCACACGGGATCGCGGCAGTTGAGGCGTTCGAGGAGGCGCTGGGCATTTACCCGCCTAAGGACGGGTTCCTGCTGAGGGAAGTTATAGGGCTACTCAACAGGGTTCAGAGCCACTTAGCGCACCTAGCGCTAATAGCGCCTGACTTCCTCCCCAAGGAAAGGTGCGCTGATTTCATACTTGACGTGCTTAGGGTGCTGGAATCCATCAACGCAGCACTAACTAGGATTGGGGGAGCGCCCACTCACCCGCCAAACATAGTGATAGGTGGCGTTGCTAAGCCACCGACGCAGGCTAACCTAACAGCGACGGTGAACAGTGTGAAGGACGTGCTGGTTAAGGCCAAGGGCCTCCTAGAAGTGATGTTTAATGAGGACCTGTGGAGGGAGAAGGCCCGGATGCTTAAGGAGAGAAGAATAGTTAAGCCATTACTGGCAACGCACCTAACCTACGGCGACAAGTACGCCGTAGACTTGAGTAAGGTCAGGTTAGTAAGGTACGCTGAGATTCATGCGGAGGATCCCGAAGCCCCTGAACACTTGCTTAAGAGAGCCACAACCCTAATCGCTACGTACGGAGGAGAGGTCGTCGAGGTCGGTCCTAGGGCTAGGATGAGTAAGTTCCGCGGATTCAGCGGTGAATCACTGACCGACATTCAACTAGCTAGGCTGGCCGAGATCCCGGAGGGGCTGGAGAGGATCTTAAGCTTGCTTGGTGAGGTGAATATAAGGGCACCAACGCGTGTCGAGGCAATAATATATAGGCAGGGAGAAGGCGTCGGCGTGTATGAAGCTCCCCGAGGAACCCTCATACATAAGGTCAAGCTAGGTAGGGACGGGAGGGTGGAGAATTACTCAATAATAGTCCCAACGGAATTCCTGGTGCCAGTAATAGAGGAGGCCGCGGTGGGGGTGCCCGAGGAAGTCGCTGATGCCATCCCCAGAGTGTTCGACCCATGCATTCCTTGCACTACACACGTCATTAGGGTGAGGTGATGGGTCATGGCGGAGAGCAAGGTTAAGGTACTCCACATCGACGTCGGCGGGTGCGAGGGATGCGCTAGCCTAATACTCAGAACCCTCCCTCTGCTACGTAGCAAGTTCGAGGTACATAGCAAGTACCTAGAGGATAAGGTGAGCTTAGAGGGCACATACGACGTCGCCTTGGTTACTGGCTCGATATGCCTGAATGATGAAGAGGAGGTCAGCAAGCTAAGGAGGGTTAGGGACGTGGCTAAAATCGTGGTTGCATTGGGTTCGTGCGCTGCCGTAGGCGGGGTCACGCTCTTCGCCCGAGGAGGTCAAGAGCCTAGACCGGAACACAGAGTGTGGCAACCGATCGCCGCGGTAATTGACGTGGATTACGTAGTGCCTGGATGCCCTCCCGCGCCAGTGGCGGTTAAGACACTACTGGAGAGCTTAGTCAGCGGTAAGGGGTACTTCCTGAACGTGTTCGCCTCGGCCGCTAAGATGCGCAAGTTCAGCGGATATGACCTGATGGATGACGTGGTGCTAACAGGGCTCTGCGTAGGGTGCGGTGCCTGCGTCCTCTCATGCCCTACGCACGCGCTTCAAATGATTGAGAGGCACCCGGACCTAATACCCGAGAAGTGCATTAGGTGCGGGACGTGCTACGTGCGGTGCCCTAGAGCCTCCCAACTAATGATTAAGAGGTTCCCAGTGAAGCCAAAGGTAATAGGGGGTGGCGGCGATGCGCAACATTAACTTAGTTGCTTCGGTAATAATTAAACAGGTAATTCATTCGAGGGTGAATGCGCGATGACCGTGGAGATGGAGTATGTGGTAGTTCCTAAGGATCCCCTAGGGGACTTCATGAGGATTTACCTCGCGTGGGCGAAGGACGAGGAAATAAGGAGAAGGAGGGCAGGTAGTGGCGGAGCCGTAACGGCTTTCCTAACATACCTGCTTGAGGAGGGAGTGGTTGATGCGGTTCTAGTAGCTAGGAAGGCCGAGGGGTTAAAGGGCGTAATTCAACTTGCCAAGAGCAGGGAGGAAATCCTTAAGGCAGCCGGCGATAAGTGGAACGTCGTCCCCTACACGAGGGAACTCGGTGAGGTGCTGAGGAGCGCTGACGTCGGGAAAGTAGCTATCGTCGGGCTACCCTGCCAAGCCCAGTTCCTAGCGCAAATGAGGTTAATGCCGCTAATGGAGAGTGACTTCAGCGAGAAAATCAAAGTAGTGATAAGTCTATTCTGCTTCGGAACTTTCGCTACCGACGCATTCATAGCGTTTCTAGAACGTGAACACGGACTTAAACCAGAGGGGGTCGCGTCAATACTCCTAAGGGGCGAGAACATCGTCGTAGTATCAGTTGACGGGAGACGCGTGACAATACCTATCAAGGAGGCGCTGAGATACATACAGCACGGATGCCTAGTCTGCCCCGACTACACAGGAATATTCGCAGACCTCTCAGCAGGCATAAGCGAATCCCACCTAGGCAAAACAGTACTAGTCGTAAGGAACGAGGAGACCTTAAAGATGCTCGAAGACGCTAAAGCTAAGGGCTACCTAGGCCTTGAACCCGCACCGCCAGAAGTCTTCGAGGAACTCGAAATGAAGGCCGAGGCAAAGAAAAACCGCGCGATAAGATATCTAAGCATGATAGTGTGAGGTAAGCTTAACTTACTCTTTAACAAGCATTGAAACATGCTTCTTAATAGTTATTTACGTGCATATGAACAAAGCGTTATTATATACCACAGCTATTATCTATACATTGGGAAGGAAGGTAATGAGTGCTTTACTCTCCAAACGAACTCTAAAGCAATACTACAGTGCCTTACTGATCTTAATGCTCTCAGCTTTAATGCTACCTCTGAACACGTGCATATCCCATAGCGGTTACCAAGGAGCTATTAACGACGTAAACAGCGCGGCAGAGCCACAACAGATAAGCAACGCACATAACATTGCTTCCCCGAGCACCGTGCCCCTATACGTGGTTGGCACGCTAAACAACCTTAACGAATTACAGGGAACAATTAACCTGGGCGGAGGTAGGGTCATCCACATAGGTATTAGTATGCTGAAGACCCTCCACACGCTGCCCTCAAGGCTTGGCGTAATAGTCATCGCACGCCTGCTGAGTCCGTTGGAGGAGAAAGTCCTCGAGAGATGCTTCCTTAGGGGATTCGTAGTCGTATCCTTGGGTAGGGCGGTTCATAACCAGGTAAATAACGTACTATCACGCATAGCAACCGTAGTAACTAACGTTAATGGAACCGAGTTATACATCTACAAGTTAGTCGGGAAGCACGCGATTAACGGCCACTACCCCGTACTAGTAGCGGGATACGCAGGCAAGGATCTCACAGGAGAGCTGCTAAAGGATGCCATTATTGCGCTGAGTATGAATACGAATGACTGGAGGATAGTAGCTTTTGTTAATTGGAGTTCGGAAGCTCTATGGAAGCCGTACGGCAAGTTAAACGTAATGCACGTAATTTACAGGTACCCGCAGGATCCGTGGCGTAATATGGACTTATATGCCGTGAAGTGCGTTACCCAGATAGTGTCCGGCAATAAGCTGGGCTGGGAAGATAATGGTTACACATGGTTCAACGACTTCATAAAGTCCAAGTACATGCTTAGGTATTACACTAGCATATACGGGCTAGTCGATTATGACCCCTCATCAAGTAGCGGGGGAGGAAGCATAGAGGTCTCGCTATCATTCCCGCCAGCCTTAGCGCTGACCTGGAGTTACAGTGGGAACTATATATTAAGTATAGACGACGATAGCGACCTAGACACTAGCGTAGCAGGATGGGTTCATGATATAGGTACATGGTATTCCCTAGGCGTTTCGAACACAATCAAAATAGCTCCGGGATTTGAGTATACGGTATCACCCGTTAAGCCGGGAACGCAGAGATGGGTAATCAGCGGTGGCTGGGTTGGTGCGGGTCTAAATCCGGGTGCTCCCCTCGGGCACTTCACGGGAACGGTGGTCATTATTGTTAAGTTTACCTGACGCTACCCAAGAAGGTTGGGTTGAATCGGGTTCCGCTTCGATTCAAAAGCCCTCTCTACTTTCTCATACCCTTACACAGCCAGCTCCACGCCACTAGCCTTGCTTATCCGTAGTAGTTCAGCTAGCCCGAACCCGAGTATGATCCACCCTAGTGCGAATAGCGCTGTCGCCACGGTGAATGGGTACTTGAAGTACGGCGCGTACGCCGTCACTACGTACCCTAGGCCCATGGACGTCGATATCCATAGGGACTGTATTGTTGGGGTGGCCACCGACTTAAGGTCCTCCGCGTTCTTCATGCTTATGATCACTAGGTATATAGCTGATGAGGCCGCTATGATTCCGCCAAGCGTCAGGGCTAGGTAGAACCCCCTGTAGTTCCCTGACGCGAACCCTAAGCCTATGGTTATCAGGCCTAATGCGAGCATCGCGGACACGGCCTTGAGCGCTTCTGACTTCAGGTTCATGGTTCACACCCCCTCAGAACCCGGTTTCCTTTTCTACCCATTCACCGAGCCCCCAAGGCATGCCAGCCTTATGGAGCGCCGTTATCAGCACTACGTACGTTATGAACGCCACCACGATGCCGTTGATTACTGGTGCGCCTAGACCTATCGTGGATGTGTACCATGCCACCGCACCGCCTAGGGCGACGGCGACAATCCCAGGTACGTTTATGGCGTAGTACTTCGTTCCCGGCCCAAACCTGTAACGTTCTCTCGGGTTCTTAAGTCCCAGCACGAAGGGCCTGAAGATGTAGAAGTCAGCTATTATCACCGCGCCGACCGGCGGTATGAAGTACCCCAGCATCATCGCGAAGTTTATGAAGGGCTGCAGACTCATGCCCCACAGCCCGGCCCAGACGCCGGCGATTAACGTGCCTATCACGCCGAGTATGACTACCCAAGCCCTCTTGTTTAACCTCCCGGTAGTATTTATCCATGCCAGGGCAGCGCTCCACAAGTTATTGTCGTTGGTTGTCCACTGCCCAAGTATGGCTAGGAGTAGGGCACCTAACCCTAACCCTATCTGCGCTATCGCAACTATCACGTTCGGCGAGCCAGTCAATAACGTCATCACGCCACCAGCGAAGAGTAGGGCAGTCATGAAGAATATCACGTGCGTTGCCCACGCCACAGAACCTGACCAAGGCTTCCTCCCGTACCTGGCGACGTCGGAAGTTATCACGGATCCCGCGGCGTACACTCCCACCACGTAGGTTATGCCCGCACCTAGGGGCGCTATAACCTCTGGTCTAGCAGCCCATATCTTGCTGAAGCCCCCTGCCAGGTCAACCGACGCGAAGAACCCTATCACAACTAACGTGTACCAGAACGGGACGGTGATGTAGCTAAGTATAGCCATCGCACGGAATCCGTAGTACGCGGTTATCATCATTAGTAAGCCGCCCCAGATCGAGGCGGCAGCTATGGAGGTTAATGGGTGGTTGGGGTAGATCACGTTCACTGTGAGGCCAAAGAGCCAGGTTTCAACAGCGAACCACACCACGAGCGGTATTGCCGACACTATCACGTTGCCTGCAAGTGACCCTAAGCGTCCCAGCGGGTACCTCAGTATCATGTACGTGTTGGCACGTGTGGAGCCACCCACGTACGCTATTAACCCACCGAATATCGCTAGTATGACGTTACCCAGTATCGCCACCTCAAGCATGGTCGCGGCATCATACATCTTCGCCAGTGCGGAGCCAGCGAATATCGCCGCGACCACGGCTAGGACACCCATGTAGATCATGAAGATGTTTAACGTTGACTTAGTATGCTCCTCAGGCACAGTTAGGGTTGCGAAGTCCCCGTACACGTCCTTCTTCCCTGCCTCACCCACGGCTATCACCTTGAGTGATGGTGATTTAGTTTAGACTCTTTAAACATTATTAAACAAAAGTATTGTAAAAATTTGGTGCTTTTTAAGGATTATTTGAGCATATAAGCTGTAATTTAACATATTTATTTACAATATTTGGCGTATCCCGTAAACATTTTTTATTTAAAGAGAATAAACTTTTTAAATCAGACCCTCTAACGTAGAACCGAAACCCTGCTCGGAGGTGGGTCAGGACGGGGGCGTTTAAGCTAAGCAAGCAGGATATTGAGGACCTAGCTGTTGGGGCAACGGTTCTCGGGACGGGCGGGGGCGGCGACCCCTACATAGGTAAGTTGATGGCTATTCAAGCCGTGGAGAGGTACGGGCCTGTAGAGGTGGTTGACCCGGAGGACGTTGATAATGACGCCTTCGTGGTTTCGGTTGCAGGGATGGGCGCGCCTGTCGTGATGATTGAGAAGTTACCTAGCGGTAGGGAAGCTGGTGAGGCGCTTCTCAGCCTTGAAAAGTACTTCGGGAGGAGAGCCGACTACTTAATAAGCATTGAGGCTGGCGGGATGAATTCAACGATACCGATCGCTACTGCGGCAAGGTTCAAGCGACCATTAATAGACGGTGACGGTATGGGTAGGGCCTTCCCCGAACTGCAGATGGTCACCTTTCACCTAGTCGGTGTTAAGGCAACCCCCATGTCAATGGCTGACGAGAAAGGGAACTCAGTCATTCTCGACACGGTCGACAACTTCTGGGCAGAGAGGATAGCGAGGGCAATAACCGTTAAGTTCGGGGGAGTCGCGTGGATAGCGATATACCCGATGAACGGCAGGCAGTTCAAGGCAGGCGCAGTAAGGCACTCACTCAGCAAGGAGATAAGCATAGGTCGAGCCCTCCGGGAGGCGAAGGCCCGCGGCGCGAACCCCCTAGACGCGCTGCTGGACGCGACAGGAGGCTTCCTTCTGTTCAAGGGTAAGATAGTGGACGTGCTTCGAAGAGCTACGGGAGGATTTGCTAGGGGTGAGGCAAGGCTGGAGGGGCTCGAGGAATTCAAGGGCTCGGAGCTAGCTATAAGGTTCCAGAACGAGAACTTAGTTGCCATACGTGACGGCACCGTCATAGCGTCGGTGCCAGACCTCATAACGGTCGTCGAGAAGGACTCGGCTAAGCCAATAACCACTGAGAGGCTGAAGTACGGTCTACGGGTAGCGGTCATAGGGATACCCTGCGACCCGAAGTGGAGGACGCCTGAGGCGCTCAAGGTGGTCGGTCCAAGGTACTTCGGCTACGATATTGATTACGTACCCATAGAGGAGGCGGTTAAGAGGTTGGGGGCGTGATTCGTGATGCGCGTAAGGGTAGGCATAGATGTGGGGAGCACCCACACGGACTCAGTAGCTGTGGATGAGAAGGGCAACGTGCTCGCCGCAGTAAAGGCCAGGACAACACCAGACGTAACCATGGGTATTATCGAGAGCCTTAGGAAGCTACTTAATACGAGGGCATTCACGGTCGACGACGTTGTTGCCGTAATGTTCGGGACGACCCACGTGCTGAACGCGATAATCCAGAGGAGGGGGTTAGGTAAGGTCGGCGTCATAAGGATAGGGGCCCCAGCAACCACAGCCATAGACCCCATGCTTGACTGGCCGGCAGACCTCCGCGACGCCGTAGGCAACCTCAAGGTCATCGTCAGCGGAGGACATGAGTACACAGGTGAGGAGATAGCCCCCCTCGACGAGGACGGCGTTAGGCGAGCGGCCAAAGCCTTCGCTGAGGCGGGGGTTGATGCGGTAGCGATAACGGGGGTCTTCTCCATAGTTAACCCGGACCATGAAATACGCGCTGGCAAGATAGTTGCTGATGAACTACCTAACGTGCCCATAGTATTATCGCACGAGATCGGCAGCATGGGCCTACTGGAGAGGGAGAACGCGTCCATACTTAACGCGGCAACCATAGGCGTTATGAGGAGGACCATAGAGTCCCTGAGGAAGAGCCTAGCCTCCCTAGGAATAGAGGGTGTCCCCATGTACTTCGCGCAGAACGACGGAACCACCGCGAAGTCAGAATTCATCGAGAAGTACCCGGTATTCACGGTCGTTGCCCCAATATCCAACAGCATAAGGGGGGCGTACGTCCTCACCGGAATACCTGACGCGATAGTCGTCGACACCGGAGGAACGACGAGCAATATAGGCGTGCTAACGAAGGGCTACCCGAGGGAGGCTTTAGAAATCGAGATAGGGGGAGTCAGAACGAACATAAGGTCGCCTGATGTCGTCGCCGTCGGCGTTGCGGGAGGCTCCATAGTTAAGGTGGGGCCCGACGGCACCGTTAGGGTCGGCCCGGTAAGCGTAGGTTACGAACTCATTGAGAAGGGCATCGCGTGGGGCGGTGACGTGCTCACGGCCACCGACGTAGCCCTAGCTAAGGGCGTAATGAAGATAGATGACCCGCGCTGCGACCCTGAAAGACCCGCTAAGTCAGTTCCTAAGGAGGTGATTGAAGCCGCATACGACTACATGGTCAGAACAATTGAGGAAGCCATAGATAAAGTGAAGACCTCGGCCGAGCCAGTAACGGTGATCCTAGTGGGTGGCGGGTCACTCATGTGGCCAAGAAAACTTAAGGGAGCGAAGGAAGTCATACGGCCCGAGCACGCGCAGTCAGCCAACGCGTTGGGAGCCGCCACAGCCCTAGTGGGGTCGGTAGTGGAGAAGGCGTTCTCCTACGACCACGTGACTAGGGAGGAAGCCATAAGGATAACGTCGGAGGAAGCCAAGCAGAAAGCCGTTGAGGCGGGAGCGGACCCGGCCAGCATCGAAGTAGCTGAGGTCGAGGAGATAGCGCTACCCTACTTGCCGGGCAACGCGGTGAAGGTCAGGGTAAAGGCCATAGGGAAGCTGAAGCTTTAAGGACACTCCCTAAGAAGCCTCTCAGCAATCACTCTAACGTCCTCATACATTCGTGATTTCCTCAAAGCGTCAACGCTCCCCACAGCCCTATCCACGTCCTCATCAAAGCGAACCTTACCAAGGAACTTCACGTGGAATTCACCGGCTAAGTCAGCGATGGCCCTTGAGTCGTCACGAGCCATGTTCTCGACAAGGCGGATCAACCCACCCTTAACAACCTCCGTAAGTAGCTTCAGTAACCTCCTCACGGAAGCCACGGTTAGTGGGCTAGGTGTCGCAACAACCAACGGCTCATGCTTGGGGAAGTAGCTCAGCACGTCCAGAACCTCATCACCTATCCCCGGAGGAGTGTCGATCACCAGGAAGTCGAGGTCACCCCAGATAGTTACGGCTAGAACCTCCCTAACGACGTTATCGATTTCCCAACCCCTCAGCGGCAAGGGGTTCTCGCCAGAGTAGTACGCGACGCTCATGAACTTAACCCCACCAACGAGCGGGGGCACCACGCCCCTATCCTCCTCCGGGAACATACTTAAGTCAGCGCCAAGCACCACGTGCGCCGTCGGGTTAGTCACGTCCAGATCCAGTAAACCCACTCTCGCCCCACGATCACTCAGCGCCAGGGCAAGCATACATGACAGGAGGGTCTTACCCACCCCTCCCTTAGAACTCATGACCGGCACGACCCTAGCTACGCCTGCGAGCCTCCTCTCAATCACCGCTAACCTAGGGTCGCCCCGAGCAACACTCACCCCCAACTCACCTCCTCGACCCACACCCCCCTACCCTTAACTACCTCGAAGTCCCTCGACCCACACTTAGGGCACTTAAGGTAGGAGTGAACGACCTCAGGAACGAAGTGTATGGCTTCACGCACATCCTCACCTAACGTGGCGTCCTTAAGCAACCATTCATGCCCGCACCTCCTACACTTAAGCACGCAGTCCTCCCGCTTGAGGATGACCTCGCATTCAATGCCCTCGGACTTCATTATCTCCTTCAACGCGAACTCAAGTATGCCCTCATCCACAGCTTGAAGCTCACCTAACCTAATCGTTACGCGCACCCTCCTAGCGGAGGGCACCGTCTTGAAAACGTAGTCAGCTATGGCCTCCGCAAGCGCCCACTCATGAACCACTCGAGCAACACCCGAGTACTTAGCACCCCGCGTGTTTTAAAACTAAATTAAACAAGGCTTAATGAGCGAGTGTCTCTTTTAATAACCTCCATAGGGTAAAGCTATTATGGTAGAATCTAAATGGGTAACGCATCAACGATTGGTGTGACCCTCGCGATCCTCGTAGCGGTGGTTACCGGGGTAACGTTATTCACGTATATCCACGGAACAGTAGCTAGGCCGGGCGCGTCCGCCGTAGCGCCAGCCTCCACGCACGTAGAGAAGATCAAGGTATTAAGCTCAGGCGGGCTGGCCTTCTACGTCGCGAACGACGGCGACACCACCTTAACCGTGGATGAGGTAATGTTCATTGAGCCAGGAACGGGGAAGGCCCTCCTCAGCCAGAAGGTAAAGCCTGTTAAGATACCGCCCGCAGGCGTAGGCGAGGTCGTCGTACCCGCGATATACTTAATCAGGGTTGCGCAGGTGGGGGAGAACGCTGTGGTGAGGCTCTACGGGAGTAGCGCTGTGGGAACGCAGGTTATGTCAGTCACGCCAGTCATAGTTGACTCCAAAACCATTAGGAAGGCTGTGGTAGCGGGTGCTAAGGCCCCCAAGCTAGCGTTCCTAGCAAACACCTCGTCAACGGTGCCCGGCCAAACGCATTGGGTGGTCTTCGACTACGTAACGGGGGAGTACTGGCTATACAGCAACTACAGCGTAACGAACCCGCCGCAGCTGGTTGAGCACGGGTACGCACCAATACTTCACGGGGTTAGCGCCTACACCATAACCACTGGGTGGGTTCCATTCGCGAACCGCCCCGTAGACTCGCCGATCGTCATAGTCGTTAACCCGACATACGCTGAACGCGATTGGGACTTCAACTGGACAGCTGCGGGCAGTACGACTGTATTTCATTTAGAGAAGTCCAACGGTGACGTAGTCGTAGACTTCCTGATCTTCTGGGAGGATCTCTATAATCCCGCAGCCCCCAGAAGCCTTGATGACTGGAAGGACCACGTGGTTAGGATAACTCAATTCGCTAACGGCACTTTCAGAATAGCTGTGTACCTAGCTAAAGGAGGGTACTCACATAAGTTCTACATTGGGGTTAAGGAACCCTACTCAGACATAACAGCAAACACTCCGCTCTACACGAAACCATTTAACGCAAGGTGGTATCAGACCGACGCGTTAGGTAGGTACGTAGTGTACGACAGTAAAGTCTGGCTAGTTTACGTAGGGTGAGTCCAGCGTCAGAAATCCTCACACCCACCGCAGATGATGAGGGAATTGACCTTGACGAGCGGTGAGGATGTTCTTAGAGTTAATTAACCTGATTATCTTTCTGTCGTGGAGCCTGCCTTGACGTAATGTATGTTGTGTGACTCGTGAGTCGCGCTGTAATTAATATTCAATATAGGTTAAAATTCTTTAAACCTATCCGCAATATTTTCCTTGGTGATTAACTTGCCCGCAGGACTGGATTTCGAGTTAGCCATAGCCGCGCGAAAGCTCATTGAGGACGTAATGAAGGTTAAGCCCGGCGAGGAGGTCGTGATAACGGCCGACACGGCCAGCGACTGGCGCGTGGTTGAGGCAACCGCTAAGGCCGCGGAGGCAGCCGGGGCTAAGGCGCTGGTTGCGTGGCACGCGACCGCCCCCGGCGTCGGGAAGGCGGTCGAGCCCTACGTCCCCGTTAAGGCGTTGACTGAGTTGCTGAAGGTGTCGGACGTTTGGATCGAGTTCAACAAGGCATGGCTACTATACTCCACCCCGTACGAGGAAGCCATGAAGGCCGGTAAGACCAGGTACATATGCTTAGTGGGTATGGACGCAGACATGATGGTTAGGAACATAGGGCGTGTTGACGTACCCACGCTCTACGAGTTCCAGAAGAGGCTAGCTAAGGTAACTAGGTCATGCAGGAAGATGAGGGCAACCTCACCAGCCGGCATGGACGTAACTTTCGAGAATGATCCGTCACGCCCCGTCCTAACGGAGGGCGAGGTAAGCGGTCCGGGTGAGTACATGCTCTTCGGTCAAGTCGACTGGGCCCCCATAGAGGACAGCATCAACGGCGTCATAGTGTTCGACGGATCCGTGTGGCCACCCGCGGAACTCGGCCTCCTAAGAGAGCCGATAAAGCTACACGTTAAGGAAGGCAAGGTAGTTAAGGTCGAAGGAGGTTCTGAAGCAAGGGTCTTCGAAGCTTGGCTGAAGTCCTTCAACGACGAGAGGATGCTTAGGGTAGCCCACCTCTCCTACGGGTGCAACCCCGGCGCCAAACTAACCGGGAACATCCTCGAGGACGAGAGGGTCTGGGGCGCCATCGAATGGGGTCTCGGGGCTCAATCATCAACGTTCCAAGGCTCACTCGGCCCGGCGCCCTCACACACGGACGGAATATGCCTTAACCCAACACTGGAGTGCCTCGACGACGGAACTAAGATAATAGAGAACGGCGAGTACGTGCATCCAGAACTCAAGGACCTCGCCCAGAAGCTAAGGATCAGGTAAGGGGCAACTTAAACACTCAATCAACACAACTAAGGGTTTTATCCTCACAACCAATACCCTTTGAGGCGGGTTCTATGAGTGGAGTTAACGCCACAGTTAAGCGGGAAGGGAATAACGTGCTCATTATCATAACCATCAACAGAGGAGGTAAGGACTGGGAGGGCCTGAATGAGTTACTGGACGCCTGCTTAGTTGCTATGGGGTCAGCGACGGTCTCCTGGCTTGATGAGGTAAGCGATGGGTGGGGAGGGATCCTGTTCCCAAACCAGTACGTGGTCAGGAACGACGTCGTTGGTGAGGGAGCAGTCAGCGTTAGTGGAGGTCACTTAACGTGTACCGTGCGTCTAAGGTGTGACGTGCTCGGTTCCGACGCGTGTGGTGAGGAGCGAGTTAATGCACTGATTGACACGTTGAGCCACGCCCTGCAGGATGTGGTGGAGGGGCGCTTAGCGAGCCACGTCGTGAATTACGGGAAGAAGTTAGTGAATGTCGGGGAGGACGTTGAGGTGACGTTGCGTGGTGGAGGGATAGTTAGGGGTGAGGTGGTAGGGTATGGTGTTAGGGGCGAGTTGATCGTGGCGACGCGGACGGGCCTAGCGAAGGTTAAGCCCTCTAAGGTGGCTAGGGCCGAAAGACTCTGGCCTTAGGAGGGCCTGAGCGTGTTAACTATTCTCCTTAACTCACTCAGAGGGTCCTCAGAGTAATCGACGCGCACGTCAAGAACCCTATCGTACTCCGGGCCCCAAGCAGTCTCCCCAACCACGAGTATGGCCGCGCTTCTCTCACCACGTGCATCTCCACCAGCCTCCGCAGCCGCCTCAAGCGCCGATAGGATAGCCTCGACAATGTCGCCGGAAGCATGCATCTCCCTAAGCAGAGTGAAGGCGGCTGCCTCAATAACTCCCTCATTCCTGAGCAGGTTTCCCGCAACAACATACGCAAAACCCTCTCCAGTACCTTTCGCGCACTTCCTCTTTAAGGGGGCTTCATCGCCCGTGAAGCACGCTACCCTACCAGTGAAGTCAACTACGGCTACTTGCCTCCTACCGGGTTCGGGATCTGTGCTCAGCGCTTGGTTCAGAGCTTCCTCCGCGCTTAGTCCTCCTGCCTCAATCAGGCGTAATATCTTAGGGCCTAAAGATGGGTTCGTGTACGCCTGCGTCGCAACGCATGCGACCCCATGCTTGCACCACGGCACCCGCGAACCGACGGCTATGGAACCCGAAGCGACCCCTACACCAGCTTTCCCTGCTGTCTTATCGAGTATGAGTACGCTGTAGGTCAGTCTAACCCCCTAGTAATGTATGTGTGGGGCCCCTTACTTACCTTACTGATGGGCTGGGCGTGGGCGCTTGTTCCGTGCATAATTTAGAGCCGTGCATAATTTAGAGGTTCGTAAACTACGTAATTTAAACTGGTTACGAAACTTATTTAATAATAGCATCACCGTAACCATTGTGGTAAGTTATGGACAGGGCTAAAATTATTGCGGGAGCGGTGGCGGCAGCGATAATCATTTCATTCATTGGCGTGTACGCGTACATGCACTTCACCAGCCATAAGGCTGAGGGACTGTATTCCGTGGGCCTCGGCGTGGAATACAATACCCACGCCACACCAATATGGATAGCGCTTCATGAGGGACTCTTCAAGAAGTACGGGTTGAACGTGACGAATGTGGTTAAGTTCAAGACAGGCCTCGACCTAGCGGCTGCGATGGCGCGCGGAGACGTGCAGGTCGGGTGGGCTTGCTTAGGGCCTGCCTTAATGATCATAGCTAAGGGCGTGCCGGTGAAGATCGTTGCGAAGGTACATAACTACGGCTACGCCCTAGTGGTTAACCCGAAGAAAGTGCATGACTTGAAGGACCTCAACGGTAAGGTAGTGTATGCCCCCGGCAAAGGGAGCCCCTGCTACCTTCTCCTACTAAAGATCGAGGACAAATACGGCGTTAAGTTCGCCGCGATAAAGTTCATGAAGCCGCCGGCAATGCTCGCAGCCCTGCTGAGCGGAGAAATAAGTGCCGCCGCTATACCAGAGCACTACGCCAGCGTGGCGGAGGCTAGAGGAATGAAGGTTCTGCTCAGGGCTCAAGACGTGTGGCCCAACATGCCCGGGAGCTTCATCGTCGTTTCTGACAGCTTACTGAAGAACGACCCTGAAGTCGTTAAGAAGGTAGTCGCGGTTACCTACGCAGGAATTAAGGAGCTGGAGAGCAACCCATCTAAGGCTGCTGAAATAGACTCTGAGGTCCTCGAAATCCCTGTGAACGTGGCGAGGCACTCCATATCAATGCTTCAGTGGAACACGACCATAGACCTGAAGCAGATCCAGGAATACATAGACTTCATGTACGAACACCACATACTTAAGGTGAGGCTAAACGCATCCCAAATAGTTGTCCCTGTGAAGCCCTAGGAGGATTAGGCGGTGCGCATTGGTGAAGGGCAAGGCGATAGTGTCGTTGACGGTCTTCATAGCACTATGGGAGGCCGTGGTTAGGGTAGGGCTCCTACCCCACGTGCTAGTACCGGCCCCAACAGACGTGGTATTATTCCTCGCTAACCCATCTAACGCGCACCTAATACTAGTTAACCTTGCCTGGACAGCCGCACGCGCTACCACGGGCTTCCTCCTAGGACTGTTGTTCGGGCTCGGCGCCGGCCTATTACTGAGTGTTAAGTCGCTGAATGAGTACCTAATGCCGATAGCCACGATATTCTTCGCGGTGCCGTCAATAGCGTGGATACCGATACTCATCGTGTGGATAGGGTTCAAGGAGTTCGAGCTTCCTGTCGCGGCATCCTTCCTATGCTCCTTCCCACCAGTCCTCTACGGGTTCGTCAACGCCGTGAGAACCATGGACCCCGAGCAGGTCGGGGTCGCGATGGTGCTCGGCGCGAAGCCCCTGACAATCATGAGGAGGATAGTAATACCGCAGGCATTCCTTAAGGCACTACCCCTCATAAAGACGGAGGCGGTCATGGCATGGAAAACCACGTTTGCGGCCGAGATGGTTGCCTTACCGACGGGGCTGGGCGCGTTGGCCATGACGTACGCAACAACCATAGAGACCGACGGACTAATAGCTGTGGTTGCGGTGCTCGCCGCGATCACCATGGTCATCGTGCAGGTATTCGATAACCTAGAGAAGAAGGTCGTGCGTAAGTGGCTGGGGTCGAAGGTCAAGGGGGTTACCGAAGCGCTGGCATATGCGGTCACGTAACACTACACTCCACTATGAAAAACCTTAACTAGAGACAGCGTTTCTTTGTTTCCCAGAGTATTAGTAGGGTTTTTATATGTCGGGCGATACAATTACGACGAGGTGAACGAGTAAAGTGATAATTAAGAGAACAACCCTGTACAGGGCGATCCTCCTACCCATGTTACTAGCCACGATCCTCGTGTCCGTGGCAGTACCGACAGCGCTGAGCGCGTCAGCGACCCAGCAAGCAACGAAGATCACCCTAAAGGTATACCCGGACGCATCAGTAAGGTGGGTTGGAGAGTACTACAACACCACTAACGCCTCATTAATGGGTAACACCACAGTAAGGTTCCTAGCTAACCTCACACAATTAAAGAAAGGACTCGAACTCCTGATAAAGGCCGACGTTGCGAACTTCTCAAGCATTTCGAAATCAAACGCCAAGGCCGAGTTCACGCTCAACATGAACGGCGAGGTAAGGGCGACGAACGAGTCCGTGAGGTCACACACAAACTTCAAACTGTACCTGTACAGTGAGAAAAATGAAATTAGGATCAGGGCATGGAGCAACAAGCCCATAGAGACTGTATTCAACAGAACAAACCTCTACTCGGAGATAAGAGGTAACGTCAGCGTGACCGCGTCAGGCAATAACGCAATCGGTATAATATTCGCCCTATCACTCCTAAACAAAGGATACATCGAGAGTCAGCTAGCCAAGTCAAACATAACGTACATAGACATAAAGGAACTCAAGACAACAACAAGCCCTAGCGGCGCAACGATAGTGTTCGACATAGGCATAAACTACTCGAAAATGCTGGAGGAGTTAAGCAAGGCCAACACCACGAACAAGCCCTCAGTAAACCCAGAGAAGTTCAAGGAACTCCTAGAGACGTACTTCATACCCTACAACGCCACGTACAGTGCGGTAGTGCTCCTTAATAATAACCAGCTACAGGTCAGGGTTAGCGTGAACTCAACCCTCTCCGTCATGGAGGTAGCTAACATGGTGTTGAAGTTCCTGAGCAGGTACGCTGAAGTATACGCTAACACCACTACCATGACTCCTCCGGGCTCGGCAGTGCCAATCAACGCCAACATAACTAAGGGCGTGGAGGACGCTAAGAAAATCATGAGCTACTTAGGCGACCTAATAAACAGGTTCGAAATACTGCCCTCAAGCGCGTACATATCAGTGAATGCCACGAAGAACTACGTCCACGTGAGGTTCGAGACATTCAAGATAAGGGCTAAGGGAGCAAAGACACCTGAAGACACGTTAAGAGCCATAGCTAAGGCATTACAGGACTTCAAGGCCAAGATAAGCAACACAACACTGGAGAGTAGTGAGGGTAAAGAAGTCAAGTCAGCCATAAACACCATACTGGGAAGCGAGGCGGTAATCGAAGGTGTTGGAGGAGTTAAGGTAAGTCAGACCAAGGTACCGTTAAGCGAGCTCGGTAAGGTAAAGGTCGTGGTTACCCAAACAACCACGACAACGAGCACCACAACCACCCCGCCAGCAGGCGCGACAACGACGATCACAACAAGCATCACCCAGACAGAGACCACGTCATCAACATCGACGACTACCACGTCATCACAAACGTCAACGACAAGCACCTCGCCCACCAGTACATCAAGCGAAACCACCACACCATCAAGCACTAGTACCGCAACAAGCACAACGTCAACTTCAACCTCAACAACGACGCAAGGGGCAGGCACTTTCCTAAACACCACGACAATGATCATTATCGGCGTGATAGTGGCGGTCATAGTCATAGGTGCGGTAATAGCTGTAGCCAGGAGGTAATGTTTAGGAGGTATCAACAACAAGGTTTTCCTCATAAAGAGACTATTTAACACGGGGCAAGCAACAATAAGTTAAAGCTCGGGAAGTAAAATCAATTATCGAAAACAAACACGTTTAAAACCCGGGACGGTGTGCCCCAAATGAGTAGTTTAAGGCACGTGTGGGTGGATGACAACGTAATACACTCCTGGATTAGGGAGGACGTCGCGCTATTCGACATAACCACGGAGGCCCTTAGCATAAGAGGTGACGGCGTAGCCGAGGTAGTCACCCGTGAACCAATAGTTGTGGCCTGCACGGAAGAGGCCGCTAAGATATATGAATTAGCTGGTGCCAGATCAGTTAAGGTAATCAAAGGAAGCGGCTCAACAGCCACGAGCGGTGAAACACTCCTTGTCGCTAGAGGGGATGCTGCGGCACTACACATCGCGTGGAGGCTAGCGCAGAACTTAGTGGCGATATGCTCAGGTGTAGCGACAAAGACCAGGAGGCTGGTCGAGAAGGCACGGGCATCAGGCAGGAACGTCTGCATAGCAGCTACGCGCAAGTCACCCCCCGGCCTCCGGAGAATATACGCCAAGGCAGTAGTTGCTGGCGGCGCCGTGCCCCACAGGTCAGGACTTTCTGACTCTATACTCATCTTCGACAACCACGTAGCGTTCATACCTGGGGGGTGGAGGGAGCTCCTCACCAAGTTAAGTAAGCTCCGTGAGAGATACCCGTTCAGGAAGGTAGGGGTCGAGGTGCACACGCTTAAGGAGGCTTTAGAGGCCGTTAAGGCAGGGGCCGAGATGATTCAGCTGGAGAGATTCAGCCCTGAGGACGTTGCTAAGGCGGTGGCTGAGTTAAGGCGTGTGAACCCCCACGTGGTGATCGCTACCGCTGGAGGCATCGACGAGCATAACGTAGCGGAGTACGCGGCGGCCGGGCCCGACATAATAGTGACGACCGCCCCATACTACGCCAAGCCAGCAGACATCACTACAAGGATGCGTAGGGCCTGGAGGGGTGCTGTGTAGCTCCTCATCCAAGGACGACGCAGCCATTAATCCTTAATCCAACCTCATCACCTGGTGAGAGGTTAAATGGTGAGAGGACGTACACCTCGGCATCACCGACACCTACCACAACCCTAAACGCCCGCTCACTCCGCGACACACGCTTAACGACACCCCTAACGGGCCCCTTCCTGCAGATCTTAACGTCACTAACCGGTATCAGCACCCTGTGCCTGCCCCCATCCAAGCCTTCAGTCACGCACTTAACAGGCACCTTGAAGTCACTTAAGACGGCGTAGCAGAGCCCGCTATCAGCGACTATTTCCGCATCGTCGACGGTGGTTCCTAACCAGAACGCCGCGTCCTCAGGGAATGTCGAGGTATCGAGCTCAGATGGCTTGCCGGAGTAGAGGATCCCGCCGTTCCACAGCACGTGAATCGTGTCCGCCATCCCTAAACCTCTGCCGACCTCATGCGTAACCATTATGACGGTTATTGAGAGCTTCCTTATCAGGGACATTACCTCCTGCTCCGTCACTATACGCGCCTCAACATCCAAGCCCGTCAATGGCTCATCTAGGAGAAGGATCTTTGGGTCAACGGCGAGGGCCCTAGCGATGGCGACCTTACGCGCCTCACCACCACTCAAGGATGCTGGGTAGGAGGACGCTAAGTGCTCTATCCTCAACGCCTTAAGCAACTTTGACACACGCTCCCTTAACGCGCTACCCTCAACACCCCTCACCTTAAGTCCGAAGGCGACGTTCTCCCACACATTCATGTTTATGAATAATGAGGGGCTCTGGGGAACGTAAGACACGCCCCTCTTGAAGGGAGGCACGTCATCAACCGGCACGCCATCGAAGAGCACGCTCCCCTCATAATCCGTGAGCCCGGCAATCACCTTAAGCAAGGTGGTCTTCCCAGCCCCGTTAGGGCCTAACACAACGGAGAGCCTGCCCGAAGGGAATGAAGCAGTCACGCCTCTTAACGCGTAGTTCCTCACGTCACGCACGTCAACGCGCGTCAATCACCCTCACCACGGCTGGGAAGGGTTACGTAAAAACGAATTATTGCTTTACTCCCAAACAAAACGCAAGCGTAATTACTTGTGATACCGAGGAAACCGGGGATAGTTCTTGCCCGGAATAGCTAGGCTTAAACTAACAACTGCTCTATGGGTACTCACCCTAGTAATCACCGCGCTCCTAACCGCTTACGCGGCATGGCTGTTCTACGGCACCCCGTACCCCAGGAACTCAGGGAACACCGTGGCGTCACCCGCACCCACGTCAGTAACGAGCACGGAACACCCCACAGAGAGTAGCACGGGCACCACCACTACCACCACGGCAAGCCCGCGGACAGGGTACTCTATCATAGGTAACACAGTTTACCTCCCACTGCCGCACCAGGTAAGTAACGTTACGGTTGAGGAAGCCATACTCTGGAGGAGGAGCCTAAGGGAATACAAGGACGAACCACTAACGGTAACTCAACTCTCAATGATTCTCTGGGCGGCACAGGGAATAACCGACCCAGCCCACAGGTTCAGGGCCGCCCCCAGCGCGGGCGCTACGTACCCCCTAGTACTGTACGTGGTCGTGGGGAACGAAGGAGTCCTGCTCGAGCCCGGCAAGTACTTGAGGGCAGGAGTGTATAGGTATGACGTCATGAAGCATGCCCTAACCCTGGTGAGGGATGGCGACCTAAGGGGAGAGCTGGCTAAGGCATCCCTAAACCAGCCTTGGGTTAGGGACGCGCCAGTTGATCTGGTAATGTGTGCGGTGTTTGAACGCACAACGAAGGTCTACGGTGAAAGAGGGGTCAGGTACGTCTACATGGAGGCGGGGCACGCGGCACAGAACGTGTACTTAATGGCTACGGCGCTCGGCCTAGGAACTGTCGTTGTGGGGGCATTCCATGATGACTGGGTAGCGTCCGTAGTGAAGGCAGGTAAGGACGAGGCACCCCTCTACGTAATACCGGTCGGCGTGCCTAAGGAGGTGAGACACCCAAGCTTCCAGGAAATAGATAACTGGTACTCGTCGCAGAGGGGCGGTGAGTGATGGGGTCAAGTAGGGGGAGAAGCCTACTTAAGCTAGTGTTTGTGCTTCGGCACGTGACGGCGCTAACGGCGCCGCCCTTGATGGTCTTAGCTATCGCGATGATGATAAGCGGTTACGCCCTAGCAGCGCCTAGGGTGACTAGGGAATTCTTCGGCATAGGGTACGGTGAGGGAGTATTAGTTCACTCAGCCCCCATCATAAGGTGCGGGTTCACTGTCCTAGCCCTACTCCACGGGTGGGCGGGCACGTTAACGCTGGTGCTTCCACGACTCGTTAAGGCAGGGCGTGTGATGCTTGCTTACTTCTCACTGTCCGCGATATCTGCGGTCATGCTGTATGTTCTCCTGCCGTTACTCTTAATAGAGCTTACCAAGTAACTAACAATCGTTTATTACGGTTCGAATAATACTCTTAAATAGATAGTGGGTGTTACCGCTATGGGGTTAAGGGAGGTTATCAAGGAGGCCTGCATCACGGCCGTAGGTATCGTGCTGGCTGCCCTGCTCCTTTCCTACATCATTAACTTAGGTAGGGTTCTGCCGGCGTTGAGCGGGTTGCCGTTATGGACAGCGTTGGTTGCCCTACTGAGTATTGCAGGGAAGGTGCTTAGCGCAATGATGGGTGTTTCCGGGGCGATGCAGGCATCGGTGGTGGCGCCCGAGGTGGCGGGGTACGCTAGGGGAGCTGTCCGTGTAGCTCACGAGGAGCTTAGCTCTTGGGTCGGGCACCTGCTGGGAATGGTGGCCTCGGTGATCCTTGCGTACGTAGTAAGGTGCGTTGCGTTCGCGTTCATGCATCATTAATTTACGCGCGGTCGTTGAGGCATGGGTGAGCTGGAGCATTACCTAGAGCTAGAGGCTCCCGAGCAGGACGTTGAGGCCCTCAAGGCACTCTTTAGGAAAAGGCATGAAGCCCTAATTAACCTCGTGAGGAAGCTGAGGTATGGGGCTGAGTTCGTTAACGCCCTCATGATGTTCAGCCCCCCGATAAGATTTAAGGAGATAGCTAATGCGTTGAGAGTTTCCCCGTCCAGGGTAACATCATACGTAAGGAAATTCAGGTTGGCGGGCGTGAGGTTCGTCCCTAACTGCGCGACGGCGCCGCTGGGGCTCGGGCGCTTGATGGTGATGGTTAAAGGGAACGTCGGTCGTGTCAGGGAAGTGCCTCATCGCCCATGGCTCGTCTCGGTTACGGACTGCGTCGACAGCACGCTCCTGATCTATACGTACCCTTTCAGGGAGGGACCCAGCTTCATTACTGACGCTCTAGAGAGGAAGTACGGCGGGAGAGTACGCTGGTTCATCGCCCATGATGAGGGCGCTAGGCCAGCTTTGCTAATTGACAGGTACTTAGTGGGGAAGCGATTGATGAATCCTCTCGACGCATTAAGGGAGGCGCTGGAGCACCCGCCCACCATCGAGCCAAGCGTCAACGCGCGCGAAGCCCCCAGGGATATTTTCGACCTCTTCATATACGCTATCCTACAGATGAACATATTCCTAAGGTATGTGGACATAGCTAGGATAATGAAGGAACGCCTCAGGGTCGCCTACCCCCTAAGGAAGGTTGGCGTTCACGTAGCCCACCTACGCAAGTCGGGGGCGTTCTGGGGCACCTCAATACTGGGTATTGCCGGGACGACTACCGTGACTGCGGTGAGGGTGGTGACTGGTAGCAAGCGATCCTCGAGGGAGTTAGCGAGGGTCTTGCTGAGGTATCCCTACGTGAATCAGGTTTACTGGAGGAAGGACTGGGGGTACGTGACGGTGATTCTTAGGGTAGGCACGGCTTGGGGAGCGAGGCTTAGGTTCGCGCTCAAGGAGACTTTTAAGGTGGAGGAATTCGACCACTTATTCACAACGGACATAGCGAACGTTAGGGTCAGGTTCACGATCCCGTTCCGGAACTTCGACCCATTCAAGCGGGAGTGGGTCAAGGAACCTGCCGAGATCGATAAGTGGTTAAGGGAAAGAGGTTACTACGTCGTGGGCATACCTGAGGACATGGGTGCCGGGTCAGGCAGTGAGGCCTAAATGCTTTAGCACCTCATCTAGGACTTCCTTAACGGTCCTCAAGCCCGGGTCAGCGATGAGGGTTTCGATACCTAAACCCTCAAGCGCCCTCAATGCCCTGGGCCCTATGCCCTTGCAGGCAACGATCTTGACGCGTAGCTTAGCCATGAGCTGAGGGACCTCACCGTGAACGTGGTGCTCGAGCGTTGGGTTCTTAACGGTGCTCACCCCAACCACTTTGCCTCCCTCCACGTCAACCACGATGAAGTACGGCGCCCGACCGAAATGCTCCGACGCCTCTGAGGTCAGGTCGGGTCCGTTAGCTGGTATGGCCACTCTAATCATTTCACGCACACCGAAGAAATACTGTGAGCTAGGAGTATTTACGTGTTACTGCACAGAAATCCTCACACCGTACTCCTCACTAATAAACTCAAGCACGCCCTCCTCATCAACGCTTAACGGGCCGGGCCTCATTAGCTTCAAGCTCGTTGCTGCGGCCGTGAAGACCGCAGCCTCCTCTGGCTTCAAGCCCCTAAGCTTTGAGTGGACGTACGCCGCGGTAGCAGTGTCTCCCCTACCCGTCCTACCCTTTATATCCTTAACCTTAAACGGTGCTGAGAATATCCCGCGCCCCTTAATACCGATGAAGACACCCCACGCTGTCGTGAGTAACACGTCCTTGAACCCCATGCCGTGGAGGGAATCTATGATGTCCTCAGGCACTCCCGCCCCTGTCAGTAGCTTTCCTTCCCTATCATCAAGCTTAAGCACCGATATGCTCGGGGCTGCCTCGATCTTCCACCCCCAATCAACGTACTCTACCCTGCCGCCAGCGATCCTCCTCGTAAAGCCCTGAACGTCCAGCACCACCGGAGCTATGCTTGCTGCCTCCTTAACGAACTCCAGGTTGAAGTCCTCAGTGCTTAAGGGCCCCAAGTAAATGTACCTAGCCCTTACCCCACGGCATAACCTTAGATCCTCGAGCGTGAATGGTTCGCCGCGTGACAGAACCTCTATCTCCCTACCTGACGGCTTATAGAGTAACCTACTCTTCATGGTTGACTTAGCCGGAATGTTGACGACCTCGACCCCAAGCCCACGCAGGTTCTCAAGGATGCCTACGTCCTCCTCAGCTACTTTAGTTACGACGCGTACGCTATCGCCAAGCTCAGCCAGTGCGGCGCTGAAGTAGTAGGGGGGCCCGGCAATAATCTCACGCACCTTACCGTCTGGAAACACCTCCCACTCACGCGTTATGTACCCAAACGCACACACGTCAAGCATGGGTTGAGGGTTCAAGACGGTTACCCCGTGAACCTTATTGATGAAGATAATTAAATCGCTTTACCCTCACCCGACATGCCGTGCAATAACGCACGTAATACCTACTGACAAGTAAGTACGTGCGCTCCCTTGGGAGACAGCGTGTTTTGCTAAGGCTCCTAGAGGGTCACGGGTTGCAGAGTTCCTCAACCATCTCCTTAAGGAGGGCCGCGCTGACCTCGTCCGTCACCCTATCTACTACTGCCTTAGGTAAGTTCCTGAAGTTCTTTTCTACGGTCTCCCTCACGAAGCGTGTAACCTCAGCTTCATCGCAGTCGCAGAACCTAGTGATGCCTCTGTACTCCTTGATCGCCTTAACCCTAACGAATATGTAGAATCCCGGCGTTACGGTTTTCAACACCATGCCCGTGACCCTCACCTCAAAGTACTATTCGTCTGTGCCACGCTACCAGCACTATACTGTAGTTTTGTAGGTATTAAATTCTTTTTACCGTAACCGGATTAAGGATGATATGAAAGGTATATATTAACCCTTTGCAGGCCGAATTAAACAAAAAACGCTACAGGATATAGGGCATGTATGTTTGATACGTGTACTCGTTCCGTAATTTATTCTGGTTAAAAACAATCGGCAAAATATTTCACTTCAAGTCAGCAGGATAACCCTTAATAATTTAAAGTCAACACCTCTCTAACGAGTGATGATATTGCCGTGAGCTGAGGGCCCGGGATGAAGAGCCGTGTTTAAGCTGACGGTCCCTCCACGTTGTTAACCCGCGCTTATCCCTAGGAGGAGCGAGGCAGCCAACCCTATTAAGTAGGTTACCGTTGCCGAGCCGAGACCAGACACTATTAACTCTGTTGCTTTCTTTGCGCTGTGCAGGCCCGAGGATATGGCTATGATGCTTCCGGAGATCCCGAGCATGAGCCCGGCTATGATGAAGGACGATATTAGTGCGTAGGTTATCGGTAATCCCAAGAAGTACGGTGTGAGTGGCAAGAACGCGCCGATCACGTAGAACGTGCCCGTGTACAGGCCGGCGACCTTAGGGTTCTCTAGGGTCTCCTCCCTAATGCCGTACTCTTCCTCAGCTAACACGCTCCCAAGTAGTTCCGGGTTCCTTGCAGTCTCCCTAGCTATTACTTCCGCTGTTTCCTCGCTATGACCTTTCTTGACCATGTACTCGTGGACACGCTTTGCTAGGGTCTCGGCGGCGTACTTAGCCGCTAACCTTATCCTAGCTAGTGTGCCTTCCTTAACCTCCTTCTGCGCCTTGACACTGACGTACGTGCCTACAGCCATTGATAACGCCCCGCTTATCCCTACTATGGCACCCCCTAAGGCAACGGGCGTGGGGTTGCCGTAAGCGCCGGCCAGGCCTGCCGAGACCGACAGGATCTCAACTAACCCGTCATTCATCCCTAACACCGCGTCCCTCACGTGCATTAGGAAGTCCTTAAGCCTGGATTCCTCCTCCTCGAATTCCTCCTCATGCACTAACTCGTCCTCAAGGATCTTCCTCAGGGCCTTCCTTTCCTCCTCACTAAGCCCTGGGTGGTCAAGTAACTCCGAATACGCCTTCACCGCCTCATCCTCCCCCATCTCCAGTAGCTTTAGCGTCAGGCTGAAACCAAGTAGCCTGAGTGCGAGGATCTTGAGCCTAAGCCTCAGGCTGAGGCCCTCAAAGCCTAGCTTAACACCTCTCTTTCTCAGGAACTCCTCCCAGAACTTAGCGTGTCCGCGCTCGATCGCTGCTAACTCCCGTAGCTTGGCGGCCACCCGTTTATCCCTAACCCTGCGGGCCAGTTCCTCGTAAATGGTGCTTGTTTCGACCTCATCCCTGTAGAGGGTCTTGGCGAGCCTAATGACCTCCTCTACTGGCCTAGCTTTTCGCGGCATGCCGGGTCCACAGTTCCTGTATCGCTGTTAGTCCATTAATTTGCTGTGGTTCAGACCGCTAAGGATTTTGGTTACCCTAACCAGTATACTTGGTGAGGGAAAGTGGTAAGGTGTGTTGATGGGTTAGGGGATTGTGGCCCTGTACTTGAGGGCCTGAGGAGCGGAACTCTCGTTGGTGTTTACGTTATAGCGTCCACGAAGACCTCCACAATACCGGGGATAAGTATTGCCGGGGCCTCGCCGGAAGCGACGCTCTACACGCCGGCACTTGACGTTGAGTACCTTTACTTAGGAATGCCCGTGGGTATGAACATAATACCCGTGACGCCTGAGGGCCTCCCCACGCCAGCAGTTATTACTAGGTCATGTATTGAATTAGGGAAGGTACCCGCAGTAATTGTTGATGCGGGCTCAGCAATGCAGCCTAAGGTGCCCCACATAACCTTACCGAGCAAGGTGGTGGGTGGGAGAATTGACGTGAGTTTAGCCCTCCCTCCAGGGACTGCGAGGGAGCTCTACTCGGAAGCCAAGCTACTTGGACGCAGGATGGCCGCGGGGAGGGCACATGCCTTCATACTGGGTGAGAGTATGCCGGGAGGGACGACCACGGCCATGGCTATACTGGTTGGGCTGGGTTACGACGCGCTAGGGAAGACCAGCAGCTCCTCCCCAAACAACCCCGTCGAGCTCAAGGTTAAGGTCGTTGAGAAGGCCATCCACAGGCTCAGGAGTGAGGTCAAGTGCGACCCAAGCAACCCGCTCGGCGTTATTGACTGTGTGGGGGACCCCCTCCACGTGGCGTTAGCGGGCTTCGCCACGGGCGCGTTGTCGGAAGGCTCCACCGTGTTGCTGGCGGGAGGGACGCAGATGGTGGCGGTCTTAGCCATAATGAAGGCTATTGACCCTGAAGCCCTTAAGGTCGGTAAGTTAGCTGTGGGTACCACTAGGTGGGTTGTTGAGGATAGGTCCTCAGACATTAAGGGCTTGATAAAGGAAGTCTCACCGTCAACCCCCGTAATATTCACGGAGCTTTCCTTCAGCGACTCGCCTTACCCGGGACTTAGGATGTATGAGGAAGGTTACGTTAAGGAGGGGGTGGGCGCTGGCGGAACCGCTGTTGCCGTCGAGGTCAAGGGACTCAAGTTACGTGAAATCAAGGAAGCCATATACAGGGAGTACGAGAGGCTGATAGGTCTTGGGGCCGCTAAAGCCTGAGCTACTCGACGATAACACGTTACTAGTAACGTTCCTCAGGTCGAACCCTGCCTCACTAAGCACGTCATTCACTGGTGGCGGCGTAGGGCACGCCAAGTACGTGGTGCTTAGCAGGGTTAACGGAGAGTTCAGTGCGGCACCGGTAGAGTTGCTTCGGCTGGCGAGGAGCGTTACCTCCCGCGCCGGCGTCCCCCCTGCTGAGTCCGTGGTAGTGTTTACCGCCGCGCCAGTAAGTGACTACGTCCTAGCGGAGTCTAGGAACCCGCACACCGACGTCTCCGTGCTGGCCGTGGTTGGGCTCAGCCCGCCCGCCTGCGTTGAGGTTAGCAGGACGTACGAGGCGCCAGTAGTTAAGGTCGGCATGAGGAGCAACGCGGGAACGATCAGCGTCGTTGTGGGCGTCGGGCACAGCCTAACGCGCGCTGCTGCGTTGGATCTCCTCAGGACAGTTGTGGAGGCTAAGGCAGCGGCCTGCTCCGACCTACTCCTGAGGTGCGAATCAAGGGCTGTCGGGACTGTCACTGATAACGTGACCCTAATCTATCAGGGGGTCAGCGGCTCGTGCGGGTGCGCCCACCCGTGGGCGGGGCTAGCCACGGAGATAGGTCATGAGGTCGCTAAGGCGGTGTGGGAAGCGGTTGTGGGGAAAGGAATGAAGCTCCTTGACCTCGACAGCAGGTTAAGGTCAGTCACGGGCTTGGGCGTTGAGGAGCTTGTGGAGGAGGCGATGAGGGCGTATAGGGAGGCCCCCGTGCCGGGCCTGAGCGAGGGTGAGGCCCGCAGTAGGTTGAGGAAGGCGATGCTCAAGGTACTTAAGGACCCTAACGTGTGGGCCTTCCTTATAGCGGCGCGCGAGCTCGACCTCCATGGCGCCTCAGGAACCATACCGGGCTTAAGCAGGGAGGAATTCCTAAAGGACACGGTTAAGGTGGTTGCCGACGAGTTAATGAGCCTAGCGCTAGCAACGTACGTCGCTGGTGCTAAGGCGCTGTTCTCGACCTACTGGGTCGAAAGGCTGAAGACTAAGGGCGTGTTAAGGGCGGTTAAGGAGCTCCCGATGTTCGAGGACGATGTCGTGTCGGCGCTCATAGCTTCCGCCCTAACACGGCTCTACGACGAGGTATTAGGGGATGATGACTCAGGCTGAGGTTGCCGCCGCGGCCGTGATGGCTGGTGGGAAAGCCCGTAGGATGGGCGGCGCGCTTAAACCACTCGTCAACGTGTGTGGGGCGCCGATGATCTTGTGGGTGATTAAGGCAGCCCTGAGCGTATCACGCCACGTAGCGGTAGTCACGTCACCACGAACCACGCACCCCCTACTCACCCACGTACCTGCACTCATCAATGACCCGCGCATACACATCATTGAGACACCGGGGGACGGGTACGTCAACGACTTAAGGGTAGTCACCGCCTCTTTAAGGAAACCCCTGCTAGTGCTACCGGCAGACGTCCCGCTAATCACTGCCGATCATTTACGGTCATTCCTTAACGCGGCTAAGGATTTCCCTAACGCGAACGTCGTTACCCTAATAGTGGAGGGCGTGGGGCCCGTGGGGATTTCATTATTCCGTAGCGAGGGAGGTGACTGGGCATCAGTAACCGTCAGCAGTGACCGCTGGCTAATGAACATTAACACGTGGGAAGACCTGCGTAGGGCAGAGGCCCTCTGCCTCAACAAGCAAACGCTTTAAGCAGAAAACCCCAACCTGGCTTAGGAGGCAGTATCGTTGGTCACGGTAACCAAGTGCCGGGAGCACGGAGGGAGATGCCCGGAAGGCGCGCTTGACTTCAGCTCAAACCTAAACCTCTTGGGACCTCCGAAGTGGTTACTGCGGCTCGCGCACGAGTGCTTAGAGTTTGGCGCCCTACTGAAGTACCCTGACTACCGTTACGGTGCCCTCAGGGAGGCGATCGCGACGTTCTACGGCGTTGATCCATCACTGGTGATCCCAGTGAACGGGGCGGCGGAGGCAATCCACGTGCTACCTCTAGCCCTCAGAGTTAAGACCCTAGTTGTTCTGGAGCCGACATTCGGCGATCATGCATGCCTTGAGGAGGTATTAGGCCTCACTGTGAGGCGTCTCTACTACAAGGAGGTTGGGAACCGATTCGTGCCACCTAGCCCGGAGGAGGTCGCGAGGGCCTTAACTGGCGTGAGGGGGCCTGCAGCGATCCTGGTTTCCGACCCGAACAACCCGACGGGCTCGTCCCTAAGGTGTGGGTGGGTTGAGGAGCTAACGTCCCTGATGCCCCCGAACACAGCGTTAATTATTGATGTTGCCTTCAAGGAGTTCTCCGAGCCATTAGCGCTTCAACGCTTCGCCGGGTTAGGGGGCGTGGTAATCGTCGCTAGCTTCACTAAGACCTTAGCAGTGCCTGGGCTTAGGGCAGGGTTTGTTTTCAGCTCAGACACGCGGGTATGCTCGCTAATGGAGTCCGTGAGGCAGGCGTGGAATGTTAATGGGTTGGCTGAATGCATTATTCGCAGGGCCCTCACCGAGTGCGGGGGTGAGTTGAGGAGGTACTTATCCCTAACTAGGGACGTGGTTAGGGGCGAGAGGGAGTACTTGGTTAGGGCGTTAGCGTCATTAGGGCTAAAGGTGTTTGAGTCCGAAGCGCCGTACGTACTGGTCAAGCATGAATGGATCGAGAACCCGGGCTTGACGGAGGAGCTACTACGGAGGGGTTACTGCGTTAGGGACGCGTCAAGCTTCCACGGCTTGAGCAAGCACTACACAAGGGTCGCTGTGAGGCTCAGGAATGAGGCTGAAGGGCTGATTAAGGTGCTCGAGGAGGTGTTAAGCCACGGGCCCGGGTCTCATTGAGGGTCTCCTAGCCCTAATCTCACTCATGACTCGGATACCCACGGGCAGAGGGCGTAGCTTAGTTAGTGCGGCTAAGCACTTCTACCTAGCGCCAGCGGTGGGCTTACTGACCGGGCTGGTTGCGTGGGGCGCGGCACTACTCGCTACGCACGCGCTGAGGGATGCTGGAGTAGGTGCGGTGACATACCTAATCACGTACCTCCTGTTCACCGGGGGAATACATGTCGATGGCTTCACGGACTACTTCGACGCGGTGGGTGCGGGTGCCCGCGGTGATGCCGCCCTAAGGATCGTGAAGGACCCGCGTAAAGGGGCTTTCGCGCTGATGGCTCTCGCAGCTAACTTCGTGCTCACGTACGCGTTAGCAACGCATGTGCTGGCGGGGCTGGCGGTGGTTAGGGGCGTCACTACCCTGAAGACTTACGCCGTACTGGCCGCTGGTCACGCCGCGGCGGCCGAGGCGATGTTTGTTAGTGCCGCGGTAGGTACTCCCGAGCCTTACGAGGGCATGGGTAAGGCGTTCGTGGAGTTCTCCGGGCTCGGAAGGTCTCTCGCATCGAACTTGTTAGTCATGGTGATCATCACCGCCACCTACCTCGCGTTCCTAGGCCCTCACTACGCCGCGGCACTGGCGATCATCGCGGGGTTCTCGGCGCTCATGTCCTTGTTAGTCGTTTTCGATGCTGAGCGTAGGTTGGGTTTCGTGAACGGAGACGTGCTAGGGACTGCTTACGAGGTTGGTAGGCTAGCGGCCCTAGCAACCTTGGCGGCCTTGCTAGGCACCGTAACGTGAGTTCGGGACGGTGTTGAGGGTGTTAAGGGGCTTCATGCCTGAGTTCATCTACCCGTGTGACCCGGCCTACGTGGTCGCCGCCATACTCTTGGGTGTGCTACTGGACATTGCGTACCCCTACCACTCCGGGCTGGCCTTAAGGCTCCACCCGGTCCACACTGCCTTCGTCATGGCTAGGGCGCTGGGTAAGCCAGGTTCCTCAAGGGTTAGGGGTGCGGTAACGTGGTTCACCGTGATGGGCACCCACCTAACCGCTTACGGTGCCTTACTCTGGGTTGCTTGGTCGGTATCACCGCTTGCTTGGGTGCTGGCGGCGGGCTACGTCATTAAGGTCTCAGCACCCATCAAGCTACTCATAGATACCGTCAACGGGGTACGTGAGGCCGCATCACGAGGGGATTGGGGTAGGGCGAAGGAGTTGACGCAGGGTATAGTTAGGAGGGACGTTTCATCGCTTGACGAAGGACACGTGCTCTCAGCCGCCGTGGAGTCCCTCGCGGAGTCACTGGTTGATGGGTTCACATCACCCTTACTGTACGTCGCGCTCCTCGGCCCCCTAGGCGGGTTAGCGCAGAGGATCGCCAACACCCTAGACGGTGCCCTAGGCTTTAAAGAGGGAGGTTATGCTGACGTCGGGTGGTTCAGCGCCAAGGCCGACACGCTACTCAATTACGTTCCCGCAAGGCTAACGGCCGCCCTAATAGCACTGTTAGCGCCCCCCGCAACTGGGGCGGTGCTACGTAATGTCGTGAGGTGCTGGCTGAGGAACGCGCGCGTAACGGAAAGCGTTAACGCGGGTCACCCGATTGCGGCGGTGGCGGCGGCACTGGGCGTTACCCTCGAGAAGCCCGGCCACTACACCATAGCTTGCGGCGACACGTTGCCCTGCCCACCGCAGGTGCGGGTAGCGGTTAAGTGCGTGGCGCTCGCGGCGATCACGTGGCTCGCCTTAACAACGTCCCTTACGTACTTACTGCATGTGATCCTCCAGTACGCGTAGGGGGCGTGAAGCCGCTGCGCGGGTAACTGGTAAAAGGTTTTAGCCCGCTTAACGAACCTCGTTAAGTTGACCCAACATTGAATGATGGTACCGGGCCTAGGGAGGCTGAGGTTAGGGAGGCGCTGGTGGCGACAGCCATTAACACGGCCGTGGTGGTTAGCTAGGGCACTTACCTAAGCTGACGGAGTGTGAGGCCCTGTATATCCAAGCTCTCTGCTCTGATTAAGTAGGCTCTTTGAACGCACTGCATGGTATGCTCTCAGAATCATAATACTGCTTTACGAGTCTTCCCGGAACTACCGACCGCGGCGGTGAATTTCCCTCCAGTATTGAGGCAGTGTAGAGCACGGAGATAGGGATTACAATACAGCCCAGCATCGCATCCATCCTCAGTAAATACTTACTGACGGTAACGTAATTCAGCTCCTCACCCGCTATCACAGCATCAAGCACGGTAGCCGCTGTGACCATGACCTGAATTACTGAGGCACCTAGGGCTAGCCAGGTACCGCAGACCGCAACTGCTAAGTGCATAGCTTGATTCCCTCTTAAGGCGTAGTATACGGACGTCGTTAACGATACACCTACCGTCAGGTTACTAGCGCAAACCCCAAGTCCCCCGGTATGAAGTCGGGGTAGAGTTGCTGAGTACTGGCTAAGCTAGCACACCAGTTAGCTACTGAGATGGAGCCTATGAGTAAGTACGCCATCCCTACAGCATTTAGTACTGCTAAGTTAAGTGCCTTAACACCCCTTCTACTTTAGCCATGGCTTCTCACCCCCTCAAGTAATTCCTAATACGTGCCCTCCAGTAACTATGAGGAGGGCTATGACGTACGCTAGCACGATTCCATAAGCTAGAGCTAAGACAAACACGCCAAGAACCCCACGAATAAGTACTGGGGGGCTGCAGGGGTCGCCTCAAGTTAAGAATTAACTACGTATCACCTACCGCTTCCTCTACCGTATCGCTCTGTGTCTTTTTGTTTTATTGTGGTGTGGTTTCATTGATTTCGCCTCGTCTTGACGTCATCGGGTCATGGGCGGTGGTCGGGCCCAGCGGCACGGGGCTCCCATCCACGAAGCCAAGCCCCACGGGGCTCGGAGCGTAGCCCCTATCACCCCGCACCCACCACACCTAAAACATCCCCACATAATAAAGGATAAAGAACAATACAGAAAGCCTATAACCCAAAGTTTTGCCCCCTCGACCCTGCTAGTACGTAACTCCTATTGGACAGAGATGTTAAGTGTCCTTGAGTGAGTAGATTGACTAGTCCTTCCTTTTGACCCTAATGCTCACCTCCTTAATGAATTCTCCCACCTGCTCTAACGCAGCTTCCACACTCCTCACCGTGCACCAGCCCTCGTAAAAGCAGGTATGCATAGCGTTAGCGTCATGCCAAGCATGAATGACCCACCCCCCGAGTTCGGCGGCTATCTTATCAAGGTATTCCCATAACTCCCGATGGCTCGCTAACCTTCTGCCCTCCCTCCAGGAAGCGTATGCCTTTACTGCTAGAGCAGCCGCTCCCCACACCTTCTCAGCAGCCTGTCTCACATCACCCTTTCGAAGCTCCTCCCTAGCCTGCTCAAGTAGCTCCTTCGCCACCTCAACATACTCTAAAGCCCTATCCCTAGGGTCGAGACCTTGCGTAACAAGCTCGAGAATATACTCCTCAACACTGATACCGAGTTTACGGGCCTCCTCCCGAATACGTCTGGCTACCCTCTCTGTAACAGCAATAACGCTGGCCACAACCTAGCACCACAAAATAATACGTAAACACCATAGATAAACCCCTCACGTTATTAGCCATCAACCTCCAGAGGTGCAGCCATGCCCTCGATAACCTTCCCTCCCTTCCGCATCTCTACCTCGAGGTCAAGCACCTCAGCAATAGCTTTAACTCACTACGCAAAGCATTTGGCCTAGCTTCTGCTCCACCTTATTAAGTACGGACTACCTCCGTACTCCTCATCAAAGAGTCATTCCATAGAATGGTGGTAGAGGGGGTACTGCCTAAGAAGTGATCTTATTTAGCGTACTCACTAGCTTCCTAAGTGCTTCATCCATGCTAGGCCTTTCCCAAGGATTGGGCCTCAGCAAGTCCCTAACCACCCAACACATACGAAGCCTGCCCAGAGTGCCGGTACGGCAGAGCCCCCTAAGCCCAAAGACCTTCTCAGTAGCTAGTGCGTAGGTCAGCCCCTCCTTAGAGGCTATGTAGCCGGATGGGGAGGAGAACACGCTCAGTATTACATTAGCGGTGAGTGTAGCGGTTAGGAGGACCGAGAACGGAAATGCCGACCCCCTACCACATAGCTAGGTAAGGTGCTGAAGGTTCCAGCGTTAAGCTAGCTCACAGGAGGATCGTAGCGATTAGCGATAACCTAGTAGCTAGGGGTACGGGCTATAAGGCGTACCAGATCTCCCTCATTTTCTCTATACTTAATCCTACGTGTATTCCCTCGTACTAGGACTAATACATGGAAAACTCAGTGGGTAGGTGATCACCTAGGACTCCAGTAAGTGGTTCACACTAAGTTAGAGTCCCACTACCCTTACCTCAAGTAGGCTCTCTATAGTGTTGCCCTTACTGTTTATGTCTCTATCGAAGGAGATCAGGGTTTCAGCACCTATTAGGTGTGCTGCTATAACGTGGAGTAGGTCTAGCGTCTTTAATTTAAGCCTATTAGCATAGTCTAATGACTTGCTGTAGAGTTCATCCCACTCAATAGGGACTACCTCAGCACCGCACTTCTTTACGGTGTAGTTAACCAGCGCCTCAAGCTCGGCATCACTTATATTCATGGTTCGACTAAAGACTGAGTGCAACTCCACAACAACTAACTGTGAAATGACTAACCCGCTCTCCCTATACTTCGTTATGAGGGGCACTGCCCTATCATGTAATTTGTCTTTAGGGTTAATGTAGGCCACTAGAACATTAGTATCGAGGTAGATCAACGCTTCCTAGCCTCCTCAACATCCTCTGCTGTCGGTAGTTCCTCGTAGGGTAGGCCTTCACGAAGGAACCTCTCAGTAAGCTCCTTAACCCTCCTCTTACGTTCAATAAGCTTCATTATCTCAGGGAGGCCAGCCTCAATAATGATATTGTAGGCATGGTTACGGCTCCTAGCAATACCTAACTTAACCATCTCCTCAGCAACCTCAGCAACCCTCCTACTAACCTTAATAGTAACAGTCTGCACTCCACAATCACCAATACACCTAATACATTACTCAAATATTATATGCCTTACTATGTAGGTATACCTAAATAGTAAAGCTTACGGTATTCCTTCCTATCAAGGTAGGGCAGAAAACATTTATTAGGGGTGTGCTTGTTCTTTGTAGGTTTTAAGGTCTCCGTAGGACCCGTCTCATAGGGATATGCCCAGTAAACTCATAAGGTGCAACACCTAAACAAACCCACTGGTGACCTCCTGGTTCCCGTTACCCGCTCCTCGGTCGGGTAGGGAGGGGGTTAGGGGAAACCGTGATGAACCACCTACGGAAACCTAAAAAGACCGTATGCAGAGAACGGCGAGGTCTTACGGGGAAATATATTACGTCGACATGAAGATCCACGTGAGGCCCGAGCTAAGCGTCGAGGAAACGCACGGGGTGGAACGTGTTGAGAGGGCCGTCAAGAACGCCTTAGGGCCGGGACGGGTTGTCGAGGTACTCATACATTACGAACCCACGACACCGCATGATTAAATTGACTTGGTTTGCCTAAAGTTAAGTTTAAGTTCATCTTCACAGAAATGTTCCTAGTAACGACACTCACACTTACGCGGAGGGTTACGTTACCGTGACAACTAACTACGTGCTCGTGTGGAGCGTTAAAGGTGAGGACCGTGAGTTCATCCTGCGGAGAACCGAGTACTTCCTAGGTAGGCCGTCGTCGGAGGATCTAAGGACACTCACACCCGTTGTTGAGGGCTTAAGCCCGTTTGACGTCCTCATATACCCTGCCTCACCCCCCATTAGGGAGGGGGAGGCGTCGCTCACGGGCTTCAAGTCACTCACTGTGAGCAGGAGGCACGCCAAGCTACTCGTGGAGAGGAGGGAAGGGAACGTAAGGAAGCTCATCGTGATTGACCACGGTCCGGAAGGGAAGGGCTCGAGGAACGGCACGTTCATCAACGGTGCTAAGCTGAAGAGAGGAGAGCGTAGGGAGCTCAGGGAAGGTGACGCAATAAGGCTCTCAGCGGCGGGCCCCACATTCATCGTGGGGGTTAAGGAGCGCGGGGAGACGGTGATAAAGGCGCCGACCAATGTGCCAGTAGAGCTCCCTGTGGGAGTCGCGAACGCCTTAATAAGGAAGGGCCTGGTTCTTGAGTCTGAGAACCTAGGCGATAAGGTTGTCGTGGTTTTGGGTAGCGCTGGTGACCACGCGGCGCAGGGTGTCCTAGTGAAGAGCATTGCAAGCCTAGATGAATTTAAGAGAAGGCACAAGGTACTCACAGACTTACTCAACACGCTCTACAGCGCGCAGCTAGCCATAAAGGATAATGAAGTAGATAAGGCGTTAATGGAGTTAAGGAAGTTAAGGATGGACACGTACTGGCGCGTCCTGAACGAGGTCGGCGATAAGGCGTTACTGAAGGAATACAGGGAGCTACGCCTCATAGTGAAGCACGGCGGTGCGGGGGTGCCTAAGGACGACCTACTCAACAAGGCCTACGTGCTCTGCGAAATGCTTAAGGCAGTAATAGAGAGGCTCTAGAAGCGACATTCTAAGGGGTACCCAGAGTAACCGAGAGTATAGGTTCTAGCCCATATTCACCCGCATTACTTAACTAATCCTATTGACCCCACCATAATCTCCACTATCAGTAAGCTAACCTGCCTGATTAATCCATTGATAAGGGGCCATTCCCCCACAAGCACCTCAATCTTCGGTAAATCCTTGCAGGGCTCTTCCTCATGTCTCCTCGTGCAGTAGGAGGAGTTCCCTCAAGCCCCCGATAACTTCCTCTAACTTAATCCCAGTGCTTAGTTTCTGAGTTCTTATCTTTTATATTAGGTTAAGTCTTTCATTATTTCCAGTTATTAGCTGTTTTCTTATTTGCTCTGTTTTTTCTGTTAGCTTTTTATACTCCGTTTTCGGATATATTATTGGGTGTCTCCGATTTATTTGGTGATGGTTGAGTTGGGCGGAGATGCTGATAGAAAGCGGTTGGAGTATGTATTGGAGAAGTGGTCGGATGTTAAGGGCTTCAGTGTTCGGAAGCTGTGTGCTGGTGTCCTGCTTGTTGATGGCAGGCCTGATGAGATGCTTAGGTTTGTTGACGACCTGCTTTCGAGGTTTAGTAGGGAGGCTGTTAGGGTTTGGTCTCTTGGCGAGCCCGACTTCGCTGTCCAGCCGTTGGTTCTTGAGCGTAGTTTCAGGGTTGCTGAGGGGTTTGAGGATGTTTGGGGTGTGGTGGGGTTCGTTATGAGTAAGTTTAAGGGTGTGCTTGTTTCTGAGTCGGCTTCGGGGTTGTCGAGGGTTTACAGGGTTCGTTCTAGGTATGGGGTCGCTACGGTTAGGTTCGACCTCCTTAAGGTGGGTGACGGGTCTAGGGTGCTCAGGGTTAGGGTTGAGGGCTTCGGTGCTGCGGCTCCGCACGTTTTTGAGAGGCTCGTTAAGGAGGTTTCGTACATTGAGGGTGGTCCCGCATGAGTTACGGGTTAGGTGGGAGCGGTAGGTCCGGGTTCGGGGAGCTGGCTCCTCCGCCGGAGTGTTCGCCGGAGGAGGTGCTTAGGCCTGCTGAGATCGTGCTTCAGGAGGATCTTGAGTCGTTGAGGAGGACTTACTCTGAGGAGGAGCGTGTTGAGTTCTGGAACATGGTTAGGAAGGCTTACAAGGACTTCATACTGAAGTGCTCGACGAGGCTCTCGCCCGAGGTTTCAAGGCTGATTAAGGGTAAGTACAGGTTGGCGATGCTCCTCCTTGCCGCGTCCTTCAAGCTCAACGGCGAGGGGCAGGAATCAATAATTAATATGTTTAAGGAGGAGGAGTACCGCCTCCTGCAGGACTTCGAGGAGTTCAAGGTGTTCGACTCCCTAGACATCGACACGATAGTGGAGTTCATCAAGCGTAGGGAGGGGAAGGTCTACGAGCTCGTGAGGAAGTACTACGAGAGACAGTACAACATGCTGGATAAGGCGTGGGGCCCGCTAATGGGTGACTTAGCGGCGGCGTTCGAGGCGAGGTACAGGGCGAGGAGGAGGAAGATCGAGGAGGCGGTGGTGAGGTATGTTAGGAGGTACGGGTTACTGGAGACGGTCTCGGAGATCGAGGAAGCCGTGAGGAAGGTGCTTGAGGCGGGCGAGTTGAGGAGGAGGATCGAGGAAGAGGTCAGGAGGAAGGTGCTTGAGGAGTACAGGGTTGAGGAGATGCGTGAGCGCCTAGCCACCCTAGAGGAGGAGCGCGAGAGGCTCTACGAGCACCTAAAGGCGCTGGAGGAGTCCGCCGCGGGCGGGGTTAAGGAGGTCGCGTCCCTCGCCGCCGAGTTAGAGAGGGTTAGGGCGGAGAAGGAACGCATCACTAAGCTCTACGAGGAGATGGTGAGGAGGTTCGAGGACCTGCAGGCGGAGCTGCTTAAGGCTAGGGAAGAGCTAGTCGCCAAGCAGGCGGAGCTCGAGAGGCTAAGCACTCAGTACTCGCAGCACGCCGGCGCGGCCGAGGCCCTAAGGGCTGAGGCGGAGTCCCTCAAGAACGCGGTGGAGTCCCTGAGGGCGCAGGCCGAGGAGTACAAGCGCATGCTCGAGGGCTTAAGAACTGAGAAGGCCTTACTGGAGGAGAGGCTCAGGGAGGTTGAGGCCGCGTTAAGGGGTGAGGTCGAGGGACACGTGATCACCTCGGAGGAGGCCGAGGCGCTGGCGGAGGCGTACTTAAGGAGGGTAGCGTTCAAGGCCTCACCACCTAAGGCCGGTGTGGGGATCTACGACCCCAGGTCTGAGGACGTGACGTACGTTAAGGAGTGGGACGAGAGGAGAACCTACACCCTAAGCGAGTCTGAGGCAGGATCCCCCGTCAGTAGGGGCTTAACCCTAGTTAAGCGGAAAGGCCTCATATTCAAGCGCAGGGACGTAGTGGTTGACGCCGTGGTGAAGCTACATGAGGACTCCTACACCTCCAAAGGCTTCGACGCGAGGCCCGTGACGCTGGCGGAGGTCGTTGAGGAGGTCAAGCGCAGGGTCGAGGACGCGGAGGCAAACGGGTACTACACCATAATAGTCGTGGCGTCCCCAACAGGCTTCACGTCAAAGGCGATCGAGTACGTCGCGGGCAAGGAAATGCACAGGACGTTCGTGTCGAGGAACGCCACCCTATACCTAGTGGATCTACTCACCGGGGAGGTCCACAGGAGCCCCGCCGACCCGGCCGCGGAGAGGAACGAGTGGCTAGTGAAACCCGAACTACCTGAGGAGACCGTGAGGAGAGTCATGGACTACGTCATGAGTGAGGACGCCCTCCTAACGGCGACGGCCTCATCCCCCGCGGAACCGATGCTCCTAGCCTCAGACATAGCGACTAAGTCAGGGGTTCAGGACTCGGCCGCGGTGAGGGTCGCCCTAGCAAGGCTTGAAGCGCAGGGCCTAGGGAAGGTAATCATCACCGAAGGAGGCGTGACGGCCTTCAAGTACTCACCCGAGGCCCTAACGAGGATTCAGGGAGGTGGTTAAGGGTTGAGCGCGGAAGTCTTCGAGGGGCTAACGGGGAGGAAGGTGCTTGAGGAGGCGTACAAGCGCCTCCTACCGGCGTCAGCCTACCTAATAAGCTCCACGGCGGGCTTCGCCGCCTCCATAGTGGTGTTCACGACCTGGCTAATCAAGTCGCTGAGGGGTAGGTACAGGGAGTTCAGCATTAAGGAGGATGATAAGGTCGTGGCTAAGCTCCTCAAGGACATTAAGGAGCAGGAAGCTAGGGTGAGGCTCCTCGAGAAGGCTAGGGAGAAGGCGGTTAAGGAGGGGAGGTACGTGGGCACCATCGAGGAGGTACTCAACGCCGAGAAGGCGGTGCTGGATAACTTAAGGGTTGAGCTCGAGTTAAGGCAGCTCCGCCTTGAAGCGCTGAGGAGGTTGAGGGCGATAGGTGATGCGAAGCTCACGGCGGAGGTTGAGAGAATGGTTGAGAAAATAGAGTCAGGCAAGGGGTTCGAGGAGGAGGAGCTGAAGGTGCTCAAGGACCTTGAGGAGAGGTGGAGGAGGAAGGAAATACAGATCGCGGCGCTGAGGGAGGTGCTGAGGCGTGCTATGTGACCCCTCCTCGATTAATAGAAGGTTTTTAATCATCGTAAGGAAACACTCAAACAGGTTTTGTAGGTGGGTCGAATGCTAGGTAGAATATTCAAGAGGAAGGACTGGCTCGAAACGGTTAAGCCGGAGGAGCTGGAGAAGGAGCGCTTAAGGATAGACAATCAAATACAGCTCCTCTCACGCGAGATCCAGAGGCTAGAGAAGGCTAAGAAGGACCTCTTCAGGCAGGGGATAGGTAAGTCCGAAGTTGAGAAGATGCTCCTAGCTGAGAAGATCAAGGACATAGACGCTGAAGTGAAGATGAAGCTAAGGGAGTACAACTCCCTCATGAAGCAGCGCAGAGCCCTAAGCAACCTACTAAGGCTGAAGAAGTGGGAGGCGAGGCTGAAGGAGAAGGGGATCTGGGAGAAGATAAAGTCCGTTGAGCCCGAGAGACTCATCAAGGCGCTAACGGAGGTCGAGTTCCAGGAGGACATGTTCGAGAAGAACGTCGACAAGATAAACGAGATCCTAGGAGCGCAGTTCGCTAGGGTCGAGGTCGATGAAGCAACCAAGGAAATCATGCAGATGTGGGAGAAGGTAGAGAAAGCCGAGCTAAGTCCCGAAGCCGTGGAGGAGGAACTAACCGTCAAGCTAAGAGAGAAGGAAGAGGAGGAAGAGGAAGAAAAGGAGTACACGTGAGGGCCTCAAGCAGGCACGCCTCAGAACCCACGGCGAAGCCTAAAGCCGAGGAATGTTTTTGAACGCCGCAAAGGTCGGCCCCTTAATTCCGGCCTCCCCTCAGGGCGGGAGGCACTCACCAGCAATGAATGCGTGCGGGGTAGGCGTAAGTGGGTGTGGACCCAACATCATTCCTCCACGAGGAGGTGCGTAAGGCGAAGAGGAAGCTCGAGAAAGCCCTAGCTAAGGGCGACACCCTAGCCGCGGCCAGGCAGGCTAGGAGGGTCGCCGAGCTACTTAGGGAGCTAGCCAAGTACAAGCGCGTTGGCGGCGAGGACCTCCTGAAGCTAGCTAAGGAGTACGAGGCCCTGGCAAGGAAGCTGAGAAGCGGTGAGGCAGTACCCGTAGCCCAGCTACCTAAGGAGGTTAGGGAGGAGTTAAGGAAGCAACCAGTGACCCACGTGGGGAAGCCTAAGGCGGTTAGGGCGGGTGAGGCCTCACGCTTGGACGCGGAGTTCGAGACGCAGGCCGAGGCCCTCATAGCTAAGGCGGACGTCACGTGGGACGACATAGCGGGCCTGGACGAGGTCAAGAAGGCGTTGATGGAGGCGATATACTTTTCAATAGCGAAGCCGGAAGCCCCCGTAAAGATAGAGCCCCCCAGGCGCTTCCTCCTATACGGCCCGCCAGGCACGGGCAAGACGATGCTCGCCATGGCCGCTTCAAACATGCTTAAGGCAACGTTCTTCAACGTGAGCGTGGATCGCGTCCTCTCACGCTACGTAGGCGACTCACCCAGAATGGTATCAGCGATATTCCGCGTAGCCTACAGGAAGGCACCCTCAATAATATTCTTCGACGAAATAGAAACCCTAGTGGCGAAGAGAGACACGGGAAGAGAGGCAGCTACGGGCGTGGTTCAAACCTTCCTAACGGAGCTCGACGGCTTCAAATCAAAGCAACTCGACAAGCCAGTAGTAGTGATAGCCGCAACGAACAAGCCATGGATGCTCGACGAAGCAATACTATCAAGATTCGAAAAACGCATATACATACCCCTACCAGACAAGGAAGCAAGGAAACAATTATTCAAACTAGAAATAGAGAAGAAAGGATTCAAACTCCAAGGAATAACCTACGACGAACTAGCGGAGATAACCCAAGGCTACTCTGGCAGAGACATTAGAAACGCATGCAAAGAAGCAATCATGGCAATGCTAAGAAGGGCAAACCCACACATATACGAAACAATAACAAAAGCAGAAAACCTTCAGCAACTACAGCAAGCAAAATACAGGGTAGAATCAATAACCAAAGAAGAAATACTCACAGCAATACGGAAAGTGAAACCAGCAACAACGCCGCAACAGATACGGAAGTATGAGGAGTGGGCGAAGCAACATGGTGCCGCCTAAGCAAAGCTAATTTAAGAGTAGCGGAGTAAATGAATGATAAGGGACGATGGCATACCTTGATAATAGAAAGAGGATCTGCAGTGACTCCCTCCTTAGGAGGCCAGCTAGGTTTGCTGACCTCGTTATTAGGTGTGGAGCCTAGGGTTGAGGTGGTGGTGTAGTGGTGAGTGAGGAGGTGTTGAGGGAGGGGCGCTTAGCGATCCTTGCGGCCGTTGCGGCTGCCTTAGCTATAGCGGCTTTCTCTTACGTTGTGTCTGAAGTAGTTCGCGTGGCTTTAAGGGTTGAGGCTGGGGGCGTGGTCGATATTGGCGACGTTATCGTTACCTTAGTTAAGTCGGCCGTCCTCATAGTGTTTTACGGGGTTGTTCTGAAGATTGTTAGGGTGGCTGTGTGGAAGCGTGACGCGTGGGCTTCTTTCTGGATCTTCGTAACGGCGTTAATAGCTCTCTACGTTGCTGGCGTGGTGAGGGACTCGCTGGGCTTCACCGCGCCACCGCAGCTTGAGTTCCTCACATACGTCGGTAAGATGGGGACTAGCTTGGCTTACGTGGCGATAGGTATGGGCATGGTTACGGCGCTATTCACAGGGATATTCAAGCACCGGCCAATGCCCCACCGTCGCGAAGCGGGGCTGGGTAGCCCGCTAGCATCAAGCCCTCCCCCACCTTCCCCGCCACCCCCGCCGGCACGGGTTACTAGGAGACCGGCTGGCACCTCAGCAACTATGGGATCGCCTAGCTCGAGGCACGTTAAGTCAGGTGTAAGTAGTTGGGGTAGCGTGAGTGAGTTCCTTAGGGCGCGCATACCCTGCATTGACGTGCGTGGAGTTACCCCGCCGTTGAGCGGGAAGAGATTCGTGGTTGGTGAGGGATTGGCGAGGTTAGTTAGTGGGTTCCCCCTACTCAACGCTGAGTGTTCCTTAGTCGGGTGCGGTGGCTGGGGCTGCGTTTACGCCTGCAGGGTTGAGGACGGGTCGCTCGTAGCCCTCAAGCTGCATAGGGTCTTAATACCCGTGCTTGAAGGCGGGAGTGACTGGGCTGAGGCCCCCACACTCCCGGAGTCGCTGGTTAGGGGCGTGACGTCGGAGGTTGAGGCCGTTAAGAGGTTAAGACACCCGAACGTGGTTAAGCTGATGGCGTACTCTGAGGTAGCGCCGCTAGTGATTTACGAGTTCGTCGAGGGAGGCTCGCTGAGGAAGTACTTAAGGAGCTTCCGAGGTGACGTGAGGTCCGTAGCTATCCTAGGGATCCAGGTCGGCGATGCGTTAAGGTACATCCACTCTAGGGGGCTAGTGCACGGCGACGTAAAGCCAGGCAACATACTCGTGACTAAGGAGGGCTTCGTCAAGGTTGGGGACTACTCGAGCGTCAGGAAGTTGCTTGAGGTAACGTCCATGACTAGGGAGGCAACGCTCTGCACGCCCGGGTACTGCGCCCCAGAGCAGGTCTTCAGCGACCTAGCGGCTAAGGCCGGCGAGGCCGGGATGGAGAACAGGGTTGACGTGTATCAGCTGGGTAACCTCCTCCTCGAGGCCCTGACGGGTGAGGTGGTGGACGGGGTGAAGGCTGTGAGGTCGCCGGGGGCCGTGAGGGAAGCCCTGAGTAGGGTGGGTGACCCTAAGCTAAGGGGGCTCCTCAGGGAGATGCTCGACGTTAACCCCGTGAATAGGCCTTCGGCGGATGAGGTTGTTAAGCGCTTAGTGTCCATGCTGTGACTCACGCCAGCTACGGAACCTTAAAGGTAAAGTTTCTATGGGCGTATTCATTAACTTGGTGGTTTAAGCGTTGATCCCGTCGGTAGTGATGTTGCTTAAGAAGAGGCTGAAGCTGCTGGTGATGCTGAGGAGGAGTAAGCTGAGCTACGTCGCCCTAGTGTTCGTCGCTTCAGTGCTCATCAACGGGTTCCTCTTCTACTTAACTGAGGGTGTCTTGGGTGGGCGTGCTGACATAACCTTATGGAGGGCCTTCTATTGGGCGGTGGTGACGATGGCTACCGTAGGGTACGGGGACGTGACCCCGGAAACCACTTGGGGCACCCTCGTGACGGTCGAGACCGTGGTTGTCGGGATAGCGGTGTTCACCATGCTCGTTTCCGTGCTGGCTGAGGAGTTTATGAACGCCTCCCTCAAGAAGAGTATGGGGTTAGGCAGGTTGAGGAGGGTGGACATACTCGTCATAGGTGATGAGGAGACCTGCAGGGAAGCCCTAGACGAGCTACAGCTAAACGAACCCAACGCCAGGATAGGGTGGCTCCTCCCCCAACCACCGAAGCAGCCCCCGCAGAACGTGGACTTCGTGGCCGGCGACCCGACAGATGAGTCGGTCCTTAAGAGGGCGGCCGCCGATAAGGCGGGGAAAGTGGTTGTATGCCTTTCCGACGACTCGAAGGCCGTGCACACTGTCCTCATGCTCAGGAAGATGAATAGGGACGCGGAAGTCGTCTGCCTAGCGAAGAGCAGTAAGGCGAAGGAACTCCTGGAGGAGGCGGGCGCAACACGCGTAATACCATCCAAAATCCTAGGCAGGCTACTCGCGTCAGCAACCTTCGAACCCGGAGTCGCGGACTTCCTCAGCGAAGTAACCACGGCTAAGGGCACAGCGGACCTGATAGAGTATAGGGTCGGGAAGGACGAGGCGGGACATACGATCGCGGAGATGGAGGCCTCACTACCCAAGAAGGTCGGAGGCCGGGCCGTAAAGGTAGCCGCGTTAATCCGAGGCAATAACCTAATAGTCGCGCCGCAAGCCAACAGCAAGGTCGAGGAAGGGGACAGGCTAGTATGCATTAAAGCGGTGAAGTGACTCAAGAAGTTAAAAAGAGCCTTGGCAGGGTGCCAGCCAAGCACCGGTGATGCAACAGTCACTTATTCACTTTGAGTCTTGGTGGGTAGTTGTTTTCTTGGTGCCAGTCGTAGTCTGGGTTGTTGCTTTTGACCTGTATGAAGTATCCTCGCGTGTAGGTGCTGTAGAATAGGTGGCTGTGGTGGTGGTAGTTTGCTTGGA
>CAYNPH010000006.1:0-16984 GCA_964399035.1 uncultured Desulfurococcaceae archaeon
GTGGTGAACATTCCCATGTTCAGCACTACGAATGCTAGTGCCGCAGCGACTACTACGAACGCTATCATGACGATGGCGGCCTCGATGCCAGTTATACCTTTTCTTGATTTCTTCCTGAGGTTCATGGTAGGTGTCACCTCATGAGGTGAGGCGAGTGCGTGTCGCTTATAAGGCACGCAGTAATTCGACGGTTCTGCGGTACGTTGTGGTAGCCTTGAGACTATGCAGGGCGCCTAATGGATTAAGGTATGATTCTGCGGACCGCAGAACATTGACTTGTCTTTTTTAACGAATGCCTGCGACCTACTGGTAGGGGAGTGGGGTGAATGTGCCTAAGGAGTTCCTTAGCATGTTTGTTGACGGCAAATTGATAGTTGACGCTTGCTTGCTTGGCGATGGGAATATGCTTGGATGCCATGAAGGTGATGATCGCGAGGTTGATTTAGTCACAGCTTTGGCTGGGAGGTTACCGAGTCATCCAGGGTACGTCTACATGTTTTATAGGAGACGGTCTGGATGGGTGTATTTTCTAGTTCCTTTAGCAAGAAGTGTCTGGCTACTTCTTAAGGCATCTTACGGGTATTTAGCTGAGAGGCGTAGCATGCATGTTTTACTGGATACATTAACGGAGATGTCTTACCGCATAGGTACTATTCTGGAGAAGAGGTATTCAAAAACTTTTCTTCCAACGAACTAGTGATTCCATGAGTATTTCGACTATTAGCTACTCTCCCACCGTAATACATAGGGAGGGATGATGTGCGCGTTAACACAGAATAAGGGTGTATTACTTGCGAGTGGAATAGAGCTTTTAAGGGAGCTTGACTCCGTACTGGACTTCGCTAAGTCAACGATTCAGCTTGAGCTAATACTATACATGGGTACCAAACCCAAGGGGATACGGGCTAGGGAGGCAGCGCTGGCCTTAGGCATAAGGACCAAGTCGGTGTATGATGCTCTCACAAAATTGATCTCTAAAGGCTTAGCATTACGACGCCACGATGGAACCTACGTTCTCACCGAGGAAGGAGAAAGGTTTGTTCGGAAGGTGCTTAAGCTACTTAGTGGGGGACAACGTAAGGGTTCCACAACACCAGCTGATAGCATCGTCAGTAATGTTTCTAACGCTGGTTACGGTAAACACACATATGTTGACGTGTCAAAGAACCTCTTAACATTTAAGTACATCTATGATACCTTACTGATCCTAGGTCTAACGGAACGCAAGGAAATGTCGCTAAGTGAACTTGCGAAGAGACTTGGTGTCACTCCGGCAACCTTATCGAGTTACCTAGATGTGGCCACGAGCAGGCACGGAAGGCTTGGCTTCCTTAAGAAGGTGTTAAAGTCGCGTGGAGACGGTAAAATGGATGTTTATTATAGGTTGACAGAGGCTGGTTTGCAGGAAGTTAGTAGGTTCATGGAGTATAGGAAGATACGAAACAACAAGGTCCTCAAGACCTTACTAAGAATCACTGGTAGTTATAGTATTTGGGGCGCCTTTACGAAGCTCAGTATGATGCTGAGTACCTCTGTAGTGTTTCTTAGCTTAGGTTACGCATTGACGTCATTTGATCCCTTGCTTTGGATTGCGGAGTGCTTGATTGTGTGTATGTTAGGCTTAGTGGTTACGTTGAGCAGGGTTGCTTACTCCGTTGTTAAGTGAGTTACGTACTCAGCACAGAGATTACTGCCTTCGCACACTGTGATCCTGCAGGCCCTCACATTTTTCAACTTAATTTTCTCGGTTAAGTATCTGCTTAACTCTCGGCATATATCCCTGGCTAACGACTCGGCGGTTGGTGGTCCGTTAACGTACGTTATCTTTACTTCGAAGGGTGCGCTTATTCTGACCTTTGAAGAGTCTTTCTTGTTTAAGAGTAATCTGAAGTTGTATTCTTGGTCGATGATTTCCTTCATTGCGCTGGAAAGGGTAATGAAGTCAATTACCCATTGTTCTTCCATTAGCTCCCCTTCTACACAGGCACTAACGGTAAACGTATGTCCGTGTAGTAGCGGGGTACCATTAACTGGTGTTGCATGCGCGGCATGGAACTCTATGTTCCTTACGCACGTTACGTACCTGTCTTGCTTACTTTCCTTCTTCAATGGTGATACCCCTTGGCGGTATGGGTCTTGGTTTTTCTGGGAGCTTTTGCAACACCATGAATGTCTCTGTGGAAGCTACTTCCTCTATTTTTGATAGGTAGTTTAGGAGGAATTTTGACAGCTCTGCCCAATCATGGATCCATACCTTCAGCATAATGTCGTAGGTACCGGTAACTATGCTTGCTTCCTCAACATAGGGTAAGTCATTCCTGGTGGAAGTGTCCTCAAGTATTTTCTTGGCGATCTGCACTTGGTCTAACCTAGCGTAGATGCCTCGCCTTATTCTCAGCATTATGTACGCGAGGTAATTGTAGCCAAGCTTCCATGGATTTACTACAGCACTGTAGCCTAGGATGACCCCTTCATCTTCAAGTTTCTCCATCCTCTGAATTATCGTAGATCGTGGTCTTCGCAACATTCTTGATAGTTCCGAGGCTTTAAGGCGGGCGTTTTCCTGCAACGCCCTTATTATCTTAATATCTAACTCATCCATATTCACTCAGTCCTTCCTATGATGTACTTGCGGGCTCTACTAATGAGTTTTCGTGAGTGCTAGGGATACTCTAATCAAAACTGTTTAAGTATCATGGTGCACCGATAACTCCCGGAGGTTTCGGGAACGCTGTTGCCTCCCAAACATACCTTAGGTTTAGTATATACCTAGTTAGCCTCTCTATCCCTAGACCGAAACCTGCTGAGGGCGCTAGTCCTGCCTTCAGTGCATCAAGAAACCATGAGTACTTGCCTAGGTTCTCCCCTAACTCATTAAGCCTGGCGAGCACCTCCTCATACCTGTACTCCCGTTCACCGCCATCAATTACTTCGCCGAACCCTCTCGGGAGTATCAGATTGAAATCCCGGTTATATCTAAGGTCTCTGGGGTCCCTTAGGTAATAGAATCCCCGAGACGATGACGGAAAATTAACTATCCAGAAAGGTTCGCTGAAGTGCTTACTTATGGCTTCCTCGCCTTTCTGTGTGAGTTCTCCATAGTCTGGAGTGGGTTCGCCAAGACTTCTTGCAAGTTGAGCAGCTTCGTTGAACGTTATTCTTTCAAAGGGTGGCGTGGGGCACTCGATGCCGGGGTTGAACTCCCTTACTATATCTCCTGCCTCGCTCAATACATCCACGCAGACTCTGCTAATTAATCTCTCACCTAACCTCATTACGTCATCCATGCTCGCCCCAGCCTGTTCTAGGTCGAGTTGTGTAAACTCAACTAGGTGTCGCCATGTTGCGGCGTTCTCTGGGGGCTCCTCTCTCACATTTCTTGCAATAAAGTACACTTTCCCTAGGGATGAGGCCGCTACTTGCTTAAACATTATGATGCTGGACATTAACTCGTATTCCTGATTATAAAGTAAGGTCCTAAGCTTCCGAGCACCTCTTAAGCCAGGGTCGCTCGCAGTGCTGATTACGGGGGGAAGTAACTCAATAAAGCCTTCTTCCTCTAGGAACTTACGAAGAGACTTTAATATGACATGTTGCACTTTCAGTACTTTCTGGTACTTAGGGAGCCTTATAGCCAAATAACTCTTTCTTGCGAAAAGATTGGGTACTGACGGATCAACCTCATCGTAGGAAGGATTAACTATGCCCCTATGTATGACCTCAATGTCTTCCGCAGTAACGTTACCACCGTTTAGTTCCGAAACCTTAAGCTTTGCAAAAACTTCAACACCGCCACTAGTACTTCTTCGAAGTAACTCGGCAACCCGCGGATTTCTGGTCTTAATTTTAACCTCCTTACCATTAATTCTGACTCTATACGAATCGGCGTGAGGTGCTGACGTTATCCACCCTAGTATTTCATTCACTGCTTAAGCACCATAAACGGGTTTAGACCTCAAAGAAAAGGAAAACTAGCATTTTGTTTTTTAAGTATGGATTTAGTAAGCCATTAGCTAATAACTAGTGCATAACAAATAACATATAGACAGAATTATGCGCTAATAAATGGACAATATGTCATAGCAAATCAATATTTTGCATAATTAACTGGAGTTAATTTTTAAAAGATATTCTCTAATCTTGAGAAGAAAGTTAAGGAAAATGTAGAGGAGATGCTATACTCTGGTAAATATTGTGTAATTGTAATGCGAGTGAATCTAAGAATGAAATGAGTTCCGGTATAATTGATCCTAAGCGATTATTGGTCAATCTTTGATCAATAATTTAGTTTCAATAAATGATGGAGCCGCGGCCGGGATTTGAACCCGGGGCCTCCGCCTTACCAGGGCGGCGCTCTACCGAGCTGAGCTACCGCGGCCCGTGTGGTAATTGTTACGGGGGGTTTATTAAGTTGCCCTCAAAGGGATATGGGTTAGTCAAGTGTAGTAGACGATCGATCAGCATATCCTACTTTGTATTTCTTAGGTCTTAGTGTTTTTAGTATTACATCAAAGGCTGCCCACGGATCGGTGTGCGCACCGCAAGTGTATATGTCGACGGTAGCATAAGCGTACTCTACCCAAGTATGAACGGCTATGTGCGATTCGTTGACTAGCGCTATCACTGATACTCCTCCTTTCTTCCCGCCCACTACCCAAGACTTTAACTCTATTAACGTGGCTCCAGCAGCCTTGACAGCCCTGAGAACGGTCTCACGTAACTTAGCTTCATTAGTAAGTATGTTTCTGTCTATGCCGTACATATTGGCATAGAGGTGCTTACCCACCACGATGTCATTCTCGATGCTGATCTCCGACATGTTCCCACGCACTCTCGCATCAATTGCTCTAGAATATGGTGCCATATAAGCTTATCCCAAGTTTTTTCGTGAACCTTCAGGGAAATGCCTAATTATTTGTCAGATAGTGTCACTGCATTCAATGAATATTCTCGAGGGCTTCTACATGTAATATCGAACCTCGCAGGTCATAGAAAGTTGCGTTCTGTATTGAAACACACGCCCGTAATCCCACTAGGTCTGGGGTTGCATTAATAAGCACTACTGGCTTATAGTTAAGTAGCCTCCCAACCACAGAGCCCCGAAAGCTTACATGAGTTAACACGGCACTCGCGTAGGAACCGATGTATTGCTTGTTCACTGCCAAGCCAACTTCCTCAATAAGCTTAGCGAGAACAGTGCTTCGGCGTTTCTTAATAGGGTCAGGTACTTGCGGCATGGCGGCTGCTTCAGTTCTGGGTCTGGGCGTATACTGCGCTAAGTGGACCTTATCAAACATTAGCTCCTTAACAGCTCTCAACGTAATTTGAAAGTCAGTTTCTTCCTCCCCTGGGTGACCCACTATTATGTCCGTAGCTATAGTAACTTCAGGTATCTTGGCACGTAGGCGCTGAATAATGTGTTTGAACTCCTTGAATGTATACCTCCTACGCATGATCCTTAGTACGTGGTCACTCGCAGACTGCAAGGGTATGTGAACGTACTTGAAGACTCTGGGATCCTTAAGAACCTCTATTAAATCCCCCAGTAAAGGCTCTAAGGTGTCGGGATTCACCATGCCTATACGAATGAGGTAGTTGCCGGGAACTTCTTCCAGTATTTTCATGATGAGGTCAGGTAACCTAGGCCCTCCGGAACCCAGGTCCAGGCCGTAAGATGCTGTGTCCTGCGCCGTAAGGTCGATCTCAACCGCGCCGCCCCTAACAGCCCTGCGTACCGCATCAACTATTAATTTAGGGGGGTATGACCTCAGCTTACGCCTAGCTATCTTGGTAATACAGTACGCGCAATTACCTAGGCATCCCTCAGCAACAGGTATGACAGCAACGCTACCCTCAACATGGAGTGGGAGTTTACTGGTGTCACGCTCTCCCCTGATAAGGAATTTAGTCCCCCTTGACCAGACGACCTCACATATACGATGCACGTTCTGTGGTGATATCAGTGAGGCGTTAGGAACGAGCTTATGAAGCGTATATGGCTGGGCAGAAACCATGCAGCCGGCAATGATTAATTTGGCATTTACCCTTGCAGCAATCTCCTTAAGCTTTCTTAATCTTTTAAGTATGCGTTGTTCAGTATCTAAGCGAACAGTACATGTGTTTACCACTATGACGTCCGCATCGTTAATATCGTCAACTACTTGACAACCACATTTCTGCAGGAGCGCCTTCATTAGAGAAGTATCTGCTCTATTCAACGCGCACCCGTATGTCTCGATGTATACTCTCATTACCCTGTCCATCGGTATGTCCTGATAAATCAGCTTAAAAACTTCAGAACAACAAGCCTTAGTGGTGCGTCAAATGGTGGATGATGTGCTAGACTATCAACGGTTGCTGGACCGCTTATATGAGAGGTTGCCTGAGCGAAGAGAACCTCCGAAGCTAGATATTCCGTCACTAAACATAGTGCATGTGGGGTTGCAGACACATATAAAGAACTTCAAGGAGGTATGCGATGTCTTGTTACGTGAGCCAAGGATCTGTGCTAGGTATCTTCTGAAGGAACTCGCAGCAAGAGGATCGATAGACGACTCAGGAGTGTTTATAATATACTCGAGGGTGTCGACGCAGACAATCAACTCATTGTTTAAGCGATTCCTAGATACTTACGTCAGGTGCCAAACCTGCGGATCATACCAGACCGAACTAAGAAGGAAGGGTAAGGTATGGATCATTAGGTGCTTAGCGTGCGGTGCCGAAACACCTGTAAAACCAATATAAGGGCTCACACTAAGGACTGAACAGTTATGAAGCAACACACAGAAAACAGCGGTAAGGTGTACGTGAAGGTACACGACGTGAGCGACGAGTCTGGATACCCTAGGATAGTTGTGGCCGTCTGTGATGAGGATAAGCTAGGCAAAACATATAGTGAGGGGGAGATCAGACTCGAAGTAAATGAAGAGTTCTTTGGAGGGTTCCTTGCAGACGTGCATGAAGCCTTGGACTATGTCAGGCAGGCCTACACAGGCATGCTTGTCGGGAGGAACATAGTGGAAAGCGCTGTACGTGCTGGATTAATACATCCAGAATCAGTGTTAATAGTGAACGGGGTACCTTACGCACAATTTGTGAGAATGTGAAGCTCAGGAAGTGTTCCTCTGGGTTGGAAGTCATGGGCAGGAGATTCTGCGTGCGTTGCGGTAAAGAGGAAGGACCTGACACCCCCATAATAGACGGTTTATGTCCGAAATGCTTCATGAAGGAAAGAGGGATACTAAAGTTACCGACAAAGATACGGGTCACAACATGCCCCATGTGTGGGGCGCTTTACATTCATGGAAACTGGATCCACGTAGGGGAAAACGTAGAAGATGCTATCGAATATTTCATAAACGAAACTCTTGTGAAGAGACATAACATTTACCCCGGGTTAGAGGATGTGAAGGCAAAGGTCGTAAGGATGGATTCCGGAGTGATTCACTTACGCATAATGGCCCGCTATAAAGGCGTGAGGATGACTCAAGATGCCGTAACCCACGTAGAGCTACACAAGAAACCTTGCCCCCTATGCTTACGTAACCGTAGCGGAAGCTACGAAGCAATGCTACAGATAAGGACCGTAGCGCCTGCACGGTTTGATGTAATGCGTGGCATAGGCAACAGGCTAGCTAAGGTTAAGGAGTTCAGAGAAAGCATTGTTGAGATCAAGGAACATAAGGACGGTGTGGACGTTAAATTAAACAACCAAGCAATCGGGCGTTACGTAGCAAACATACTGAAAAGAGAATACGCCGCAAAGATAACCATGACATGGGAGAACACGGGATACCTGGGCGGGAAACGCAGGAGTAAGTTAACGATCTCGGCCAGACTGCCAGGCGTAGTCTCAGGTGATATCATAGAGTACGGAGGAGAACCCGCTGAGGTAATGAGGCTGAAGAAGGGGAGAATAATAGTTAAGAGGCTAAGTGACGGCAAGATCATGACGCTCAGGCATGAAGACCTGTGGAGAAGCGGCTTTAGATACCTAGACGAAAAGGACTACGCTGTCCTTGATGGGAGAATATTGAACTATGAAGGGGGAAAGGCCGTCGTTCAAGCCACAGACTCAGGTAACATATACTTCATTAAGTCTCCCAGAATACTTAATCTTGGATCCCACGTCAAAATACTAATTTATAAGGGTAAGGCGTACCTACTCATATAGGTGGATAGGGAAAGTGGCTAGAGGGAAGAAGAGAAAGAAAAAATCTCGTCGTGAGGAAAGCGACGAACTTCTCTTACCAACGGAAGAGGGGCAAGTACTGTGCGTTGTAACAGATATTATCGGAGGTAACTACGTGAAGGTATTCTGTATGGACGGTAAGGAGAGAATGGCTAGAATACCTGGCAAGCTACGGCGTAGGATGTGGATAAACAAGAAAGACATAGTGCTGTTAGGTGTCTGGGAGTTCCGAGATGATCGGGGTGACGTATTGTATAGGTATACCCGCGATGAGAAGAAAAAGCTTCTAGAGCAAGGATACCTCGATCCCGCGCTCCTTGAGTACGAAGGTGAGTTCTAATAGCGCGAAAAGATATTGATAGGTTTCTGGATGAGTACTATAGGATAACAGGTAAGGAAAGACGGGAGGTAGATAAGGATCTATTCGAGACTGTAGAGGAGGTTTTCGACACAGCAACCGTGAGGTCGTTGCTGGATCTTGTTCGAAGAGGCGTGCTCTATGAATTAAAGGGAGTGGTAAGTGCTGGGAAGGAAGCTCGAGTTTATTGGGGTGTTTCACCTAAGGGTGATGACTTAGCAGTTAAGATATACCTAACAGCGACAGCGGAGTTCAGGAAAGGCATGTTAAAATACATAATCGGTGATCCCAGGTTCGATTCCTACATACCTAGATCGACCAGGAAGCTCATGATATTGTGGGCACGGAAGGAATTCAAGAATTATAAACTGCTATATAATGCAGGCGTTTCTGTTCCAGAGCCAATAACACAACATGATAATATCCTGGTGCTTCAGTTCATTGGAGAGAATGGAGTGAGGGCACCACTCCTCAAGGAAGTGAGCCTAGATAGCAAAGAATATGAAGAACTCTTCTGGGCAGTGCTTAATGATGTACGTAAGGCGTACCGAGGTGCGCGCCTAGTTCACGGTGACCTCAGCGAGTATAACATAATGATATGGCGAGATAAGCACTACATAATCGATGTAAGTCAAGCCGTAAAGATAAGCCACCCTCATGCTATGGAACTGCTGATTAGGGATCTAAGGAATATCAAACGTTTCTTTAGTGATGAGGTAGGTATCGATACCCCAGATGTAAGGGAAATGTTTAGGTTCGTGACAGGCGAGGATCCAAAAGGGTACCTGGCACTGATTTCTTAACCCGCAGAGACACTTTAGTTGTAGGGGGTAAGAACGTGAGCCAGGAAGGAGACCTAACGCCTGGAGCGACAAGACTATATCTTAGGATCCCAGTAGACAGGATAGGTGCGTTAATTGGTGAGGGTGGCAAGGTACTACGAGAGCTGGAGGCCAGGACTGGTACGAAGATCACCGTGGATAGTGCGAATGGCGCTGTAGTAATAGAGCCGGCCACACCGGCAACCCGGGTTGACAGGTTACTCAAGGCGCGGGACTTCATAAGGGCTGTTGCAGCTGGTGTGTCTCCTGAGAAGGCGTGGAGAGTTCTTGAGGAGGATCAGGTATTGATGATAATAGACCTAAAGGAAGCGGTAGGGGAATCACCGAATCACCTCAAGAGGATTAAAGGAAGGTTAATTGGTGAGAAAGGGAAAGCACGGAGGAACATAGAGCAAATGACCGGTACTACAATAAACATTGGTCGGGATAAGGTAGTTATAATAGGGGATTATGAGAGCGCACAGGTTGCTAGAGAAGCGCTCGAGATGTTAATTCAAGGACGTAAGCACTCTACCGTTTACAAGTACATTGACAGACTTATGAGGGAAGTTAAAAGGAGAAGGATGACGGAATACTGGACCCCTAGCCCGTTCGAGTGATATAATGATGAGTTGGGGGAAGGATCCCCTAGCTGAGCCTCATGCTATGATGTGGGGCCAAAGCGCTGAATTATCATTAGCCCCTCCTGCGTTAGTTGAGTGTAACCGCTCTAACCTACGCAAGTTATTCTCTATATGCGTATTTATGAAATGAAGAACCTTAAGGATGTAGTAGAAGGATTAGGAGCCCTTTCACCCCGCTTAGGGTGTGGTGGGCCCGGGGGGATTTGAACCCCCGACCTACGGGTCTCTCCCAGGGGATTCTTCATGTCATCCCTTGCTAGGTCCGCAGACCCGTAGTGTTGGACTGGAGCTCCGGCCCCCGAAGGGGTCCGCCGCTCTGCCTGGCTGAGCCACGGGCCCACCAGAGGTCATCCATGTAGTCTCGTGAAAATGTGTTCTCAGAGAGCTTTTAATCCTTATCTGTCATGAAAAGGTGGAGTTGACGATGACGTCGTGGAAGCTTAGGTGCACAAAGTGTGGTTTTGTCTGGGTTCTTAAGGTCAGTTACAACATAAGCGATATGGATAAGATCTATCACTATTGTCCGAAATGTAAGAAGAACACATTTCATGAAATCCTTGAGAGGCTAGACTAATGTCCCGGGTTGTCAGGGGAGGTGCATTAACATCATTAATCAGTCCGGCAACGTTCATCATCCAACTCGTTAACTGAGCTACTCGTAAATATATGGGCATATCGCTTTGATTACCTTTGCTAAGTCATCTACACTCATGGATCTCTGAATACCTTCGACACGCATACGTACGTTAATCGTTCCAGAAAGTACTTCCCTATCGCCAACTACGACCACGTACGGCACCCATTCCTTACCTGCATCACGTATCCTCCTACCTAAGCCAGTGTTCCTCACATCAACATCGGCTCGAATACCCTCACTAACTAGCTTATCACGCACCTTCTCGGCGTAGTCTTGGTGCTTGGGCTTTACAGGGATTATGCGGACCTGGACAGGGGACATGCATACGGGGATGTAGGGTGTTTTACCGGAGTCCATCATTTGCAGGGCATTACTGAAGATTGTGTAGATTAGCCTTAGTAAGGGACCTGTGAGGGTCGATGCTACTGCTACAGACGAGTCGCCTGAAAATAGGAGGGCTACGGACGTTAGCGGAATATGTGTCTTGCCAAGCGTGGTGGTTAAGGCTATCTCAAAGAATTCATTATCATCAGTATTACAGGCCACACCCACGACTCGCGTCAACCTTAACTTATCAATAACCTCCCTTACAACGTTTTCCTTGCCAATCACTACAGCAGTTAGTTTGATGTCCATGCACTTCGTAAGTACTTCAGCAACTATGTTGATGATGCTGATTGCTGAACTCAACGCCTTAGGAGCATCGCGGAACGTTTGAATGAAGACCGGGGCGGTGTCGGAGGATAACGGATCACTCCTTTCGCCATGCGCTGCATTCCTTATCCATGTGACTTCAGTCAGCAGTGCTTTGCCCTCTGCATTATCGATTATGCCTGATTCCTTCATGTTAAAGTATACGGAGGAGCACAGTGCGTGTAAGTCTGTCCCTAGCCCTTTTCTAGTCGCTATGTAACCTCCTAGTGACATTACCTTGCTTAACGTTATTCCTCCTACCTGCTGAATGACCTTCTCGTTAAGCCTACGTATTTCGGTGACGATGACTTCTCCCTTACCCAGGAGGTTCTGGTTAATTACCCCAAATTTACTGGCAAGTAGGCGCACCTTACTCATGTAGCCCCTGTCTAAGGTGTTCTCTCTGGTACCCATGAGTTGCTCGAGCAGGTTAATCGTATTGACGTACTTAACTGTGCCGGGTTCCAAAAGTTGTAAGTCATTATTCTCCTTTAGGAGGACTTCACACTTTAGTTCCTTGATAAACTTCGAGGGCTGTAAAGAAGCCGATGTGTTACCCATGTGGTATTCTCTTGAAAGTTCCGATAATGGGTGACCATAGCAAGCTATCTTGAAGGCTTTATACCAACCGAAGGGCGCCCGTATAATATTTACGTCAGTGCAGACCCTTCGTAAGGTGGTTTCGAGATCCCTGAGGATTCGTAAGGCACACTTAGCTTTAGCTAGATTACTCGAGAGATGGGCGTACGGGTACAGCACGATGTTCTCTGCCTTAACATTATGTGCGTGATGACATATGTCCTGCGCGATGTTCGAAAGATACTTCTGCGAGGCGCTGTAGTCATCCTGCTCGACGGCTGTGAGAACGACCAGCGCGTTTTGCACATGGGCGTGTTCCCTTCCCTCGATACCTTCTTCAGCTTCACGAATTGCCTTAGATCTCACATCATATGAAAAATTCTCAGCATGAATTAAGAGGATCCTCATTCTCTAACCCCCTACCACCTTCTGAGTACGGTGCATTAAAAATGAAGGTGTAATGTAATACCGCATATGATCATACCCTAGCATTAGGTAATATCGACTACGGCACGTAAGGCTCAACCCCATGCCTACAAAACTTAATAGCCTAGAGAAAGGGTTTCAACTGGTGTAGAAGGGGTAATGGAAGAGGACGAAATTGAGAAGAAGGTTAAGAGCCTAGAGGACCTAGGTTTAAGCCCTTCATTACTTAGGAAGTTATCTGAAGCTGGATATAAGACGTTGGAAGCACTTGCAGTGGCTAATGTTAGCGAGTTAGCAAGCGTTGTTGGTATACCGACACCAACAGCGCAGAGGATAGTCAATAAAGCTAGGGAGGCGCTCGGTCTAAGGTTCAAGACAGCCCTCGAGCTGAAAAGAGAAAGGATGAACTTAGGCAGGATAACCACTGGATCTAGGCGTCTTGACGAACTGCTCGGGGGTGGCGTAGAAACGAAAACAATAACGGAATTCTTCGGAGAATTCGGAAGCGGGAAGACTAACATCTGTCATCAGCTTTCAGTGAATGTGCAGCTCCCTAAAGAGAAAGGTGGGTTAGAGGGTAAGGCCTTGTACATCGATACTGAGGGAACGTTCAGGTGGGAGCGCATAGAGGCAATGGCCAGGGGGCTAGGGTTAGATCCAGATAAGGTAATGGAAAACATAATCTGGGCTAGAGCATTAAGCACTGATCATCAGATGGCAATCGTAAAGGAGGCAATGGAGCTCATACCTAAGGAGAACATCAAGTTAGTGGTTGTGGACTCCGTCATGAGTCACTTCAGGGCTGAATACCCAGGCAGAGAGAACCTAGCTACCCGGCAACAGAAACTTAACAGGCACCTACACCAACTAGCCAGGATAGCCGATATATACGACGTCGCTGTAGTTGTAACTAACCAAGTCATGGCTAAACCAGATGTATTCTACGGTGACCCAACACAGGCTGTAGGAGGCCACGTCCTAGCCCACGCACCGGGGGTTAGGGTACAGCTAAGGAAGGGTAGAGGCAATAGAAGGATAGCTAGGGTCGTCGATGCCCCGCACCTACCTGAGGGCGAGGCAGTCTTCGTGATCACCGACATCGGCATCAGGGATATTGAGGAGTGAAGTTTTGTGGATCGAACCCAAGACACTAATAATAACATCCATACTAGTCACGCTTGCGTATGCATCCTACAGAGACATTAAGTATAGAGACATACCGGAAGTAACTTGGGTACCAGCAATAATTATATCTATAATACTTAACGTCCTTTCAAGCAGGTATGACTTCCTACACACAGCTCTTTCCATGTTTCCAGTCCTCATAGTTTTCGTGATGTCTCTGCTAGGCATGATTGGCGGCGCAGATTTCCTTGCCCTACTAATGATAGCGCTCGCACATCCACAGTTCTTAATCTTCCCAATATCATTGCTCACACTGCTATACTCCCTATTAATACCTCTGGGCTTAATGACGTACTACGCTCTATGCAACATCCTCCTTCATAGGTCACTTCTTAATAAGATAAGGTGTAAGGAGGGCAGAAAAATGTACCTCATATTCTTCGGGAGGCCTATGAATGTTGAAGAAATGCTGGAGAAGAAGTTTACGTACCCACTCACCATTCCAGTAGGTAAAGGAGAGTTCATATGCCGGCCGTCCTTTTCTGACGACGATGAGGAGGAGGAACGTATTAAGGAAAGCATTAAGGGGGCTATCGTGAGGGGAGAAATTCAAGGAAATGAGAGAATATGGGTTACACCTGGCTTGCCACACGTAGTGTTCTTCTTCATAGGGTACATACTAGCACTTCTTACACCACAACACTACATTCTGACAGTGTTGACTCATTAGCGGTAGCGGAAATAAATAAACGCATCACGAACTATCATTACGCAGATGGTGAAAACGATGCGCATACTATGGGCTCCCTGGAGGATGGCTTACATAAGGAGTGCTGGCAGAATCAAGGCATGTATATTCTGTGAAGCTCTGAGGATGAGCGATGAGGAGGCGCTAGTGGTTTTCAGAAGCAAACATACTATAATTATGCTGAATAAGTTCCCGTACAATACAGCGCATGTCATGATTGCTCCTAAAAGGCATGTACCCCGCCCAGACCTGCTAACGGATGAGGAAGCCCTAGACTTGCATAAGGCGTTAAGCATTACACTACGCGCGATAGATCGTGAATATGCGCCTCAGGGATACAATATAGGCCTAAACCTAGGCAAGGTGGCGGGAGCAGGAATTGAATCCCACATGCATGTACACGTTGTCCCCAGGTGGTCTGGAGACACGAACTACATGCCCGTCACAGCAAGTATCAAAGTAATCCCTGAAGACTTACTAGTCACGTTCACGAGACTGAAGAAAGCATTCAGTGAAGTACTCTCGGATACTCGAAGCAAGTAAAGCTTAATTGTTACGTATCATTAACAATCTCATCCTAAATCACCTGTCACGATATTGTTTACATTCCATGCGTGAAGTAATGATTTATAATTAATGTTGCAGGATTTACGACGAAGGTGTAATGAAATGAGGAACTTTATAGCTGATCTCACAGGCAAAGACTTAATCACAACCCAAGACTGGGAGATAGAGGAGCTGAAGATCGCTATAAGGCTTGCAGAGGAGTTAAAGTGGAGGTACCATTACTTTGGGATGGATGAGATACCTAAGTTACTGGACAGAAAAACGTTCTTCATGCTGTTCTTCGCACCCTCTACCAGGACCAGGGCAGCCTTCGAGGCGGCAATGACGTACTTAGGCGGTCACGCACAATATATTGAATCAAGACAGACCAGAGCGGGTGAGGGGGAGGCGGTTAAGGACATAGTGGCGATGTACGACAGGTACGGTCACGGACTAGGTATAAGGATACTTGACAAAGCAATAGACTTCAAGCATGGTGTCGGTAATCAACTAATAAGGGAGGCCGCAAAGCACGTTAAGATACCAGTAATAAACATGGCCGACGACCAGTTCCACCCAACTCAGGCCCTAGCAGACTTCATGACCTTCAAGGAAAGATTCCCTCACTACAAAGGCAAGAAATACGTAATAATGTGGGCGTACTCACCGCACATTAGGGGACCCTGTAGCATTAACGCGGACTTACTCCTCTTCACACGCATGGGTGTCGACGTTACAGTAGCCTATCCCCCGGGCTTTGACTTATACCCAGACATCGTTGAGATGGCGAAGAAGAACGCGGAGGCTAGCGGAGCGCACCTGGAGTTCACGAACGACTACAGGGAAGCACTGCGTGGTGCCCACGCCGTATTTCCAAGGAATTGGGCATCAAGGCAGCTTCAAGAACTGGGTTACAGTAAGTTCGCTGAGGAAGAACTTAAGGTCTACGAGAAGTATAAGGACTGGAAGGTAACCGCCGAGCTCATGGAGTTAATGGATAAGTCAGGTGTGCTGATGCACGTAATGCCCATAATGAGGGGTTACGAGGCGGAGGACGACGTCGTAGATAGCCCGAGATCAGTCTTGTACGAGCAAGCCGAGAACGGCTTATGGACCAAAGCTGCCGTGTTAGCACTCACAATGGCTAACGTCAGGTAATGAACAAATAGAACTAGTTGTCTAACAACACCGTTTTACGATAAGCAGTTAAATTGCTTTATTTTTTTGCGGTAAAAACTATGTGGCAATTCACTAAACACAATTAGCACATATTTTTTATTAAATAAGCACCCTAAGACACGAGGTAATGCCTTATGGGCAAACCTTGGTACGTTGGCATTTGGGAAGGCCAAGACTACTTAACGAATATTAACAGGACCCAAGAAGAAATAAAAATGATCATTGAGGCAGCCAGGGACCTAGAACGCAAGTTCAAGTCCAAGATACCGACGCCCTACCTTGCCGGTCAAACGCTCTTCATGCTCTTCTACAACAGGTCTCTAAGGACTAGGAACAGCTTCGAAGCCGGAATATTCCAGTTAGGTGGGCATGGAAACTTCCTGAGCCCTAATGATGTCTACACGCCTACACTACCCGAGGACATGGTTGCTTACAAGACCGAGGCAATAAGCGACGTAGCTAGGGTACTGAGCAGGTATGGGAATGCTATCGCCATCAGGATCTATGCCGACGCCGCGAAGTGGATTATCGGTCGTGGCCACAGGATAGTCGAGGAGTTCGCTAAGTGGGCAAGCATACCGGTACTAAATATGGAGGACGATATATTCCACCCGTTCCAGGCCCTAGCAGATATAAAGGCTGCTCTTGATGTAATGCCGAACCTACGTGGCAAGAAGTTCGTGGTATCCTACGCATACTCAGGCGGACTAAAGCCCCTAGCGGTGCCCCAGAGCGTCGCGCTAATAGCGGCCATGATGGGAGCTGAGGTCGTCGTAGCTCATCCACCAGGATTTGAGTTACAGGATGAAATAATCCAGAAGGGCAAGGAATTCGCTGACCAGTACGGCGGATCATTCGAGGTCACGTACAACATGAAGGAGGCGTTCGAGGGAGCCGCCTTCGTGTACCCGAAGGCGTGGAGCCCCAAGGGCTTCTTCCCACCGTACAGCGCTGACGGAAAGGTCCACAAGGAGGAAGCTAAGGAGTATCAAGCTAAGTTCAAGGACTGGATAGTCACCATGGACCTCCTAGAGGAG
>CAYNPH010000007.1:0-4247 GCA_964399035.1 uncultured Desulfurococcaceae archaeon
ATGGTTACGTACTCGGCCCCCCTCCTCATCACTACGGGGACGCGCCTGTGCCTGACGTAGTTGCCTACAGACTCAGTCATGTTTAGGGCTTCCGCGTTCAGGATCACCCTCCCGCGGACAGACACGAACACGTTCTCACCCATCACGCATCACCCGGAACCGGACGAAACCTCCTGACCCCCACCCTCAGGTTCCTCGGCTCCCTTACCGCCCCTTAACGTGAGCTTGCTGGCGATGGCTATGGCCCTGGCCGCGATGAGCGCCAGCGCCTCCCTCAACTCCCTATACGTTCTCACCGAGCTCAACGCTAGGACATCCTTATCCAGGAACTCAGCCTTGACCCCCTTCAGGAGGTCGTAAGCGGCTGGAACCCTGAAAGCGTCCCTACCCAACCCCATTAGGGAGTGCGCGTCCCTTAGGGCCTCCTGGACGTAGGTGAGGGCTAAGTCTTTTGAGGGTGCCCTCGCGATCCTGTCGATGTGTGAGGGCCCTTCCTCAACCATGAGGACTGCGAGAACCTTGGAGAGTGCGTCGAACTTAGCGCACAAATCACGCCACCTTAAGAGAAAGTGAATGTTGGGCTAAATAAGTCTATACTTAGAGCAACGATCGTCGAGCACCTAACCCGAATAATACCTCAAGCCACCCACTTATTCAGAAAGCATGGACGGTAATACCCGATCAACGCGTCGAGGTGGTGGGGAACCCACGTCGCTAGTGCCTCATCATGAATGGGTGGTAGGGTGTTCTGTCGCGTATTGCTTTGGCTAGCTTCCTTGCCTGCGTCATTATGGTGTTCTTGAGCGGTGGTTGCGTGTCTCTCAGCGTGGTCACTATTGTCTTCCATACTTCCCTGGCGGCCTGCTTTCGCTTGTCCTCGTCCTCACCGCTCAGGGGTTTGAGCTTGCTTGGGTTTTTCCTCGCTAGCCTTATCAGTGGTTTGTCCACCGCTACAGGCCTGAATTCCTCCATTAGGTCGTATACTAGGCTTAGCCTGCCCGGCCTTCTCTCGTGTAGGTAGCCTACGTAGGGGTTCAGCCCTGCGGCGAAGGTCGCCCTCCATACTTCCTTTGCTAGGGCCGCGTACCCTATGTTTAACGCGGTGTTGAAGGGGTCCGGCACCTCGCCCTCGGGTAGCGACCAGCGTTTCAGCCTCCTCGTGAAGCCCAGCTCCCTCGGTATTAACTCGGCCACGCCTTCCCAGTACTTTCTCGCGGCTGCCGCCTCTTCCTGCGCCGCCTCCCTCCAGTCCCTCGCTTTCCTTGCCTGCCTCGCGTGGTGTAGTAGTTCGTCGTAGATCTTCCTTAGCTTCGGCGCTCTTCTCCCTCCTGCCTCGATGGCTTTCCTGTAGAGCCTTATCACGTATGCCTGGTTCCTTACCTTACCCTCCACGAAGGCTGAGGCCAGTTCCGCCCTCCTAGCGGGGTCTTCCCTCTGCCTCAGCTGCTCTAGCCATAGCCAAGCTATCGAGCCGTAGGATGCCGGTAGTAGCCTGGCTACGGGGCCTTCCCACGTCATTATGACCACGTCTATCCCGTGCTTCGCCGCTAGGGTTAGGGCTGAGGCGGTCACGGAGGCCTTGTCGGTGGCGATGATTATCGTGTCGAGCTCCGTTGGGGCGGCGTCCGCTATGACCGACCACTTACGCCCCTCCCTGACCCTCAGCACGAACCTCCCCTCCCTGACGGAGAGGGACGCGCCTATCCTATCCACAACCATGTACTTGCCTCCCAACCCTCACCCCTCCCCCAGGCAGTGGTGCCTGTAGGGGCATTCGGGTGGGCACTCCCCTCCCCTAGGCTTCCCGGGGTCGACGCCGTACTCCACGATCTCCCTCCTCTCGTCCCTAGCGTCTATGAAGTCCTGCCTTAGGTCCTCGGATATCGGCACTATCTTAGGCCTGACGATCACCTCCCTCTCCTCCGGCCTGACCCACACGTACGTGAGTATTGCGTGATTCACTGGGAACCCGTACTGAGCCTCCATGGCTAACGCGTACCCCGCTAAAGCCAGTTCGAAGACCCTCCTAGGCTCCCTGGTCTTGAGCTCCATTATGAGGTTTGGTGGGAGGAGGGCGTCGACCCTCAACGCCCTGCTGAGGCCTATGACTGACCCGTCGATCGGGAACTCAGCTATGACGGGGACGGCCGCGTGAACCAGGGAGTCGAGCCTCAAGTACCTCGACTTAGTGCGGGCCTCGTCCACCGCGGCCGAGTACGTCCTGACCGCCATGCCCCAGAGCTTCCGGAACACCCACGCCGCCACCTCCGGGTCGAGCAGGTCGTACTTCCTGATGATCCTCCTCTCCAGCACCTCCCCGACGCCTCTCATGACCTCCTCCACCCTATCCCCGTCCGTCTCGGGCCACGTGACGTACACGGCCTTCTTAGCCTCCTCGACGGCGGTTTCGAAGACCTCGTGAACTAACCTACCTACCTGCAGGGTGGGGTTGTCTTTACCCCTCACGCCCTCAACGTACCTTAAGTAGAGGTCCCTGCCGGTCGGGCAGAACCCGGACGTTATGTCCGAAACCCCCAGGAGGCGTGACTGGGTCGTGGTTAGGGGTGATTCCTCCCAGGACCACCCCCTTAACTCGTCGCTGACCTCGACCCTTGGGAGGGCCCTTAACTCCCTTGCGAGGCGGGTTACGTGCTCTAGGGTCGGGAACAGCAATTTCCCCACAAAGATAAAGGTGGTTACTAAGAGAAAAACTTGGTGCTCGCCACGGAGGAAGGCCCTGAATTCACGGTCACTGACCTGAAGCACTTCTACTGGTGCGAAGCGATAATCTACGTCAAGTACTTCCTTGGGGTGAGGGAGCCTCAAACGGAGTACATGCTGTACGGGAGCGAGCAGGAGGTCGAGAAGCACGTGACCTTCGCAGTCAAGGCCGTCAAGGCTGTGAAGCTGATCAAGCACCCGTACTTGGAGGATCCGCAGCTCTCCCTAGGAGGGACCCCGGACTACGTCCTCCTAACGAGGTACGGGGAGGCAATACCCCTGGAGATCAAGTGGTCCGAGCCCGGCAGGGGAGGGGCGCCCAAGAGGGACCACCTAATGCAGTTAACGGCCTACGCCCTCCTAATAGAGAGGGCGATGCGGGACGAGATCAAGGGGTCCGTGAAGAGAGGCCTAATCTACTACCTAAGACCGGAGGGCAAGCTAATCAAGGTAAACATAACCTACGGGATGAAGAAGGACGTGATTAAAGCACTAGCAAAGATGAGGGAAATAGCTACCGGGCAGAGGGAACCCAAACCCAGAACAAGTAAGTGCGGGTCATGCAACTACGCACGTCACTGCCCATACGCAAACACGCACTAGAAAACCACGTCCTCCCCACCACCCCCACCGAGCGAGTAACCCTCCGAAAGAACAACCCTACCCTCAAAAGCACCGGGAGTAATCAGGAAGATCTGAACATTATACCCCGACCTACCCCTCAACAACCTCCTCAAAGCAGCCTCAAGCTCAACCCTAGCAGAACCACTCAAAACACCAGCAAAAGCAGACCTCTGAATCCTACTCAAACCAAAACGACGCAACAAAGAAGCAACAGCGTACCTCAACCTATCATCACTAACATCATAAATAACCAAGGTAACGCCACCACCCAAGGAAAACACCAAAACAAAACACACAACACACAAAATAACAATACCGAATCAGAGAATCACGCCACCCCACCCCCCAAACATGAATCTTGATTCATTTCTGGAAGTTCCACGCGTGGATTGCTTCCCTAGTGACTGTTTCCAATGGTGTTCTCATGGTCCCCACGCTCGGGAATGGGCTGAGAGAAAGCCTTATTTATAAAGGGGGTATATAAGTATTCGGTATCAACAAAGAATGAATTGAAAGTCTGGTCCTTAGGCATATTATATGCGTGGTCATACCACGTATCAACAAAGAATGAATTGAAAGATAATCATTACGTTCCTTCGTGGTTTTCTTTGCCTTTTAGGTATCAACAAAGAATGAATTGAAAGAGCCTCTATTTGCTGTATTCCGTCTGCCCTAGCTGCTAAGTATCAACAAAGAATGAATTGAAAGTAACCCTATTCGGGTGTAAACATGTCAAATAGAAAGGTGTATCAACAAAGAATGAATGGAAAGTCCGCAACTACGGTCTGATACCGGCCCCCAGGCGTCCCCGCAGGTATCAACAAAGAATGAATTGAAAGCACAACCAGCCCCAAGAACTCACGACCCCTGACCCCGTATCAACAAAGAATGAATTGAAAGTT
>CAYNPH010000008.1:0-21374 GCA_964399035.1 uncultured Desulfurococcaceae archaeon
TTGTGTGTTAGGGGTTTAACTATTATGCCGCGCTCTGCGAGTTTTGCATGCAGTTTCTTTCCTTCGAGCCCGTTTATTCCAACTAGTATGAAGTTAGTTACACTGTCCTTAACCTTCACTCCGTGTGTTCTATTAAGCTCGTCAACGGTTTTCTCTCGTGTTCTAATGATTTTACTAACGTATTCCTTGATTATCCCTAAACTCTCTAACGCCCCTATTCCCGCTGCTATTGAAGTTATCGGTATGTCGAATTCCCTCTTCTTAGACAGTACTTCATGAATAGTTAGGGGTTGACCCAATATGTAGCCTAATCTAGCGCCAGCTATTGCGAAGGCCTTAGAAAGTGTCCGCAGTATTATTAAGTTATTGTATTCCTTTACCCAATCCCTGAAAGTCACATTAGAGAATTCGAAGTAGGCCTCATCAACAATAACGTACTTAAACCCCCTCAGCGCCTCCTTGAGAAATTCATCGCTGACAATAAGGTTCCCAGTAGGGTTGTTAGGATTGGAAACATACAGCACACTACCTTTACCAGCAAAGTTGAGCATTAATTCATTGTCAAGGAGGAAATCATCACGTAAAGGAACCCGAATGACCGGAACCCCAGCCAACTCGAAGTCAATGAGCGCTGGCTCGAACGTTGGTGAAGGAGAGATCACATGAAATCCCCTGCTCCTGAAGTAAAGGGCGCTGTAGAGCATAAACGACTCAGAGCCGGGCAACAGCATAACATACTCAGGTTCAAGACCAACGTAGTTACACAGCAACCTCATTAACTCCCCACGCAGTTCCTCCGAGTCATATCTGTTCACAAGTAACGCGGCATCCCTAACCCTACTAACCACGGACTCCGGAGGCGGGTAAGGACACTCATTCAGGTTCAGTCTAATAGGAGATATCCCATCCAACGTTACCACCTTGTCAATACACATCAGTTAAAGCCAAGCGTTAAAGTTTTCCCCACACCTAAGGAACGCTTTTTAAGAATTCCTTAAATAACGGGGCATACAATGACGACAATCACCCGGCGAGGCATAAGCGGCCTCATAGCCGCCATAGTGCTCACCGCAATAGCACTACAACTAGTCTACGTACTCACAGAAACATACCGAAATTCCGCTAAAGCACTCAGCAACGAGTACGTCCAATCACTTAATAACATAGCTAAGCTCCAGACAAACGTGAAAATTAGCGTAAACAACTCAACAATATACCTAAGCTCCTCAAACCCCCTGAGGATCCTTGACGCATACCTAATAAGCAACTCCACAATCAAAGAAATTAAACCCATAACACAGGCAGTACGCCCAGCAAACACACCTACCCTTAACTCAACACTATACAATGAAATTCTAAAGGGAGGTACCGCCATACTAATATTCGACGGAGGGAAATACCTAATAATAAGGAATAGCACACTAACTCAAATCCAAGCAAGCACCACACCCTCAACAACCTACATTAGCGGCGACGCTAGAGTGACAACGATCGCAACCTCAGAGATATTCAATCAACAGTCAAGTACACTGTGCTTTAACGGCAGTTGCAAACTTGACCTAATATGGTTCGCCCCCATGATCCTAGGCTATGGCAGCGTGCACGCACTAAGGTTTCAAAGTGTGCTTTTCTGGAATATAGACTATACTGGCTCAAAATTCATTAACGAAACATTCTTCAATTTCACAGGTAAAATCTCCATAAAATGGTTCTCAGCAGCATCCTTTGGCACGATGATATACTACTCCCACATTAAGACGTTAAACGTGACGTTAACAATAGGTTATAGTACTCTATACTCATCATACTTTAACAGTATTGGGGGAGGCATAATAGGACAGGTAGTATATTATGTATTTCCAGGTAGTGATGATCCTGCAAAGCCCTTCCAGTTATACCCCGAGATCCTAACAAGCGTTGGGTTTCCGAACATACCGCTGGTCAGGCACGTAGTGAAGGTATATACCGTACCAAGCACGTGGGGTCAATGGGTAGTGAAGGACAAGCTATCATTCACTGTGGATCTAAGCAACGCCCCACCTGAAGGATACGTGTTCGTGGGCTTTGAAGCAAACATAAATACTCAGTTCATTTATTACCAGAACACCCGCCTATCGTAGAATCCCTGTTCATTTTACCTAGCTACTGAGTAATCTGATGGACCTCTAAGTTATGGTACTTGCTCTGTAAATCAACCTGTCGAAACCTTTCCTTGAGGCAGACTTGTCGTATATTTCTCTTATCCGTAGCACGTATGCTGGGTACTTAACTTTCGTTGAGTTAGGTGATCCGTGATATAAATCATGCATTATATTCAGGTATTCAACCACCTCTCCCTCCTCCCTGATCTCGGCATCGCATCTAACCTCGAAAGACGTTATGGGTGGCGTGTAAAAGAGCAACGTTACCTTCCCACTAGCCCTGACATTTTCCCAAGTATGTTTCCTTGCCATCTCAAGCGCACCAAACACTGTAAGGTCAAGCCTATTAATGTCGTAGAAGTACTCCGTGAGTTCCTTCAATACATACTTAATCCCCTCCCTACTTTTCCTCTCCGCAACTTCACGGGCCCTCTCAAGCATTTCATGAAGATATTCACGCCTCGGTATGAAGCCAACCATCTTCACAGAGCCATTAAGACCTGCAGGGCCGTACGTAATGAATACAGGGTTAGCCCTCGTGAACATTAAGTAAACCTCCCTAGGGTCGACGTGTTCCTGAAGCATTCGCTTGAGGAACTCTAACCTATCGTAGAAGACGTACTTTAAGAACTTCTCAGGCATTACGGGCACAGTCATCACCCCCACTATTAAGCGTCCTCATAAATTTAGGGTCTATTGTTAATATAATAATAGTTTAAGCCTCTTCCTTTTCAGCAACGAGCTGAAGCAACCTAGCTAGGATGCGTGCCTCAGCATTAACTACCCTAAGTACCTTCTCTCCATAAGCTGTGATAACGTAATACTTTCTCGGAGGGCCCCTACCAGACGCCTTACCCCAGAAAGATTTGATTAATCCACGCTTCTCTAAGTACTTGAGGGATTCATAAATAGTGCTTTCACTAGGCATTAGTGCACCGTCACTTAACTCCATGACCTTAACTCTCAAGGCATAGCCATGAATCGGACCTTCAGCCCTGATTATGTTCAATATTACAAGCGAATATATGCCTGTCCTCAGATCCTTCAACAACTTCCTCACAACGGCACCTAAGTCATTAGACGTGATTCACCACCCTCTTTTTATGTATGGGCACGCGATGCGGTTACTCCCGCTAACAGTTATTGCCTTAGCCCCGCGCTTATGCATTTAGACTACGTTAACTACTTAATAGTATTTAGGACCTTTTTCAAAGACTTTACTCCACGGTCCCCTAAAAGTTGAGAATAATGTGAGGAGCACCAGATACGTAATAGGGGGTGCTAACGACAAGACACATAACGTCAAACTATCACTAGCCATATTAATGACGAGTAGCGTCGCTAACGACGTAATGCCGAACGCTGTGAAGTAAAGTAACCCGCTAACGAACGCGGCTATTGGAACCTTTAAACCAGCTTTTACCAACACCTCAGCTACCACGCCAAAGATAGCTCCGTAGAGTGCGCATTGAAAAACCGCGAGGATAGGGGAGATACCCCAAACTACCTTGGTCAGCGACCTAAGAGGTTCCGGAAGGACGTTACCGTTCGATCCTGCTTGCACTGAAAGGATTTTGCTAAGGCTATTCATTATGGCTACCGTCGTGACGGACTGCAATAGTCCTGACATAATCCCAGCTAACAACCCGTATAGCACAAGTTTGCTTTCCACCCTGCTCAAATTCACGTTTTGCCGCGTCATTTACCCTTCCTTATTCTGGCTCTACTACTACGGCCGTACCATACGCTAGTATCTCGGCAGCGCCCTGGGCTACTTGAGATGAGCCTAACCTAACACTCACTATAGCATTAGCACCTAGTGCACGTGCCTTCTCTATCATTCTCCTGATTGCTTCATCCCTTGCCTGTGCCAGTAGTTCAGTGTACTCGCTTATCTCCCCACCAACGATATTCTTCAGCCCAGCCAGTATGTCCTTCCCTATGTGACGGGCCCGCACGGTGCTCCCGCTGACGATACCTAATACCTTGACTATCCTGTACCCAGGAATTGATTCGGTAGTAGTTATGATTATATTCTCAGGCAAGTCCATTCCCTCAAATAATACATCGGACTACGAGGCATTTATCCTTAACGTTGTTGCAGGGACCTTAACCTAAGGAAGCGCTGACCCATATAATATATTAACTCGAGGAGTGGATCATTGAGGAGTATCCTAAGGGCGTCCTCCTCCGTTACTCCAGCGTTAGCCATGAGCAACCTAACCGCGTACTCCAACTTAAGGGGATGAACATGAACAACAGACCTAATATGGCTTAAAATACTGTCAAGATTGCCTGCAGAGCGAGGGATATCATGCGGGGGCTCTAAATGACCCAGAAGCACAACACGATTCCTTCCCAGACCACTCCTTAAAACATCAAGAAATGCCTCAACAGCATCAGCAGGCGGAGGTGAAACCCAACTCTCAGCTGGCGGACGGACCGGGAGCATCACGTAAGCTGTGCGAGGTTCGATACTTCGAAGAATCTCAAGTAAGCCGGTAGCATCTTCAACCGTATCATTTACACCCCTCACCAGCATTGTTTCGGTGATCAAGTCACCCTGGAACTCCCTGGAGAAGACGCGGAGTCCGTTAAGAACTGTTCTTAGACTGAGTTGCGGGTGAGGCCTATTCAGAACCCTATACACTGATTCAGTACTAGAATCAACCTTAACTGATACTAAGTCGGCTGAACTCAAATCTCGCCTAACATCCCGCCTATACAGTAACGACGCGTTAGTGATTACCGCAACTTTAGCATCCACAGTATCCTTCAGCACCCCTATTTCCGTCCCTAGGTTCGCGTCGAGGGTAGGTTCACCGTTAGGGACGAAGGTTACGTAATCAACGTTCCCTACGTTCTCTAACGCCCTAATGACAGCATCGACGAGAATTTCAGGCTCATAGAACGTGGTTCTCTCGATGGTTAAATTGGTGGTTTTCCCCGCCTGGCAATAGATACAGGAGTAGGAGCAGTACTTCATGAATACGTTATTAATGCCGAGAGACCTACCTAACCTCCTTGAGGGCACTGGCCCAAAAACTATTTCATTCCAAGATACTCTCACCTATACTCCCCACTTTATAACCTGTCACTGCCCTATAATTACGGTGTTGGGTGTTGACCCAGAGAGTCAGGGAACTAATAACGAACTGGCTAGTGGAGGAAGGTTTTGAGGTCAAGAACTTAGGTTCCCTTCCTCCAATTCAAATAGCTTGGGGCTTAGATGTATTCACCCCTCCCCCGCTTAAGGTGAACCTGAAGATATTCAAGCCTAAAGGTAAGGAGGATAGAATCATAATTCTACTTGGCGTTGGCGTGTCACCAGTTCACGCTAAGAAACTAGCCGAACTCAAGCCCGAGGGCAGATTAAGATTCTCGTCAAAGCTCCTAGGGAGGGTGTTGTCCGTATGTAACATATGTAACGTGGCTATCCAGCCAAACCCTGTGGAAGTTCAAGCAATAACGGTTGCATTAACAGTATTCGATTCCAGGATCAATGAGGACTCGAAACCCGAGTTCCTAGAAAGGATAACCTTAGTAGTTAATGCGTTCCTCGAGATAATATCAACATTCAACGAGGAGTTCCCCGCCCTCCCTGAAGCTGGGGGTAAAGAGGAGAGTACAACGACTAGAATCTAGTTTTTAGTCTTTTACCAGGCAATCATTTCATATAACATTAGTTTGATTTGATTCGTCGTTAAAAATAAGGGACATCACTATTAGCCTAGCCCGGGGGCTTCAATCCTCGAAATCCATCGCCTCGTAAATCTCCTTAGGAAGCCCTGGGCAGTTCCTGTCCAGCCAGTATTTGCTAACCTCAATCTGCGCCTTCAGCAACCTCTTGAATTCCTCCATAGTTAAGTACGTGGTCGGGTCAAGCTGCTTAAGCCTCTCAGCAGGTATTCCAGGAACCTCCTTAGGTATGAGCATCTTCTCTCCCCACACCGGGTGAGGCTTATACTTAACGGCTCCTCGTACGGCCTGCAGTATGAATAGCTCAGTTTCCTCTATAGTGGGTCTCTCCCCGCCCACAGGCCTAGGCCTCCCATCCTTCTCCACCAGAACCGGTTCGGGCACCTCAAGTACCTTATCGCCGAATTTCTTCTCAGTCCAGTAGTACTTGGCTATGATCCTGCCAGTGTTGTTGAATACGTAGACCTCAACAGGGTCGCCTTTCTCTATTCTCTTTTTAAGGTATTCATAGAACCTAACTACATGAGCAGTGTTCGGCACACCCATCGTGAATGGCTGCGCGAACCTCGCGACATACCTTATCCTCCCTACTACCTCCTTAGCCTGTGCCGGGTGACCTATTGTTCTCCCATCAGCTAAAATCTTCGCAGCTAATGCGGGATCCGTTACCTTTGCCCACGCCCACTCGGTGAAGTAGCCTGGGCTGAGGAATATTGCCGTAGTTAATGGACCGGAGGATTCAACGTCACCGTCGAAGTATCCAGTGTCCTCTAGTTTAAGCACGGAGCGGGCGTTCCTATTGGGGGCGCCGAAGTACTGGAACAGCTCGCCCTTGAAGGACGGGTATCCCCTCTCATCAAACTCCGTATTCTCGTGCAGGGCTCTAGGACTCATGGCCGCCCTCCACATGGCCTCCTGCTCCGGTGTTAAGTCCTCGGTCTTAGTCCAGCAGCCCGCCTCTGACCCTATTACTCTATCCTCGAATATCGCGACTATGTCGTCGTTCTTTATTACCTGATCCTTAACGTAATCAAGCGGGTTTATGCCGAACTGCTCCACGTACTTCTTAGCGTTATTCTCGGTCCAAACGTAGAGTCCGTGGGTGGACTTGCCCGTTCCTGTAAGGCCCCAAACACACATGACTATGCGCTTCCACTTACCATCAACGGTCTTAACGGTGAATTCCCTTAACGATGCATGCTCACCGGTACCTCCTCTCTGGTAGACATGGAAGATCCAGTGGGTCAGAACGGCTTTCTTAACCTCACCCTGGTATGAGGATACCGTTATTATGGTGAAGTAATGGTGTGGGAACCGCATAACCATGAGCATCCTGTCAGTTCCTGGGATGTTTGGGTTACCTAGGTAGTGCGGTACAACGAAAATCTCGACGTCGGGCTTCTCGTCGGGCGGTGCTGGGAACACTAGTTGCTTCCACCTATATGCTAGGTCAGGAAATTGTGGATCGACATATACGGTCGCGTGCATCTGGGCAGGGGTTCCGGGCTTACCGACGTAGCCATCGACCTTAATAAATGGTCCCTGCGCGAGGATGTGCTCAAGAACACGTAACATTAACAGCTTATGTTCATATTTAAGATCCTCGTCTCTCTCTATGACTACGGTGTTCTTAGCGGATCTGCTCCAAATGTTTGATGCCCAGCCCCACGAACCATTCCTGTAGTGCGTACCGTACATCTTAGCGCGCTCAAACAGGTCAGGCGGATTGTCACGCAAAGCTATAAGGCCTGCCCTTCTTTTTAACTCCAGTATTCTCCTAAAGGTCTCCTTGAACCTTTCAGGCGTTAACTCCTCTACGGGGGGAATAATCCTCTCCAACTTTATCTCCGCACTGAAGTATGGAAACCTCCTTAAATAATGTTTTCACAAATCAAGCAATCATGATTTTTTACACGCGGTAACAAGCAACTATGCTTAATAACGTACATGTTAATGACTTAATTGGTTTACGTGAGATGGAAAAAACAGGAGCGGTAGGCGAAGAAAGGATACTTGCAAGGCTTCATCCGCACCCCTTAGCCTTTGCAGGTCAGGCACTGTTATGGATCTACGTACTGGTGGTATCTGTTGCGATGTACTTCATAGGCGGTCAGGTAAGCGCGTCGCTCAAGAACATACCAGTGATAGGTGGGCTAATAGGCACTTACGGAGAGTATATTATCTACGCGTTAGTAATAGTCGTACCCACACTCATATACGCCGTGGTTAAGATCGTGTGGAGATATTTCCTAGTAACGCTACTCATCGCCGTGGGGGCACCGTTAGTACTAACGTTCGTTGTTAAGTTACCGCTACGGTATACATTCATAATAGGTGCCGTAGCCGGTATCTTAGGCGTGCTTGCTGTAGAAATGCATAGGAGGGCACACAAGTACACAGTCACTGACAGGAGGATAATATTCGAGTACAACGGGCTATTCAAGAAGATTAGGAGGGACCTAGTTTACTCACGAGTCTCCGACATAATACTTGAGAAGGGTATACTGGGCAAGCTGTTTAACTTCGGAAACCTCATACCAGTCTCGCAGCCAGGCCTAGGTCTGGGGAGTGACATGTCCTTTGTCACCTTAGGAGGTAGTGTAGGTAAGGACGTCCGAGCAGGCCTTGCGGTGACAGGAGGTAGGTCCGTTAAGGTACCTAGGTCCAGGTCATTCTACATGTTGTACGGTATCCCACACCCTGAGAGAGTATATGATATGATAGTTGAAGCAATAAAAGCTAGCGAGGAGGCGCCTTACCTTAAAAAGATTTTAGATAAAATGGAGCATGGATCGAGTCTTAACATTAAATAACGTGTATTACGGAAAAAACATTTAATTCTTCTTCGAAGATTTTTAATAACGGTGTTCAAAACTTTGAGGAAAATATCAAGAAGAGTAAGTGTCTTCCAACCCTCCCCCCACAGAAAACTTGTTGCGAAGGTCGACGAACTACTTAGGGCTGGGCGCGAGGTATATAGCTTCTCCGCCGGGCAACCAGGCCTACCGCCTGACGAGGAAGTCATAAAGAAGACCTTCGAACATGCCCTAAAGGACCCCTTCAACCACTACAGATACATGAGCACTAGAGGCATGATGCAGCTACGGGAGGCGTTAAGTCAAGACCTTAAGAAGTACGGAGGGATAGATGTGCCCCCGTCAAGGATAATGATAACTAGCGGGGGTGTTGAGGGATTCAACCTAGCCCTAGCGGTGACTACGGATCCCGGTGATGAGATAGTGCTGCTTGATCCAACCTACAGTGTATACTGGGATCTCGCAAAATACCTTCAATTAAAGGTTAAGTCGTGTCCACAGTTAATTGAAAACAGTTTCCAGCCCAGTGACGAATGTCTGGAGCAGGTAATAACGAAGGATACTGCAGCGATAGTAGTTGTCAGCCCGGACAACCCGACCTCAAGGATACTTTCCGAAAAGAAACTCCGCCTCATAGCAGACCTAGCATCAGACAATGACGTGTGGGTAATATATGACGAAGCGTACAAGCACGTCATTTACGAAGGGCAACACGTATGGATCCACAACTACGGCGACATGCCGGAGAGGCTAATCAGCGTTAACTCTTTCTCGAAGGATATAGCGATCCCGGGCTTCCGACTAGGGTACACGTACGGACCTGAGAAGGTAATCAATGAAATGGCCAAGCTTAAGGGAATAACAACGATAAGCTCATCCGTACCTGCCCAGTGGTTTGCCTACTACGCATTAACGACAGGAGCCAAGGAAAGATACCTGAAGAAGGTCCTACCGATATACAAGAGCAGGAGAGACGCTGCCTACAACGCCGTCAGAAAGTACCTCCCCGAAGCGAAGGTATGGAAACCGCCAGCAAGCATGTACCTATTCCCTGACCTAAGCCCGTACCTGGAGAGGCTAGGCATGGACGACATAACGTTCGCCTACCAGCTAGCCGACGCCAAAGGCGTCGTGATGATACCTGGCTCAATATTCGGGAAGGCTGGCAAGAACCACCTGCGCCTAACATTCGTGACACAACCTGAGGAAAGGCTGGAGAAGGGCATATCATTGATAGCTGAGTTCATTGAGGAGAAAGAATCTAAATAAGAGCCCTTTCTTCCATCTCAACCCCCTAAACACTCGCGGACTCACTTAAGGTCTTCAGAACTTCATCATATTCGCTCTCCTTAATGCGCGTCACAATATGATATACGGTAGGCGGGCTTAGGGAATCCCTCTTAATGAAGCCCAGTAATTTTCTCGTACTTATCGAGAGTCTCATCTGAAGCGCTTCATCGAGGCTGAAGAATCCTGCATCCTCGCTCTCCTCGTTCAACCTAAGTTCGCCGCTGAAGTCCTTAATTAGGAAATCAATGATAACGTAATGATATTTCAAGCGCCCAGTAGCACTCAGGCAAACGTACTCCGTAACTGCCAGCAACCTCGGGTCACGACCCACTAAGCCCGTCTCCTCCAGCAATTCACGTAACACGGCCTCCTCCAGCGTCTCTCCCGGCTCCACGTGACCTCCCGGGAAGGACCAATACCCTGCTGAGGGCTCAAACCTTCTCTTAACCAGAAGTACCCTGTCCCGATCTATAACAACAGCACCCACCCCTATTTTAGGTTGTGCGCTCATGCTTGTTCCCTCTGCACTACCAAGTGTCTTTGCTGGCTCGGGCTAATGTTATTTTGTCCTCACTCGGATGTAGTGTGGTAAGTAGGGCTAATGAGGAATGAGTTAACGTGTGTGGAGTGCGGCCGCACGTACCCTGCGACGTCAGGTAAGGTTAAATGCGTTTGTGGTGGGCAGTTAGTTCCTACCCTACCTAAAAGCTTGGGGCGCGTTAACGCACCCGGTATTTGGTCTTGGGGAGCCGCTCTAGTGACGTCAGTATTTAGTGATAGGGTAACGTTGTATGAAGGGAACACGCCGCTGGTACGTGCCTCTAAGCTGGCTAAGGAACTTAACCTGAAGGAAGTTTACCTTAAGGACGAGTCTAGGAACCCGTCAGGTACGTTCATAGACAGAGGTTCGGCGACTCTTGTCACTGCGGCTAGGTCGCTGGGTCTAGCACGTCTAGTCACAGCGTCCTTAGGTGACTTAGGGGTGTCAGTGGCTACGTACTCTAGACGTGCTGGGCTCAGATGTAAGGTGATAATGCCCTCATACATCACGCCAGTGAAGGCATACCAAACAGCGATGCTGGCAGATAGCGTTGAGTACGTCGAGAGCTATGAGGAATCGCTAAGCAGGGCTTGGAAGTATGGCTCAGCACCAGCCAGTATGCCAGTAACGCCGCAGAACCCCTTCCTGCTTGATGGCTACAGAACCTTAGCCATGGAGATACTCACCGACCTGAGGGCAGGGAAGCCTGGCGTGGTACTTGTTCCTGTCGGGGATGGTGCTCTAGCCTACGCGACCCTGCAAATCATAAGTAAGTTCAGCCCAGGCACGACGGTCATAGGGGTTCGGGCGTCCTCAAAGTCACCGTTGCTCAAAGACGTAGCCGTTGACCGTCCTCTCTTCGCTGACCTGCTCAAGGAACTCATGGAGCACGGTAAAGGATACATAATTGAGGTTGGGGAAGACGATGTTGTGTCGGCGCTCAAGCTACTAGCAAGGTGCGAGGGAATGTTAACGGAACTCACTGGCGCTACGGCCGTCGCCGCATTAATTAAGTTATCCAGTGACCTACGCAGTACATCACCAATAATCTCGATAATATCGGGAGGGCCTGCCAGGGACCCGGCAGTTCTCAGATTGATGGTAAGTGAAGGGCACCCCAAGTACTTAACAAGGATAGGCTTCACTAAAATGAAGATCCTAGAGATCCTTGCTCTCCAAGGTCCCTTACATCCTTACGCCGTATGGAAAATCCTGAGGAGTGAGTATGGGGTAAACGTAAGTCTACGTTCCATATACCAGCACTTTAATGAGCTTAGTGAGATGCAGCTTGTGGAAGGTACTGAGGAGAGAGAAGGTGGAAGAAGGAGAAGGGTGTTTAAAGTAACGGATAAGGGCCTAAATCTAATCAGGTAGTTCATTCCGTTAATCAAAATGAAGGTATTGAAGCACATACTGAGGTTAACCCCCTTATTGATGCGTACCTTCATACAGGTTTGGGGGGATCATGGGTAGGATGAGCGTGGCTAAACTGGCGCTCTTCACAGCGTTAGTCTACGTAGCGACCATAGTCCTTCAGGTATATACGCCTGCAACAAGAGGTTACTTCAACCTGGGCGAGACCGCTATCTACGCCATAGCTGCTTTAGCAAACCCATTGCTGGCCGGTGTCGCTGCTGGTGTGGGGTCAGCGTTAGCGGATCTAACAACGGGTTATGGGTATTTCGCACCCGGTACTCTAGTGATTAAATTCATTGAGGGATTCACCGTAGCGTACTTAATGAAGAAACTAGCTCCCAAATCAAGGTACTGGTTAGCTAGGGCATTATCTGTGATTGCTTCAGTAGCCACTGGCGCAGCAATAGCCGCCGTAGGTTACTTCACGCTATCAGGTCCATCGGAAATCACGTCAATACCAATCCAGGTCGGTGGTTTCGAGGTGACGGCCTTCTACGGTAAGATAGTGATCCCTAGCGTTGTATGGTTATTCGTAGGTATCCTAGTGGCGGTGATATTACTATATGCTGTTCTCGTGAGGAGTAAGGAAAACATCTCTGCTGCAGCCTCAATGCTCGTAGGAGGTACGTTTATGGTACTAGGATACTTCCTCTATGAGTTCTTCATCACGAACCCACTGATATATCATGCGCCGCCAGAACAGGCACTAGTAGAGGTGCCGGTAAACTTCGGTCAGGTACTCGTCGGCATCACGGTCGCGTTACCAATAACGTCATTCATAAGAGAGGCTACCGGAAGTGAGGATTGAGGTAAGAGACCTAAACATAGTTTTCGACGGTACAAGTATTCTCTCAAACCTCAACTTAACAGTGAGTGAGGGAGAGGCAGTACTCATTACGGGGCCATCAGGGTCAGGTAAAACAACATTACTCAGAGTAATCCTTGGCATAATACCTAACGTAATCCCCGGATTAGTGAGGGGATTCATCGAGCCCGAGCCCCGCATGGTCAGAAGCAAAGCATACTATGTCCCTCAAGAACCGTGGTTTTCCGTAGTTACACCCTATGTTTGGTCCGAAATACTGTCATTCACCCCCTCCCAACTTACGCTGGAAGACGTTGAGGACACGCTCAGTGCTTGGGACATGAGCGGGTACGCCTTCAGGACAACGTATACCTTAAGCGCTGGTGAGCTACAGAGACTAGCGTTAATGGTGGCTAGACTCTCACGTAAGGAGGTAGTGTTGCTTGATGAGCCAGCATCGCATCTAGACTCGAAGAACGCTGAGAAAGTCGTAGGGATGGTTAACGTGCTTAGGAACTCCGGTATAGCGGTAATCATAGTTGATCATGATGTTAAGGCATGGATGGGCTTGGTTGATAAGGCCTATGTTCTTAAAAATGGCACGCTAGACGAAGACATCACGAGTTACTATAAAGAGTTTGATAAGTTAGTGGGTGATCTGAGTAAGCCAGAGGTGCGGGGCGACACCGTGCTCGAGGTAAGGGTAACCAAGTACAGACCCCCAGGGTCACGTAAGGTAGTGCTAGAAGACGTGGAGTTCACCGTGAGGAAGGGGGAGATAGTACTGGTGAAGGGTCCGTCGGGTTCCGGTAAGACGACGTTGCTTAGATTACTCGCAACGAGCGCCAAGGAGCCAGTGCTCGGCGTAAAGACCAACATCACTGGCAGACTTATTTACGTCCCAGACAACCCCCTGCTATACTTCACGGAACCGACAGCGGCTAAGGAAGTGGGTGAGGGCGGCATCGAGAGGTTGAGGGAGTTCGGTATCAGGGGCAGGGAGTCCACGCCAATCACTAGATTAAGTACTGGCGAGAGAAGAAGAGTGGCTGTGGCTTCAGCCCTAGCTAGGGGCGCTTCAATTATCGTTATGGACGAACCAACGGTGGGGCTAGACGTCATCAATAAGGTGCGTGTGCTGAAAGCTATAGTCAAGGCGGCTGAGGACGGCGCGGCTTTCGTTATTGCCTCCCATGATCCCCTAGTGGAGCGCATAGCGAATAATGTGGTGACCATCCATGGTTAGCGTGGGCACGGTATTTCGATGGATATCAGAAGTTATATTCAGGTCAATTTTTGCCGGTGATGATACATCGTTTAAGCACTCTACGCTACTAATAAACATGCCCCTAGTCGTTACTCAGGTACTCCTAGCGTCCGAGGGGCCAACAGGGGTGGTTGTAACCATGGTATCTCTCCTAGCAATTCACCTCATGGCGGAGACATTGGAGGTGCTAGCGTATGCATTAATAATGACTTCCCTGCCAGCAGTCTGGTACTTCATAACGACACTACCATTTACAACATCCTTGACGATATCTGCCGTAATTGCGCTTAGGGTAATCGCTGTCGGGTCGGCACTCCTAACCTTCATATATTTCCTGAACCCACTGGAACTCTCAGCGCTGGCATACAGGCTGGGCCTTAAGAAAGCATCTTTGTACCCAGCTATGACATGGAAGGTCACACCCCACGTAATGAGGGACATGAAGTCAGCGATGCTCTCGGCAGAATTAAAGGGTGAGAAGCTCTGGAAGGCGTTAGCAGTAACAATACTTGCTGTGAACGAGTACAGCAGCATGTATGAGGAGGGAACCTACGCACGTGTGCAGGACTTCAAACCACGATATTGGTATGACGGCAAGGCCATGCTAGTATTTGCCTTAATCCTTGCAATAGATGTCATTATGTTGCTCCTGCTTTACTTAAGGATGATTCCAGCTTAAATTACTCCACTAGATTAGATAGTAGGGTGTGACACTTGAACGTAACCCCCGGAGAGAAGTTCTCGTTTAAATTCAAGGCAGGGCCAGAGCACTCAGCCAAACATGTGGGTTCAGGAGATGTTGACGTTCTCTCGACACCCTCAATGATATTGTTCATGGAGGAAGCGTGCAGGAGATTCATGGACGAGCGCTTACCAGAGGGTGAAACCACGGTCGGTACGAGGGTCGATGTCTACCACGTGAAGGCGGCCCCCACTGACAGCGAGATTGAGGTCCGAGGAGCACTCCTAGCTGTTGAGGGGAGGAAGCTAGTGTTCTGGGTTGAAGCATGGCATGGTGATCAACGCATAGGGTACGGCGTGCATGAAAGATACGTGGTGAATAGGGAGGCATTCATAAACAAGCTTAAGGGCGAGAAAAAGTGAGTGAGTGGGTCTTCTTAACAGGGAAGGAGTTTGAGGAAATATCTAAGGATGTAGCCATACTACCGGTTGGTAGCCTAGAGAGGCACGGTGATCACCTACCGCTCGGAGCGGACATATTCGCGCCCGAGTGGATAGCGCGTCAAGTAGCCAGTAAATTGCGTGAGCATGGAGTAACAGCTCTAATCATGCCTACGGTGCCGTACGGATCCTCAAGAATCCTCGCTAAATTCCCCGGAACAATAAACGTTGACGACTCAGCTTTTAGAGAATACGTCAAGTCAGTCATGAAGGAAGCAATAAGGAATGGATTCAAACTCATTTTAGTAATAAACGGGCATGGGGGAAACACGACCCTACTCAGGGAGGCCGCGAGGGATGCATCGTATAGCACTAACGGAGCGGTACTACTGATTAACTGGTGGACGGACGTAGCACAGGACAAGCGCAAGTTACTCTTCCCGGAGGAAACCCTAGGTCATGCAGGAGCGGATGAAACCGCCGTGATAATGGCTATAACGCCTGACCTAGTCAAAATGGAGTACACGAAGAAAAACCCGGTTAAGTATCCATCACTGAGGCTATACTACAGGAAGTACGAGGAGGAAGTACTCTTCCCTGAAGCACTCTCGGGTGACCCGAGCGCGGCAAGCCCGGAGAAAGGCAGGGAACTACTTGCGGCTGTCGTTGATGGCATTACTGACTCAGTACTGAGAGCACTTAAACTAATTCAAGAATGTAGGTGAGAGTTCCACAGGTTTTTGCACGATAAGGCAGTCGCTATTAAAACATTAATATGCAGAGTCACCATCACTATTCTAGGTGACTTTAATGGATACCAAGGAGAAGCTACGGTTAGTAACTAGAGGAACCGCAGAGATAGTTACTCCGCAGGAGCTTAAGGAACTCCTTGAAACTAAGTCGCCCTCGGGGTATCTGGGTTTCGAGCCCAGCGGGATATTTCACGTTGGATGGCTTGTTTGGGCGCTGAAGTTCAAGGACCTAGTAGATGCTGGTGTCCGAATGCACTTACTAGCGGCAACTTGGCATGCATGGATAAATGATAAGTTAGGAGGGGATCTAGAACTAATACGCTTCGCAGCAATGCACGTTGTGGAGGTGCTTAATGCACTAGGGCTCGAAGGGAAATTCAACCTAGTATTCGCTGAGGACCTGGTCTCACACATTGAGTACTGGGAGAAGTTACTGAAGACCGCTAAATCCGTCTCCCTAGCAAGGGTTAGGAGAGCGCTCACTATAATGGGTAGGAGGCTTGATGAGGGAGAGGCGGACTTCTCAAAACTGATATACCCACTCATGCAGGTAACGGATATGTTCGCTCTGGACGTCGACATAGCGCTGGGAGGCATGGATCAGAGAAAGGCTCACATGCTTCAAAGGGACGTGGCAGAGAAGCTAGGGTGGAAAAAGGTGGTTGCGATACACACCCCGCTAATACCCTCACTGCAAGGTACCGGGAGAATGGACCTAAAGAGTGGTGAGGTAGATGAACTCCTAGCTCAAGCAAAGATGAGTAAGTCGAAACCCGAGACAGCGATCTTCATAGTTGACAGTGATGACGAGATAAGAAAGAAAATCCGTAAAGCATACTGTCCAGCAAGGGTCGTTGAAGGCAACCCCATAACCGAGATAGCTAGGAACATAATCTTCCGTGGTGAGGAGAAAGAATTCACTATTAACAGGCCATCCAAGTTCGGAGGGCCAATAACCGTATATACCTACGAGGAATTAGAGAAGCTCTACGTTGAGGGTAAACTACATCCACTGGATCTGAAGAATGCTGTTGCCGAGTACCTAATCAAGATAATATCACCGTTAAGGGAGAGATTGCTCGCAAGCAAGAGGTCAAAGGAGTTTATAGAGACAATAATGGCCCGGGTAGGGAGGTAGTAACTCCACATGTCATGAAAGCCCAGACCCTATCAATAATTAAGTCCGGCAGTCTACCACGAGGGCCAGGGGTGACCCTCCCTGCCTCATAATCTCCCGTGACGCGGGAGCTTCAGCAGGGCCAAGAAGTCTTCTTGTTCAGGACTTATTAATCCTTCCACTGCTATACCTCCTACCCCTTAAGAGGAAGTCGGGGGACTCAAGCTCATCAATTCGTTCCTCTAAGTGATCAACACGTGAGAGAAGATCATGAAGTAAGTTCTCAAGCACGTACAATTTACCTTTAAGGAATGCTATCTCATCCTCGTAATCCTTAATCTTCTTAACTACTGGTGAGTTGCTTCGAATGTCTCCATGGAGACCCTCGCTTATAAACATTTTTATCACATCAGTTACTTGGACACCCATAGATGCAGCTAGAGTCTTCAGCTCCTCATAGGTCTTCGATGGCAGCGATATATGCACTGTCGGTATGTCTTATCCCCTCAAGAGGAATACTGAAGTCTTACTATATAAAATTGCCCTCCAATATGTATTCCTCTTTAAAGCAGAAGACATATGGCAGCAGTACATGTAATGGTTATGCATCTTTTTTCATGACTTCCGTAGTCAAAGGATTGGGGATATGTTGTGAAGATAGTAACTTTCAAGGTGGAGGAAGCGTTACTTCGGAAGATAGACGAAATAGCTAGGATGGAGGGGGTCAGTAGGTCTGAGGTAATTAGGGAGGCATTGAGCGTTTACGTTACTAGGAGCCGGAGAGGGGAGAGAATACGGAAAGGTATTCGCGTAAGGCACGTTATCCTGACTTAATAGGTGCTTGATCGTACTTGCCCTTCTTTGATTACTGAATTAAGAGGTACTGAGGTACTTGGTATTGTTTTTGAGATAACCTAAAATGTCGAGTCTTATGCTTTAAAGGGAAATACCACAACCTTGGTTTTAGGCCACGATAGCAACTCATCCTTACTCACGTTCCATTCGTTGTCCTGGAGCCTTAAGATTTCATACCTGTTGCTGACTATCTTTAGGAAGTCATCTAATGGTCTTAGAGGAAGGTTAATTCCTTTTACCCAGTAGTGCATCGGCACCACGGCTTTAGGGTTGATTATGCTTGATAGTTCAAGCGCCCCTCTGCTATCTATGGTGAATGTACCGCCCACAGGAACCATTAGGATATCAATCTCACCTAGGTTCTGCACGGTTTTGTTGTCCAGTAAGTGACCTAGGTCACCTGTGTGGAGTATGCGTAGTCCTTCAGCCTCGATTAAGTAGATTACTACCTTACCGCGTCGCCTTCCCTTGAATTCATCATGATATGCCTCGAACCCCGTCACAGTGAAGTTATTCACCTGGAACTTACCTTTCTTCATAGAGAATACCTTGCCTCCCTCCTTCAGTACTACTTGGTAGGCATTGTGATCGAAGTGCTCGTGCGTTATTAAGACAGCATCGGCCTTAACCCGAGGCCTAGGAAGCCCTATGCTTCCACCATCATGGGGGTCTACAACGAGCGTGAACCCATCACTGGATCTTATCTCAAAGCACGCGTGACCCCACCACCTTACGGTGACCATTGCTGGCACCTATAGGTAAGGTGTTTCTAAGGTTTTAGAGATTTGCAACACCACTATTATAATGTGTCTTGGATGTTCGAAAAACTCAAGAATACCAACTGCTCATTAATAATGGAGCCGTGTAGGGTTGACGGCACCAGTTCCTTGGATACCGACGGAGGAACGTGTAATTAAGTATATTGTTGAGTTACTTAAGGCAAGCTATGGTAAGGTAGTAGCTGAGCTTGGATGTGGTGACGGGCGCGTCGCGATAGCTCTAGCTAAGGCAGGATCTAAGGTTCTGTGTATCGAATTGAGGAGAGAGCTAGTGCGTAAAGCTAAGCAAAATATTCTTAAGGAAGGCGTTAATGACTTAGTCACCGTCATTGAGGGAGACTTCATGCACGTACCGCTTAACAATGTCGACGGGGTGTATGCGTACTTAACTGAGGACAGTAACGCGAAGCTAAAACGCAAGCTCGAGTCGGAGTTAAGAAGCGGTGCACGAGTAGTGACTCTTGACTTTCCAATACCCGAGTGGGAACCTGCCCACGTAACCATCGTGTCCTCCGTAGATGGTGGTAGACCCAGAACCCTCTTCCTGTATATCAAGGGGAGATGATGAATGTCGGTACGGGGTTCCCGTTCAAAGCCACTATCAGGTCACCTTGACATGTTGACTCCTCCACTACCGTTGAGTTGGGCTCCACAATCACAGATTCCGTAGTTATTGATCCGTTATCCATCACGCACACTAAATCTACTTCCTCTTTATCATCTCCCCAATTCGCTATAATGACCTTATTTGACCCGTTAATCACGTAGGCGGCCACGTTACCTACTCCACCCTCTACACTTGACGGTGGCTGAACGCCTCTTACCGTTGAAAGTAGTATCGTGCCGAAGGCTACGACTATCATTGTTAGTATGAGTTCCGTGTAGAGGTTTTGAATGCCTTTCCTCAAAATACTCACCCATCAAGTAGGAGGGTAATTAAATTGTTATCTATTGTTCTGCGAGAACTCTTGAAGTCTACTCCTGTAGTAAGGGCATAGGGAGTTAATCACGCATTTATGGCACAAGGGGTTCCTAGCCCTGCAGATCCTACGACCATGCGTGATTATCGCTAAGTGCACGGCTAAGAGGAACTCCGGGTCTCTAGGGAGGAGCTGCAGTACTTTCTCCCTAAGTCTTTCGTACGGCTCACTCTTACGCCCTATACCCATCCTCTCTAAGAATCTTCTTATGTGTGTATCCATAGGGAAGGTTGGGTAGCCCCTCACAAACAGCAGGAAGACGTCCGCGGTCTTTGGTCCTACACCTTCTATCCTCAGAAGCCTCTCTCTTAACCTCTTAGGATTCTCCTTCATCAGTGCGTCTGGATCGTCCCTAAACTCCTTCAGTATATTGATTATTGTCCGACTCTTCTGGCGTTGCATCCCTGAGGGCCTAATTATTTCCTCAAGTTCCTCGATCGATACCTTCCCTAACCTAGCAGGGTCTATGTATTCACCCACCCTTTCCTTAAGTCTCTGAAGCGCGACACCAGCATTCCGATCAGAAGTGTTTTGAGATAGGACGATGGATACCAGGATACCGATAGGGTGAACAGCTCCGTCCCTAACAAGTTTATATGATGGGAAGTCCTCTAAACGTATGCTAGGATAGTATACACTAACCAATATTTTCACGGCCTTAAGAAACTCCTCACGTTTAGTGGTGATACCCCCATTATCCTGCTGGAAGGTGGTACCGTTCAAGAGCGTAACCACTACCCATACTGCTCAATCTCGGGATAAAACTATCGGTGCCCCGGTGTTGCCCGGGTATCACTTAGGGAATACTATCCTACCTAACCCCCGGTTTTTAATGCTTGAGTGGCCTAGAGAGGAATATACGGTGGGGAAGGTGAAGTGGGGGAAAGCAATAGCGTACGGGGTAAGGTTCTTCATGATGTCCTCAGTATTCACCATTGCTGGGTTAATTATGTTAGCCTCGGCTCTCTCCGTTAAGATAACTGCAGATGGTGATGGAGCATACGTCCTCAGCGTGAATGTGTCAGCATTAAGTAACTTAGGTGCATTAATACTTGCCGTTATGGGATTAACGGTCTTAATCATAGGGAATGCCGCCTCATTCTTTAAAGTGCTTTCCGAATTACTTAATGATTCGTCATCACGGGATTACTTCTGGTAAGCTCTTCGTATTCTAAAATACATTAGCCCCATAGCAACCGCTAATGCTACACTTAAAGCTAGTAACACGTAAGGAACCCACCCAGACACCGGAGATGACTGAATAACAGAGGCCGTTGATGTGGATGGTGCGTGACCCACTATTATCTCTTTTAACAGGTCAGTGTTAGCAGCAACTAACTTAACGTATAGGGTCGCCCGAACTTTAACGTTCCTTGAATCTAGGTTCATCACAGACGTAGTTCCATTAACGTACTTTAGTAGGATTCCCGTCTTACATTCGTAGTACGCCTCACCGCTGACGCCAACATCGTATCTCCTCGCGTTAAACAGGGCGCCGTCCACGTCGATTAAGTTGCAAGACTTTGACAGAATCTCCAACCGTACTGGTGAGATTGCGGCCACTGCCTTAAGCACGTCCTGTAACTTACTCTTAGGCACTACGGCGCTGTCTATGGATGGGATGACGAATTTCTTAATGAACATGGTGACGTTACCACCTGCCCAGCCAAGTAGCGTTGCCAGCGCCACCCACGACCCTGACACGAACTTCACGGTAACGTTTCCTACCGGACTGGAAATGACTTTAACGTGGGTTGAGTTCAGGTTAGTTATTACGTACATGTAGTACTCGCT
>CAYNPH010000009.1:0-170509 GCA_964399035.1 uncultured Desulfurococcaceae archaeon
TCCATCAGGACGCTTACCGAGACAACGTCGGTGCTGACAACCGAAACCAAGGTAATTGCCACCACCGTAACCACCACAGTCACGCAAAACGCAGGCACCGCAATGCCGTACCTGGCGGGCATCGCCGTCGCGATGCTCGTAATAGGAGCCATAATAGGAGCGGCCCTAATGAGGGCAAAACACTAACCCTCCCCCTTTTAAAGATTAACCTGCGGGTAATAGTGCTTGTATACAGAACATCAAACATTAATTATTTCCTCCACTATATCACTCTGCTGCTTTCCTCATACTTCATATTCCCTTATTACTGAGTTCGATTCAAGAATATTATAGGAAATAATGAAGATCATAGTCATTTCCGACCTGCATTATGATAGGCACATCTATAAAGGGATTGACCAGAGCGAAGCGTGGATATGGCTACTGAATATCGTGGATTACCATAAGCCCGACTTGCTGGTTAGTCTCGGCGATTGGGGTGAGGCTATTAACGAGAGGGAGTTCTACGATTTGCTAAGGAAGGTCAGAGTGTGGTCCATCTACGGCAACCACGAGAACATGGGCACCCTCAGGAAGATGTACAATGTCCATACGGATAAGTACGAGCCCGTCCTCATGAACGATAGCGAGATCCGTGAATTCAACGGTATTAAGTTCGGAGCCATCAACGGTATCATAGCTCTCAGAAGAAGGGAAAAGAAGGGCATTCCTAGGAAGAGGCCCGAGGAGTTCATAGAGGTAGCAAAGAAGCTCAGAGGTAAAGTAGATGTCTTACTGCTGCACGACTCTCCTTGGCTAGAAGAATACAAGGGTAGGATAGCGAGGGATGAGAGAACCCAGGCAGTAGGCATGGCGATCTACGAAGCAAGACCAAGAATTGTTTTCTGCGGGCACTTCCACGTATCTCCGTACACAATCCACAGGTTCGAGTACGGGACTCTATACCTAAGAATAGATAGCTCACAGATGCACAGATGCTACGCAATCCTCGATTCGAACACGCTAAGTATAGAGATCTGGAAAGACTACGAACTCATTGATCAGATCCCGCCCCCCAACCAATCATGAGATCCTGCACGGGCCCACCCTTCCTGCCAATGGTCGGAATCCCCCCAACCGAAAACATCTTAAAGATTGGATCAGCAATCAAAAACCGCGCTTCTACACCTCTATTATTATCGGAATAGGGGAAGCACAATTACAGCACCTCACATCCCCGAATTCCTTACAAACCTTAGCCTCAACACCATTGTGCTGATGCCCGAATAATACCAGTTTTACCTTGCTACTGTACTTCCTTATCACGTACCCAAAATTTTCCGAACCCATGAAAGCACTAAAGTAATCCCATTCGGGCCTGAGCCTATACTTAACTAACTTGCGGAAGGGTAAATGATGCAGAACCACAACTATTTTATCTACTGAATCATAAACCTCTTTAATCTGCTCCTCAAACTTCCTCAGAAGCATTAGCGTGAATTCTTCGTCACTCACAGGTAGCTTCACATAATCTCTATCAGCCCAAACACTAAGCCCAAAAGCCTTAGCCCTAAAATCCTCTGGCGTCAAACCAAGATAGTCAGGCGCGAAACTATAGTCATACCAACCCACAGACCCCACAAAACCCACGTCACCCAAGACAAAAGGCCCCCTCATTAAGGCTATACAGCCTAGCTCTTCAACTAAATCGTTAAACACGCTAAGCTTAAGTAGCGAGTCAATACCTCTTGAAAACTCGTCTAGAGAGACATAGACATCGTGATTGCCCGGAACAACAAGAACCGGTACTGGATCCAGGGCTTCCCTAATTACCTTTAAAGACTCTTTAACACACCTTAAATCACCTGTACTAGTTATATCACCTACGATTACAGCAACATCAGCCTCTTCACAGCACCCTTTAATCATATTTTCAACTAAGTTCACCAACCACTCCCTGCAACCACCATAATGCAGATCCCCCAGACAGCATATCTTCATGCCCGACCCCATTCTTTATTATCCACAAAATGGATATAAAAATGGTGGGTTCCATGGTTCTCAGGGTCAAGGACGGGGTAATAGAAATCAGGACATCGGAGGGGACAATAAGGATCGACCCCGAGAAGTGGGAGGTCATAGTGGACACCGAGGAAAAGATAGTGCGGATAACGAAAGGGGAAATCCACGTCCGAGAAAAAGGAGGGGATCCAAGGTGAGGGCGGTCTCGAACATCGTTACGGTTCTCCTGCTGATCACGGTAGTAATAGCGTGCCTCGCGGGCGTCGGGGTCTTCCTCACGCAGTACGTCAAGTCCCGCCAGCCGAAGGGCGAGACAATATCCGCCTTCCTAGTCGCACAGAGGGCCCTCCCCAACCCCTACGGCATCGGCACGGTCAAAGCAACCCTCTACATAACCTGCGAAGGCCCGCATTGCTCAGAATACTCCGTGAAGACAATAACGCTGAACGCGGTAAACAACAACGGTTCCGCATACACCCTATCGACCGAACCCGGCCCGGTCGCCCTCAAATCGGGCGTCACGAAAATCGACGTGCTAGGGTACTACTCCTCTAATCAAACCTTCCAAGAAATCGTCGTGTCTTATTACTTATGCGACCCCGACGGGAAATGCGTACAGCAAACAAAATCCGTAAGCGTAGAATGAAGTTACACCCTTCCTTACACCCGTACCGTAACTTCATGGTCATTTTTTATGGAAATGTACGGTACATTTATATAGGGTGTAACGCTTGCCCTCGGTCTTCTTAATAAGGAGAATAAGGGGCCGACATTACCTTTACCATAAAGGGAATTATGTCGGGCCCCTAGACAAGATAATAGAAGCGTGGCGCCGGGGGCGGGATTCGAACCCGCGCGGACATGCGTCCACCGGCTCTCCAGGCCGGCCCCTTGGGCCGCTCGGGCACCCCGGCCCCAAGTAAGTTGTTTGTTGGGTGGTTTTAAAGCATGGGGATCATTAAGGAAATCACGTGTTGCTTACTCGGAAATAATCTGGGGTTCTCTTACCTTAAAAGTTCCAACTCTATGTACACGTCGTCCGGTACCCTTACCCTCATTATTTGCCTCATTACCTTCTCGTCGGCCGCTATGTCTATTAGGCGCTTGTGTATCCTCATCTCCCACTTCTCGTAGACCTTAGTGCCCTCGCCGTGCGGTAGCCTCAGCACCGGAACCACTAACCTCTTGACTGGTAGGGGGACGGGGCCCCTCACCTCAACACCTGCTTTCTTGGCTATGCTTACTAACTGCTCCGCTACGGCAGTTAGGTGCTGGACGTTGGTGCTCCACAACCTGATCCTTACTTTGCTTGTCATGGCGGCATACCCTTAGGGTTTGTGGGGTTGGTTAGTTAAAAGGCTTTTACTTCTTCCTGATCTCTACGGCCCTGGGCTTGACGTCCATTACGATGCCGATGCCTATGGTCTTACCCATGTCCCTCATTGCGAACCTGCCGAGCTGCGGGAACTCTGAGTACTTCTCTAGCACCATCGGCTTTATCGGCTTGAACTTTATGATCGCTGACTCACCGGGCCTTACGAACTGCGGGTTCTTCTCGGCGATCTTACCGGTCTTCGGGTCTAGCTTGCCGGGTATCTCGATGATCCTTGAAGCTATTGAGGCTGTGTGGGCGTGGATCACGGGGCTGTAGCCCACGTGAATCGCTGTCGGGTGCCATACGACGTAGACCCTAGCAGTGAACTCATCCACTACGGTCGGCGGGTTGTCTAGGTGTCCCGCCACGTCACCTCTCCTGATCTGGTTCTTAGCAACGCCTCTGACGTTGAAGCCTATGTTGTCACCAGGTATTGCCTCCTGGAGCTTCTCGTGGTGCATCTCGATTGACCTGACCTCGCCAACGACGCCTGGAGGCATGAACACTACCTTGTCACCGACCTTTAGCTTACCGGTCTCTACCCTACCCACAGGCACGGTGCCGACGCCGGAGATGCTGTAGACCTCCTGTATCGGGATCCTGAGAGGCTTGTCGATGGGTTTCGGCGGCGGAGTCACTGAGTCAAGGGCCTCAACTAGGGTCGGGCCCTTGTACCAAGGCATGTTCGGTGACTTCTCAATGATGTTGTCGCCGGTCCAGCCAGAGACGGGCACGAATGGTATCTTGTCGACCTTGTAGCCGAGCTTCTTCATGAAGTTCTTGAGGATCGTCACTACCTTATTGTACCTCTCCTGGCTCCACGGCGGGTCAGTAATGTCCATCTTAGTTATGGCAACGATCATCTGGTCAATGCCCATGGTCCTAGCTAGCACGATGTGCTCCATCGTCTGACCTTCCCTGCTCATGCCGGCCTCAAACTCGCCAGTCTTGGCGGAGACCACTAGCAGCGCTACGTCGGCCTGGCTGGTTCCAGTGATCATGTTCTTGATGAAGTCCCTGTGGCCGGGGGCGTCGATAATGGTCCAGTAGTACTTCGGTGTCTCGAACTTCATGAAGGTTAGTGCGATGGTTACGCCTCTGTCACGCTCTTCCTTGAGCCTGTCAAGGAACCATGCGTACTTCTCTGATTCCTTACCCCTCTTCTTGGCCTCCTCCTCTACTTCCTTAACCATCTTGGGGTCTAGCGCACCTAGCTTTAACAGTAGGTGACCCACTAGGGTGCTCTTACCGTGGTCGACGTGTCCGATGACGACCAGGTTTAGGTGTTCCTTCTTTGGCTTGCTCATTACGCATCACCCCTACACGGCATCAAGTAGTTATGGTGAGTACCTTATAAAAGTTTTTTAATGAGAGTTGAAAACAGCCTTACCTCGAGCTTAGGGCTATCCTCTCTATCTCCTCCTTCCTCGCGACAGCGTAGCTCCTCGGATCGTTGTTAGCGGCGTTTATGATCTCGTCAGCCAAACACTCAGCAATGCTCTTCGGGGATCTAAAAGCCGCGTTCCTAGCACCCTCAGTGATGTGCCTGAGAGCTAGGTCAACACGCCTTAAGGGGGCCACGTCCACGGCGACGTGGTAAATTATGCCGCCGTACATTATCCTCGTTGTTTCCTCCCTAGGGGCAGCATTCTCTATCGCCCTAACCAGCACCTGTATAGGGTTCTCCCCCGTCTTAATGTGGATTATTTCGAAGGCACGCTTCACTATGTTGTAAGCTAAGTGCTTCTTACCGGCGTTCCTCCCATGCCTCATGAGATTATTTATCAAGCGCTCGACGATGGGTACTTCAGCCTTCCCGAACCTTCTGTGCTCGTGCCTGCCTCCGGTATGGGGTAGGTACACGGGCCTCAACGATATGTACTTCTTGAGGCTCGGATCCCTAACCACTACGCCCTCGAAATTCCATTTACCGAAGAGCTTTATCTCAATGGTTCTTGTTGTGTACTCACCCGCACTCATGGTTACCACTCAACCCTAGGCAATTCCTCTGCAGAGCTTTAAAAGATTTTAAGTGTGACACGAAGCACAGAGAGGCTACTGGATTCTGATCGGAGTGTGCGACGTCATGTGGGCTGATGAAGCGGGAGGTAACCTCGTGCGGGTAACAGACGTGGAACCCTTCGTTACTGAAGCAGACGACTTCATGAGTGGGGCGCTCACGTGCTACTTGGAGCGCGGAGGCAGCGTTGTCTTATATTACGTGCCGTTAGAGGTGGCCAGGGCCATAGCTAGGCTCAAAGCGATGGAGGAGGTGATAGAGGCTGCGCAGGACTTTAGGGACAGTATTTACGAGTTACTCATAATGATGGCGCCGAAGCTCCGCGGCCTCGGAGAGTCCATAGAGATGGTGGTGATAGACGGGTATAATGAGAAGAACGCAACATACAGTGCCAGTCTCTACCTGAATGCCGACGGAATTAAGGTTAAGTACACGTTAATCCCCAGCCACGCGATATTCCTTGCGATGCTGTTCAATAAGCCCATATACGTCACAGAGGAAATCGTCAGGATTTCGCAGGAACTTGAGAGCTTTAGTGAGGAGGAAGATGAGTTTTACGATGAATTCGAGGACGAGTTCTAGAGCTGGGTGGCAGGCTCTGCAGAAGTGACTTTACCGCGTGGTTAAGTTGTCCTTTGAAGAAGCGTTGGGTGTATGGAGCGCGTGCCTTAGCGCACAGGCTTCTGCTTCTTGCCTTTAATTAATGCATCCAGTGAAACGCCATTGACCATTATTACCTTATACCTGACTCCGGGCAGGTCACCGAGGGACTTGCCTTGGCTACCGCCTATACCAGCTATTATTACCTCGTCGTGCTCGTCGATGAACGTCACACCGCCGTCGTAGGGGACGAAGGCCGTGACCACCTTCCCGTTCTTCACTAACTGCACCCTAACACACTTTCTGAGGGCTGAGTTAGGCTGCCTAGCCTCAACACCGACTTTCTCGAGCACTATTCCCCTAGCCATTGGGGCACCGCCGAGCGGGTCATGCTTCTCCTTAAGCCTAAGCATCCTTATCCTGAACTCCTTCTGACTCCACCTAAACTTCAGCCTCTTCTGCCTTAACTTCCTCGCTGCGTAGAGACCGTAGGGTGACTTCTTGCCAGGCATACCGACACCTCCGTGCCTAGTAGGGGATACCTTTCATTTCCTTATAAGCGTTTACTCGCGGGTTTCATGCAACCGAAACAACGTCTATGTCGTAGTACCTCTTCAGTATTAGCTTCGCCTTAGCAACGTTCCTTCCTCCCCTGCCTATCGCTATCCCCCTGTCCTCAGGCGCTACCCGCACGTACAGCACCTTCCTCCCGTCGGGCATCTTGTTCAGCCTTATGCCGAGAACCCTAGCTGGTAGGAATATGTTCTTAACGAAGTCCTCCAGCGTGTCGGCCCATTCAACTATCTCCACCCTCCTCCCTAGAATTTTGGATAACCTCTTCACGTTCCTGCCCTTAGCACCAACAGCTAAGCCAGCCTGACCTGGCGGAACAACGAATACTATGGTTCCGGTGTCGTCGTCGATTATGCAGTCCTTAGCGGATACTCCCGTGATGTCGCTTAGCAACGCGATGTATCTTAATTCCTCCGCCGTTAACTTCACTGGCAAGCCTTCACTCACCCTCTTCCAGCAGGTTTGAGTCGCCCGGGTCTATTATCGCTATGGTTGTTATCGGGAACGGCTTACCTACCGCCGTCCCCAATTCATAACTACTGCCTGGGAACCTAATGACTTTAATGCCGCTGAGCTTGGCGTAGTAGAGGACGTCATCCTCTATGTACTTCGGCAGCTTAGTCGCTAAAACGACTCCTTTAGCCTTACCTAACCTTATCGCGTCTAAAGACCTCTTAGCACCTATCACGACCTTCCCGGTCTTTAGGAGACGCCTCAGTTCATTATCCAGCGAGGACGTCCTAGGCATCCTTCCTCACCTCCCCCTACCTCTTACTCAAGGGTTTTATTTTAGTTGGGTCCATTTTAAGCTGTACCTTTGCGGTCCCGACAGGAGCTAGCTGACCTATAATCACGTTCTCGGTCACGCCGCGAATTAAGTCTACCTCACTACGCGCGCTGGCGTCGAATAGGTGCTTTACCGTGACCTCGAAGGCAGCCCTTGCTAGGACGCTGGGTTTCTCACCAGCAACTCCGTGCCTACCTATCTGCCTAACGACTCCCGTCCTAGTCATCATGTCCGCTAGCAACATTATGTGGCGTATGTCCACGTCGAGACCTTGCTCTTCCAGCGTGTTCTTTATCTCCCTGACGAGGGCCTCCCTAGCCGCCTCGATCCCGAGGACATTTTCTATTTCGTGGATGCTGTTGGACTTCGTGCGGGTGGGGTCAACGCCCTCCACCTTCATTACGGCCGCTAGGTTGGTCCCGTCAGTTATTAAGACGTAGTACTCCTTCCCTGTCTCCGGGTCCTTACGCTTCTGCGGTATGACCTTCTTAATGTCCTTTATTCCCTTGATCTTCATCCGGAGTATCCTGTCCCTGAATTTCTGTGCTTTTATGGGGTCCTTCGTAGGCATGTCAATCACGATTGTGTACGGATCGTCCGGGTCCGGATTCACCTTGCCTGCTAGGGACTTGCTCTTGGAAAGCACTCGTATTATGTCGTCTCTCGTGAGGCCCTTGTCCTGGAGCATGACGGGGTCAAGCTTAATCACCAGTTGCTTGGTAGCGATGGATATATCAACTACGTCTACAACATTCTCTATGCGGGTCATCTCTATCTTTCTGGCAACCTCTATTGCCTTCTCCCTGTCGTACTTATGCTCCTCATCCAGGTGTATTTCCATCATCGGTGTCTCGGGAGTTTTCCTAGCATCAACTAACTCTATCAGCCTAGGAAGACCCAGGGTTACGTTTAACTCCTTAACCCCTGCGTAGTGGAAGGTCCTCAGCGTCATCTGCGTGCCGGGCTCACCTATTGATTGGGCCGCAACAGTCCCAACGGGTTCTCCCGGGTCAACGATGGATCTTAGGTACGTCCTTATCGCGTCGTCACGGATCGTCCTTAATTCATCATCGTCTAGCTCTATCCTAGTGTTGGTCCTGAATAAGGACGTCACTAACTCAAGGTAAAGTCCCTCTGGCAGTACCTCCTTAGCTACCTCCGAGATAGCGATGATCTTTCTTGCCTTGTCAATAAACTCGTCAAGCTTCTCCTTCAGCGCTTCCTCCTCCTCAACACCAAATTCTAGAACCTCCCTTAGGAGAGCCCTACGTAGTTCCTCCCTAAGTTCCTCCGGTATTTTCCTTCTTGTTGACTTCATCACGCGCTCCACTAGCTTGTCTGGCCGCGTTATCTCCTCTAGTATTTCCTCTGCCTTAGCTCGCTTTGCTTCGGACTCAGCCTTCTTTTTCCTCTTGCCTGTTTTCTTACCCGTCACTTCTTCCACCCCACGTGCTTCTCGATTATTCTCTCCACGTTTACTGCCTTACCGAAGGACGTGTTCTTCGGGTCAACACCATCCTCACCGTACTTGAACTGCACTAGCTCGCCATACGCACTCCTCACGGTTCCGTCGTACTCGACGACCAGGTCTATGAGTGAGTTTATGAGGCGGCGCTGCATGTAGCCGCTCTGCGACGTTCTGACGGCGGTGTCCACTAGGCCTTCCCTACCTCCAGCCGCGTGGAAGAACATCTCTATGGGGCTTAGGCCCTTGACGAAGGAACTCGCTACGAAGCCCCTTGCCTCCGGGCCTATGTCGCCGCGCTTGAAGTGCGGTAGTGTCCTCCCTCTGTAGCCTCTGGAGATTCTCTGCCCACGTACTGACTGCTGGCCAAGCATCGCTGTCATCTGCGTTATGTTTAACGCGCTTCCCCTAGCACCTGTCTTGGCCATTATGAAGACGTTGTTGAACGGGTCTAGGTACTTAACGGCCCTCTCACCCGCCTTATCTCTTGCTTTCGAGAGTACATCGAGGATCTTGATCTCTAGGGTCTCTTCGAGCGTCCTTCCAGGCATGGATTCGAGCTTCCCTTCCCGGTACATCCTTATTAGTTCCTCAATCTCCTTCTTGGCCTCCTCAACGACCTCCTTGATCTCCTCGTATGCCTGCTCAGGTATCATTATGTCGGCGAGCGCCATCGTGAAGCCTCGCATCTCAATAAACCTCAGGAAGAGCTTGAACGCCCTGTCCATGAACTCCTTGCCAAACGTGTTCCCGTATTCCCTGACGAGGAAGTGGAGCATCGATTCGGGCTGCTGCGCACCTATCGCTGCCTTGTCGAGGACTCCTAGGAGGAGCTTGCCCTTCTTGACAACTAAGTATGAGTCCCAGAAGCACTCCTCGTCCGTGCATTTGAGGACTCCGCTCGAGATCTTGGCTTCCTTCGAGAAGTTGAAGTTCTCCGGTAGGAGCAGGCTTATTATTTGCTTACCGGTCCACACCCGCTTCGGGGAGAGCACGGCGGGTTCAGGTATCTCACCATCGTAGCTAATGCTTGCTAGCAAGTCTGAGACCTGATCCTGCGTTAGCAACGTCACCTTGGATGAGAGCAGGTAAGCGCCGCTGATGTAGTCCTGGATACCACCTATTATCGGGCCTCCATACCTGGGACTTAGGATATGCTCCTGCACCAGAAGTAACGTCTTAGCCTCCGCCCTAGCCTCAATGTTCTGAGGTACGTGGAGGTTCATCTCATCCCCGTCGAAGTCCGCGTTGTATGGCGGGCACACAGCTAGGTGGAGTCTGAATGTCCTGCCGGGTAACACCCTAACTATGTGCCCCATTATGGACATCCTGTGAAGTGATGGCTGCCTATTGAACAGTACTATGTCCCCGTCAATTAGGTGCCTCTCAACCACGTAACCGGGCTTGAGGCTTTCGGCAACTGCCTTTAGGTCCCTGATGAACCTTAAGTCTATCCTTCTCCCAGTAGGGTCTATGACGTAGTTCGCGCCAGGGTACTTGTTAGGGCCGTTGAGGACGTACTTCCTTATTTCGTCGATATTCCATGGCGTCACTCTGACGGGGACTGTTACGGTTTTTGCGATCTCTATGGGGACCCCTACCTCATTTATGCTTATGTATGGATCCGGGCTGATCACTGTTCTGGCGGAGAAGTCTACTCTCTTGCCTGATAGGTTCCCCCTAAACCTGCCTTCCTTTCCTTTCAGCCTCTGCGCTAGGGTTCTTAGCGGCATCCCGGAACGCCTTCTCGCGGGTGGCACGCCAGGTACTTCGTTATCTATGTACGTGGTTATGTGATACTGGAGGAGCTCCCATAGATCCTCGACTATGACTTCAGGCGCGCCGGACGCTATGCTTTCCCTCAGCTTCTCGTTAGTCCTGACGATATCCACTAGCTTGTGCGTGAGGTCGTCCTCAGACCTGATACCGGTCTCGAGAAGTATTGAGGGTCTCACGCAGATCGGTGGGACAGGGAGGACGCGGATGATCATCCATTTGGGATGAGAGAAGTTGGGGTCATATCCGAGGAGGCGTAGGTGGTCGCTGGGGATCTGGTCGAGCCAGTTGAAGATCTTGTTTGGCCAGAGCCTGCCTAGCGGTCCTTCCTCGATGAATGTTGTGGGCTTCTCTAACCTGATCTTGTATTGCTTGGCGTGGCAGTGAGGGCACTCCATGTTCTTTATTGCTTTGCGCTTGACGAACTCCGAGAGGCTACGGGCTAGTTGCGGCCATTTGTCCTTTAGTCTCTCGTATAGGTTCAGGTACTTGTCTATCTCGTCCTTCGGTATCTTTAAGTGCCCGCATTTCCTGCACGTAGCTCTCAAGAGGTCGTATATGTGCTTAACGAAGCCTATGTGTATTACTGGCCTCGCGAGTTCAAGGTGGCCGAAATGCCCTGGACACCTTGCTAGGGTGTTGCCGCAGGTGGCGCACCTCTGTCCCGGCTCTATAACGCCTAGCCTCGGGTCCATGACACCCCCTTCCACAGGTAAGCCGTTCTCATCGTAAACTTCTGACGTGACTATGGCTGTTGCCGACATCTTCCTTATGAGGTCTGGGGATAGTATCCCGAACTTAATGGCTCCTATGACCTTCTCTTCCTTCACCATCGCTACTCACCTCCAAACCTGTCCTTGAGTATTAGCTTGGGGTAGATGAGCATGCTCATCATCTCCTGCAGGAGTAGCTTGAAGGCGTACGAAACCGTTACGGGGTACAGCTTGCCTTTATCACCGTGTATCGGGCACACTAGCTTACCGCGGCGCCTGTCGTACCACCCTATCATGCCGCACTCCTCACACACGTATATCACGGTCTTGTCGGAGTTCTCGAGAAGCCTTTCTCTAAGGAGTATTGGGGCTCCGTGACCGATGATGCAGTCCCTCTCCATCTCACCGAACCTTAGGCCACCTTCCCTCGCCCTGCCCTCAGTCGGCTGCCTGGTGAGTAACTGCACAGGACCTCTGGCCCTCGCGTGTATCTTGTCCGTCACCATGTGGTGGAGTCTCTGGTAGTACACTATGCCTATGAAGACCGGGGTCATTATGAGTTCGCCTGTCCTGCCGTCGTACATTGGTTCTGTGCCGTCCGCGGGGTAGCCGAGAAGCAGTAGCTCTTTCTGCAGATTCTCAACCTTCTCACCGTAGAATGGGGTCCCGTCAACATTCCTCCCAGCAAGGGCCGCGACCTTACCAGCTATGGTCTCTATAAGCTGACCCACGGTCATTCGTGAGGGTAGCGCGTGCGGGTTTATTATGAGGTCAGGCGTTATCCCGTCAGGCGTGTAGGGCATGTCGTACTGAGGCACTAGGAGACCTATCACACCCTTTTGCCCGTGCCTTGACGCGAATTTATCGCCTATCTCAGGTATCCTTAAGTCCCTCACCTTTATCCTAACTAACCTGTTACCCTCACCGCTGACCGTTATGACGACGCTGTCCACCACGCCCTTGTCGCCGTGCCTTAGCGTTACCGAGGTGTCCCTCCTCGAGACGCCAGTTAAGCCGAATTCCTTGTACTCCTCGAGGAACCTGGGCGGGGATGTCTTACCTACTAAGACGTTGCCCGCGTTCACCTCGATCTCTGGGCTTATTATGCCGTCACTGTCGAGGAGGAGGTAGTTGTCCCTACCCTTGTACCCCCTGACACTGGGGTCAGGTATCTCTATCCTGTCCCTCTGCCCGCCAGCGTACCTTAACTCCTCAGTACTGTATTCGCGGAAGAACGTTGAGCGGGCTAGCCCGCGCTCTACGGAGGACTTGTTCATTATTAGCGCGTCCTCCATGTTGTAGCCGGTGAACGAAAGCACTGCCACAACGAAGTTCTGTCCTGAAGGCCTGTCATTGTATCCGGTAACGTCCAGGAACTTCGTCTGAACCAGTGGTCTCTGCGGGTAGTGTAGGAAGTGACCACGGCTGTCGAACCTTAAGTGGAAGTTAGCGGCATAGAGACCCACTGCCTGCTTAGCCATGGCTGACTGGTACGCATTTCTGGGTGATTGGTTGTGTTCGGCGTAAGGTATTGTTGCGGCCGCTATCCCTACTATGGCTGGCGGCCATATCTCTAGGTGTGTGTGCTCTGGGGTTAGATCTTCTGGATCTATCGCTATGTACGTGTCCTCTTCCTCTTCTGCATCAAGGTATTCTACGACACCCAACCTTACCAGGTCGGAGAACCTTAACTCGCCGCTCTTAAGCTTCTCTATGATCTCCTTAGTTATTTTCGGCTTACCGTTCTCCACTATTAGTAAGGGCCTCCTAACACGGCCGGGATCACAGTTGACGTAAACCTCGTTCAGGTACTCGGTCTTGAGGTACGATATGTTGACCTCGTGATGTAGCCTTCCTGACCTCCTTAACTCGCGCACTTTCTTGACAAGATCCGACGCGTCCTCCTTCAGGTAGTACCCGACTAGGGTTCCGTTGAGGAAGACCTTAGCGTAACGTGATAAGTTCGTTAAGAGGTTGACGTCACCGTTCCTTAACCGCTCATACACCTCGACTGCCGGGACGACGCCTAGCTCCTTTAGGACGGCGAAAACCGCCCTCTCATCAGTGCCTACGGATATGTAGGCGCTTAGCGCTAGGTTCTTGACTAAGCCACAGTTCGGCCCTTCAGGCGTTTCGAACGGGCAGATCCTGCCCCACTGCGTTGGGTGGAGGTCACGTGCCTCGAAGTGAGGTTGCCCCCTGCTTAGGGGGGCTACGGTGCGCCTTAAGTGGCTGTGCATTGAGACCCAGTTCATCCTGTCGATTATCTGGCTCACACCCGTTCTTCCGCCTACCCAGTTGCCTGTGGCTAGCGCGTGCTTTATCCTGTCCGTAACTAGGTCGGGCCTTGCTAGGGCTCTTAAGTTGAGTCTCCTTCCTTTAAGCCTGTGTTTCTCGATCTGGTACCTGAAGTCCTTTATGAATTGCTTGAGCGCAACCCTGAAGAGCTGCGCCATTAGGTCGCCCGCCAGCCTCAGCCTCCTGTTAGCGTAGTGATCCTTATCGTCGGGTTCCCTACGCCCTAGCGCGAGTTCTAGGAGCTTGCACGCCATCTGCCCTAGGTAGAGGGCCTTAGCTAACCTAGCCTCGGGCGTTGTCCCTAGGTGTGGTAGGAAGTAATTATCCAGTATCTGCAATGCCCTTTCAATCCTTGCTTCCCTCGCCTGACCTAACGCCACCCTAGAACCTATGAAGTCCAGTGCGTCCTCTTGGGTTTTTATTTCTCTAGCATGGTATAGTGAAGGTATTAACTCGCTCTGTATTTCGGGGTCTGTTGAGACAGCTAAGGCTATGTCCCTATCCTTCTCCAACCCTAACGCACGCATCATGACGACGAACGGCACTTTAGTGGGTATTGGCGGGAAGTTAATCATTAATACGCCGTCCTTATGTCTGTCTAGGATTATCGGCACCCTATACCCTGCCGATGCTGAGATTACCTTAGCTGAGTGCGTGATGTTCGAGCCCTCCTTAGAGACGTCCACGAACACCCTATTGTGGGCTAGATCCTCCTGGGTGACTATTACCTTCTCGGAACCATTAACTATGAAATAACCTCCAGGGTCCCTCCAGTCCTCCCCTATGCGTATTAACTCCTCCTTGCTCATCCTTGAAGTGGGGTCAAGAACGGATCTAACCATGACGGGCAGGTTACCGAGGGGTATCTCCTGCCTAGCAACTTCGATTCCGTTTTCATAGAGAACCACGGTTAACCACATTGGGGCCGCGTAGGTTAGGTTCCTTATCCTCGCAATCATTGGCGTTAGGCGCTCGACATTCCCTTCGACCTCGCGGAATTGAGGCTCACCTATTTTTATGTCTTGGATCTCTATGTACACGCCAGCCTGGTTCGTTTCTATTCTACCAAATTCCTTCACTATTCGTTTGATCCACGAGGTCACGAACGCGTTAAAGGAGTCGAGATGTTGCCTGACTAATCCTTTCTCCTGCAGGAAAGCCTGCATCAGCGCCCAACGATCTTCGGGTGTAAGGACGTTTTCCTCACCTTTCGTACTTGCTTCCTGTGCCACCCTCCCATCACCCCGCGATCACGAACCTGTAAACGACTATCTTACCAGCAGTAGGTGATTTCCTTACTATCCTAACGACGTCACCTGGCTTGGCCCCGATCTCCCTAGCCACAGGGTCTGAAGCTCTCAGTAATGGGAGCTGCTGGGGTGTCACACCTAATTCCTTAAGTATTTTAATGGCTTCCTCTTTTGGCACTACCTCGTGTTTCGGGACGAGTTCGTGATCCATGATTTTGATCCTCTTTTTTCCGGACATGAATTATCAACCCGCTACTCCCAGCTAACTAGGAAATCTGGAACTCTAATTATAAGCTTTAACGCGTGAATCAACGCCTCACTCGATAAGTTTAAGTTTGTGATATAATAAAGATGTTGGTGGGCCCGTAGCTCAGCCAGGTAGAGCGGCGGGCTTTTAACCCGTAGACGGGTGCGGCAGGGCTCCAAACCGGCCCCGGCGGAAGTCCCGGGTTCAAATCCCGGCGGGCCCGCCACAAGCATCACTACTCACCATGGAGGCCCAGGAAGGAATGGTTTTTACTTTGCAAGGAACCGCATTAATGAGGGATGATCTAGGTCTATAAGCGCTGAGTAATGATGACAAACCCACGCGGTGACTTCACTCTCAACCTTAGCCTACTTTAATTGTCACGATGATTATCAGGCAAATGCCTTCTCATCAACCGCACAGTCAGTACCGGAGGTACTCATCACGCGATGCTCTATTGCTGAGTCCTCCACTTAAATTAGGTTTACTGTAACCTTATTTAGGGCTTAGGTATGGCGGGTATCACGCGGATACTGCGGGCGATTGAGATACCCTTAATGCTAGTGCTCTACGGCATCGTATGGATTGCAGTACAACCTTTTCTGATTATGAGTTTGCGCATACTTGACACAGGCACGCCTGTCCTGCGTCAAGTCGTCAGTGTCGTTGCGTACCTGCTAATCAATGCTGTCTGGCTCTTCCTGTGGTATAAGCTTGCGAAATACGTACGTGATCGTTCGATTCTGAAGCAAAAGTGAGGGCTCAGCGCTACAGTGGTTCATCACGTTCAGTCCGCCCGTCGTAGACATCATAGCCCGAGAATAGTTATACAGCACCAGTTACATAGATTCCGGGCTTCCATGGGAGAGCCTGTTTCTTCTTCCCACCCATATCAGGGGCTTCGGGATCGTCGGCCTGGTAGACCCCCACAACCTTCACTCCGGTTTCACGCTCTACGTAATGTCTTAACTCGTCAATAGCCTTCGCCTCATCGATACCGCCCACCTTCTTAAGCATGTCCATTACTTCAGGATCCATTGACACTGCGAGCTCCAGCAACGTCTTACCTACCCTTGGAACCTCCTTCCCCTTCACACCCATCTCCTTGGCAACATACTGCATTACGTCCCCGATCTTGCCTCCCGCGTTTATAATTTCAGCCACTCTGAGGAGGTGCGTGTATGATTCCTTGGGCACCACGTAAACTACTATACCCTCACCCTTACCGATGACCTTCAGTACCTCCTTGACGTCTTGGATGAGCCTCCTAACGTACTCAACCTTCAGTAGTGCATCTTCATGCGTCATCTTCCTTAACTCGTCTTCCGAAAGCCAGCGCTCTCTCACAACCAGCGTGTTCTTACCGATGGCGTGCCACAGTTCCTCAGCTATGAAGGGAGTGTAGATCGATATCAGCTTTATCCACTCCTCAATAATTTTCTTGAGGATCTTTGAAGGCCTATCAACCATCTTGAGGTACTCCTCAACGTCCTGAGGTATTAGGTAGAATATCCGGATCCCGGCCGCCCTTACGCGGACGTTCTCTAACTCACTAATCGCCCTCCTTACATGCATCGCGAAGCGAGACATTATCCACTTCTCAGCTATGCCTTCACTCTCCGCATCGCACTTGCCGTACAGATCCCTAATCATGGCCTCCACCTTCCTGAGCCTGCCTCCGACATTGTCCACCAGCTCTATGGTGAAGTTCATGTCTGCCTCAACTTCAGCACCTAACGTCATTGCTAACCTAACTATATCTGGTGAGAACGTGTTCACGAGACCATGTAGAACCATTACGTTACCTTTCGACTTCGACATCTTCTCTCCTTTAACGAGGACCCAACCGTTGGCCACTATTTGCTTAGGCCATTTTTCCGGCGGGTATATGGCTGCGTGGTTGAATATGAAGAACGTTAGGTGGCTGGGTATTAGGTCCTTGCCACTGTTCCGGGAATCTAAGGGGTACCAATAGTCGAACTCCTCTCTTAGCTCCTTGAGCACGTCCTCGCTAACGCCTGTCTTGGTGGACACTTCCTTAATGTCTCCTTCACCTAGCATTACGTAGTCCCAGAACTCCGGTGTTAGCTTAGCGTCGCTTATCCCATATTTCCTTATTTTATGTATGACTGTGTAGAACGCCATGTAGATCGTTGAGTCACTTAAGGACTCTATTATCCATCCTTTATCCCACGGCAACTCCGTGCCTAACCCGCGGCTCCTGGCGCATGCCCTCGCCTTAAGCCATTCTATGGTTGCTATGAACTCACTACGTCTTGCCTCAGGTATTATCCTCATCCTAGCTAGTAGCTTCCTTGCCAGCTCCTTCCATTCAGGGTTACCGTAATCTAGGAACCACTGATCCCTCAGTAACTTAACAACGATCTCAGCACCACATCTACAGTACACTGGAGCATTCATTAATTCGTACGCGATGTACGCGTAGCCGTTCCTCATCAAGTACTCCTTTATCCTCTCCCTAGCGTCCTGTACTGACACACCGTTAATTGACTCGGCGATGAATCGTTTTGCGCCAGGGATTACCTCCTTGACCACTAGTTCCTCTAAGCCCTCCCTCATAACACCCTTGCTGTGTTCTGCCCTGTATATTTCCTTCGTGGCATCCTCAAGCTTCTCGGTATCCTCCTGAGACTTTATGCCCCTGCGCTCTACCGCATCCCTCGCAGGGATGTTACTGTAACCTTCAATAACTATTAGCGGAATGGGTGTTAGGTCACCCCACTCCCCCTCTCGGAACTCGGTCACGTAGTCCCTGAGGGCCGCGTAGTCGTAGGGTGCGTGGGCTGGCACACTCATTACTACGCCCGTTCCGAAGCCCTCAGACACGAACGTCGCAGGCAGTATCTCGACCTCACGCCCCGTTAAGGGGTTAGTGACCTTCCTGCCCACCAGTTCCCTCCCGGGAACCCTCTTAACTACCTTAAGGTCTAACTGGAAGGATAGGCGCCAAGCCGCCTTACACGCAAGGAGCCATTTCTCAGTCCTCCCACCTACGTTGACGTCGCAGACGCAGTACTCTACATTAGGGTTAACCCAGACGTTCGTTACCCCAAGAACCGTTTCCGGTCTTAGCGTGGCGGTGGGGTAGAACTTCCCTGAATTATCCGCGAACTTTATGAGGGTGACTTCCCCGATCTCCGGTTCTACGTCGTCCTTAGTGTCATGCATCCCAACAGGCATCTCGTCCCTAGGGCACCACCCGACGGGGTGTGATCCCTTAACTAGGTATCCCTTCTCCTTTAACTTACTGAACTGCCACCGAATGAAAGCCTTGAATTCAGGATCCACGGTAGTGAATTCACGTCTCCAATCTATTGACAGTCCGTAGAACCTCATAGCGTCCTTCGATATACTGTGGAAGTACCTGGCTAGCTTCAGCGGTTCCGTTAACCTGCGGAACTCCTCCTCAGGTATTCCGAAGGCCGCAGCCATGCTCCTTATGAAGTCCTCATCGCCTGACGCCACCTTACTTGCTGTTGAGAGTATCGGTGTGCCCGTGTAGTGGAAGCCCATTGGGAACAACACGTCGTACCCCAGAGCCCTCTTAAACCTGGCGATGACGTCAGGTATTACGTAGGTCCTAGCATGACCTATATGCGCTGGTCCGTTAGGGTACATGAATGCAGCCGTTATGAAGTACTTCTTCCTGCTCGGGTCTGGATCGGCCTCGTAAACCCTCTCCTTCTCCCAAACCTCAAGCCACTTCCTCGCGACGCCTTTTAAATAATCGATGTAAGAAGCCATATCGGTAATATTGCTTGGAACCTGCGTTCCCTTACCACTATTCTCGTCAACCAACTCAACGCCACCTAACCTACTAGTGCTGGCGTCATTTAAGCATTTAACGCACGCGAACCTAATACCGCGGGAGGATGATTGTCAAGGCATACTGAGACACGTAAGTTCCCTGCAAGAGGGTTGGGAGAGAAGGTGTTTGAGCTCCTAGATGAGTTAAGTGAGCGCGAGCCCGAGTTAGGGGATCAACGCTCTTTAGGTCCTATGATGTCCGCGCCTCTGCCCGTGTCGTTGAAGGCACACATGATTTTCCTCAGAAGGAACCTGAACGACCTCCACTGGTTTAGGGTGTCAGCTGACCTTCTTTACGAAACAGTCGCTATGCTAGGAGACCTTCTCGGAAACCCTGAAGCTCAGGGCATACCAACGTACGGTGGTAGTGAGTCTAACTTAACGGCTCTCTACGCGTTGCGGGAGGCGGGTTATGAGAGCGTAGTTGTGCCGCGCTCCGCACACGCGTCTGTTTTCAAAGCGTGTAGGGTATTGCGGATGCGCATATTCGTCGCTGATGTGGATGAGGAACTTAGGGTAGTGCCTGAGAGTGTTCGCGCAGTCGCTCGCGAAGCGGGAGGTAATTCGGCAGTCCTTCTCACTGCAGGCAATACTGAAACCGGGGTCATAGATGATGTGAGGGTCGTTCATGACTTAGTACCGGATGCCCCGATATTCGTTGATGCTGCGTTCGGCGGCTTGATAGCCCCCTTCATTACTGGCTTAAGGAAGTTACCTGACTTTGACTTCCGCATCGACGGTGTCGTCGCGCTGAGTTTGGATGGGCATAAGGCTGGGTTGACCCCCATACCCTCTGGCATGCTGTTATTTGGAAGGGAGAACCTATATGATAATGTGGTCTTCGAGAGCGAGTACATGGGGTCTGAGAAGCAGTTAAGCTTGCTGTGGACTAGGACAGCTGCGTCAGTTGCGTCGCTTTGGGCTTCAATAAAGTACCTTGGTCGTGAGGGCTTTGAGAGAACCTACGGGGAATGTGTGAGGATAGCTAATTACGCGTACGAGCGCCTCCTTAGTGAAGGCTTTAACCCGACTAAGCCTGAACTCCCCCTCATGTGCATACGGCATGACGAGTTGCCTGGCATAGAGCTTCTTTGGAAGCTGCGTAAGATGGGGTGGTACGTGTACTCATGCCCGAGCCTCGGTGGGGTTAAGGTCACCATAATGCCTCACGTAACGAAGGAAATAATCGATACTTTCATTGACGATTTAGTGAAGGTAGCTAAGGACATTAAGGGTTCAAGCGTGGACAGTTAGTTTCAGAAATGCGGGGTCGATCACCCATCACGCCGTGTTCCGCTCATCATCAAGCATCACTGGCGTCTGAAGGGTAAAATCGTTTTGTACTATCTTGAGGAACCTTCTTTACTTCATTTCCCACCCATATCGTTGGGGGAATCTTGACACATGTCGTTGAGGGCCCTTGTTAAAGTGGATAGTAAGGGGAGGGTGACTATACCCCTCTATTTAAGGGAAGCTGTTGGCATAGAGCCTGAGTCGTACGTGGAACTTGAGGTAAACAGGGACGAGGGCGTGATTATCCTGCGGCCAGCATCAACACCTGGAGAACTTGCTGTTGACTTTGAGGTGCTCCTAAATAAGGCTGAGGACGTCCAGCAACTGACGGCCGCCATCGTTGAGAGCGGCGGGGAAGTGCGGCTTTTAAGGTGCTACAGGGAGGAAGGCGATATGTATAGGTGCCAAGTAACAACATTAGTTCTCGACCTGAAGGCGGCGGAGCTACTCAAGAGCAAGGTTAGTGAGAAGGGCCTTAAGATAATTAGTTTGAAACCAGTTATTAGAAAGGCGATGTGAATGCCCCCACAGAACGTTTTTGTGGGGTGCTGCGGCTTCGCCGTTGGGCGCCGCAAGTATTACACGTTATTCGATGTTGTGGAGCTTCAGGACACGTTCTATAACCCTCCCGACGAGGCTAAACTAAGTAAGTTACGGGACGAAGCACCACCTAACTTCAAGTTCACCATGAAAGCCTGGCAAGCAATAACACACCCACCCAATATGAGGACCTGGAGACGAGCTAAGGTGGTACCACCCAAAGATAAGTGGGACAAGTACGGGTACCTCAGGCCAACCAAGGAGAACTTCGAGGCGTGGGAAGTGATAGATAAGGCGGCCAACACCCTTCAAGCTGAGTTCATAGTTATTCAGCTACCCCCATCCTTCAGATTCACGGAGGAGAACCTGAGGAATATGACGGAGTTCTTCTCAACCATTAAGCCGAGGAATTACTTGGTTGGGCTCGAAGTCAGGGGGGATTGGAGGGAGCATGAGGCGGAGCTTAAGGACATTATCTTGAGATACGATTGGCTGGTACATGTTGTTGACCCGTTCAGATGGGCTCCAGTAGTTGAGAAGGACGCAACGTACTTTAGGCTACATGGGATAGGGAGCGCCGAGGTGAACTATAGGTACAGATATACTGACGACGACCTTATGAAGCTGAAGGAGAAAGTGCTCAACGTAGGCTCTAAGAAGGTCTTCGTGCTGTTTAACAACGTCTACATGCGTGATGACGCGCTTAGATTCAAGGAACTAATTAAGTCGTAAGGTACTTACTTGCCGCAAGCTCAAGCAGCCTCCGTAGAACGGCGTCGACTCCCGTACCCTGAAGCGCACTGATTAGGTATACCTCGCCGTCAAATACCTTCCTTATTTCCTTCACAACGTACTCTAGCCTGCTATCATCAACCTCATCTATCTTGTTTACAGCTACTATCATGCCCTTGCCTCTGAAGATGCTTCTCACCATGCGTAGCAGTCCTATCTGCTCCTTCAATGAGTAGTAGCTTGACGGTCTGGGATCTACGAGGAATAACAGTACGTCCCCAAGAAACCTCACCGCGCTCACGGCCTTACGCTCTATCTCGTTTAGCTCGTCAAGGGGCCGGTCAAGAATTCCGGGCGTGTCTATTATCTGAATCCTCACGTGATCTAAGAACACGTGACCCAGTATCACATCCTTCGTTGTGAATGGGAAGGGAGAAACCTCGGGCTCGGCTGTGGAGACTCTGCGTACGAAGGTTGACTTACCTACCTGAGGCATTCCCGCAACAACGATTATTGGTTCGTTGAAGTTGAAGCATGGCAGCTTACGGAGTTCAGCCACCGCCGCTCTGAGCAGGTCTATGTCTTTCCTTATCCTCCTCACAAGGGACAGTGTTCGACCGACAAATTCCCTAGCGACATCATTTGCTTCCCTAGCAGACACGGTTGACTTTATTTTGAGCCTGTATTCCCTCCATAGTTTCCTGAGTACTCTGCGGTACCCTCTGAACTTCCTGAGAATGTCAGCGTAATCCGCTATGCCGGCGAGCTTCAGTATTTCCGCGTAGAACGCGTTTAGTTCCTCTGGCTTCGGCAATTTCTCTACTTTAGCGAAGACCGCTGAGTCCACGTAACCATATACCCTGTCAACCTTAATCAGGTGCTTAACCATGCCTTTCTTCTTGACACCTTTCGCTAGGGGGACCGGCTTACGGAATATCTCGAGAACACGTCGACGCACGTCTGCGTAAGGAACTGGTGAAGCGCCCTTTACTTCCTTGCTGATGCAGACTTCCTCACCCATATCGGCTCACCATCCTTTCTTATCTCCACGATCCTATGGATAGGTATTGTAGTTTCACCGATTATTAGCCTGTCCTTAAGCACCTTAACACTCTCCGAGAGCCGTACCTCGCGTAAACCCCCGGGCCGTAGCCTATCAATAACAATTACTGAGTACCTGCGTAAGTTAGCCTTGTCCACCCATATTATCTTACTCAGCATGCCGGCTATGGTGTTATCCTTCACCCCCTGAACCTCTAGGAATCTAAACGACGTCGGCAGAAGTAAACCTTAACCTTAAAATTCGACACACCTCATTGATAGTAGGTGCGGGACGTGTCTTACGAGAGGTTAGGAACAGGCGCAACAGCCGTGGGCATAAGAACTAATAACTCCGTGGTTCTAGCCGCTGAACGCCGGGTATCGTATGGTGGCTTCGTAATGAGTAAGGCGGGACGCAAGGTATTCCTCATAAAAGACAGGTACGGTGTGGCATTCGCCGGGCTTTTTGCCGACATTCAAACACTCAAGCGAATAATGGATCTCCAGATCCATGACTACGAAATAGAGAATTCCCGTAAAATGAGTGTGAGGTCCGCCGTTAGGCTATTCTCGGTAATCATGTACCAATATAAGTTCATGCCTTTTCTTTCCGAAGTAATTTTCGGCGGCATAGACGAGGAAGGACCTCACCTATACGTAATGGATTCGCTGGGTTCCGTCATCGAGGACGATTACGCCGCAATAGGTACTGGGGCCCCCATAGCCATAGGCATTATCGAGAGCAAGTACCGCAAGGATCTGAGCCCTGAAGAAGCAAAGGAGCTCGCCCTAAATGCCGTTAAAGCCGCGATCAGTCGAGATGCTACTTCCGGTGACGGCATTGATGTAGTGGTGATTACGCCGGGCAAGTCTTGGAGCGAGAGCGTCACCTTAAGGTAAGTTGTAATCTGAAGTGTAAGAAGCTGAAACCCATGTTCAGCGCTAGGAAAGCCTTCAAACTCCAAAGGCTTCTTGCAGAGAAGGTATCTTGGGAAGGCAAGATAGATAAGCTTGAGTTCGTCGTCGGCTTAGACCTAGCGTATGTGGGTAATAAGGGCGTCGCGGTTGCTGCGCTCACACGCATGCCTGACTTAAGGCTTATTCGTTACTCAGTAGTGATTGGTGAAGTGCCAATACCTTACGTGCCGGGGCTTCTTGCCTTTAGGGAGGCACCGTTAATGTTTAAGGCTTACGAGAAGCTCGGTGTCCAAGCAGACCTCATAGTGGTAGACGGACATGGCGTCACTCACCCTAGGGGCCTAGGCATTGCCTCACACATAGGCGTCGTGCTGGACACGCCCAGCATAGGGGCTGCGAAGAAAGTGCTTACTGGGGAGGTGAGGGAGGTTAATGGAAAGGAGTACTTATTTATTAATGGAAGACCCGGGGCAGTAGTTGTTAGGCCGAGGAAGAACAAAACAATATACTTAAGTATAGGCCATAAGGTCGGGTTAGAGGAAATTGAAAGGCTTAGCAAGATACTTTTTAAGGGACACTCACTACCTGAACCGACGTACGTCGCCGACAAAGTGACCAAGGAGGTGAGGAGGAAACTTGTCAAGAATCGTTGAGGGCAAGGTAGTGTCAGGCCTTGGTGAGGGAGCTAAGTACGTGACCATGCCCGTATACAACATCCTTCTCACAGAGCTCCTAGACGACACGCCCTATCCGGGAACTCTCAACATACGCATTCAAGAGAGTTACGAGGAACTCCTCAGCGAATGCCCACCCCTACAGATAAAGAGTGTCGTCATGAACGGTCATGAGTACGGCGGGTTCTACTACTGGTTCGGAAATATTATCGAGTCCAATATTCACGTCTTAGTGATAAGACCCTTCCTAACTAAGCACCCAGAGAACGTGCTGGAGGTGGTGGCTGAGAAGAACCTAAGGAAGGAGTTAGGTTTAGAGGATGGTAGCGTTATTAAGGTTAAGTTAATATGTGCCGAAGTGTGAGCGGAATGAAATTTACTTGCTACAGATGCATTCACTGCTGTTTCTTCGCCGGACCTCCTGACTATCCCATACTTACCGAGAGCGATTATCGTCGGTTAAAGGAGATAGCGGCACGAAGAGGGATTAACTTGAAGTTCCGCAAGATGAAGGAAGGACTCTACCAGTGGGTAATAGAGGGGTTCTGTCCCTTCTATGACGTGAAGAAAAGGGGTTGTAGTATTTACGACCACAGGCCGTTACCGTGCCGCATGTTTCCATTGTTGTTGAATCCCAACACGGGTGAGGTAAGTGTGTCGCTACTCTGCGACTGGGTTATGGAGAACTTTAGCAGGTTGAGGGAAGCAAGTAACCCAGCCGAGGTATTTCCCGAGGAGTTCAAAGCTGTAATAACTGTATTTAAGTACATAAAGGGAAACCAAACACAATAGTTTAGGTGAGGCTCTGTGAGCAGGGAAACCGCTATGGGTTTAAAAGGTTACGTGAAGACAACAATATTCTTCACCACTTACGACGAGAATGTAGCGAAGGATATTATGGATAGTATTGCAAAGGAATTCAAGGTTCTCGAGAGTAAACGAAGCCGTGTGCTTAGGGAGGTCTATTATATAGCAGTGGAGGGCGATGCGCGCTCCGTTGAGGACCTCCTAAGAGGCAGGGTTAACTGGTATAAGGTCGATGTGCTGGAATTCAAGTAGGTTTCTCGCTGATCCTGTACATTACGTACTCACTAATCACGTAGAGCAAGGTAGCGACGATCGTTAAGCATAATACCCCCTTAGAGGGATGTATGCTTAACAAAGCAGTGACCACAGCCCCTAGTACTAGCACTAACCTTACTGCCGTACGCATGGCTTACACCAGCTTAAGCTTTAGCCCACCACCGAGAACACGCGCTAGTGCGGCCGACATTGCAAGGAGTATTGCCAAGTACACCCCCGGCAGGAATACTAGGGCGTAAAGGAAGGATATACAGAGGGTCAGTATTCCCGTTATTATGTCGAATATTGAACTTAGGTACGTTATGCGTTTCTCGTTCACGCTAGGCTTAGCGTAGAAGGATGGGGTATACTCCACCGTTATGTTGTGCTCGCCTGAGGGGGTGGGGAACGTGCAGTCCTTCATTAATATTCCCGCCCAAGATCTCTCCGTGAAATTGCAGGTTAAGGTACTTCCGTCAAGCATTATTGCCGACACGTTCGCTCCCTTTACGAGGGTTAGGTAGGTCGTAAAGCCCGTGTCGGTGTATAGATCCACGGAGATCCTTCCGAGGGTTACGTTATAATACATGATCTCGGTTCCCCAAGGTATTAGCAGGGCTGCTCCGGAGGAGTATATTAGGCTCTTAAGCACCAGCTTAACATTGCTGTCTCCATGCTTAATCACGCTTGGACTCGGCGTTATTATGTACCCCATGAATAACACCTTAACGTTAAGCTTGAAGTTATCAGGTAACGCGTCTAGACCGTCCCCTATGAGGGTGCGTCCTGCCTCATCACCCACGATTACTCCTACTGGTTTCCCGAGGGAATTCTCACTATAAAAGTTAAGCACAGGATAGGGAACGGGGTTTCCCAACGCATCGATAACCTGTATCCTTATGGTTTCGGAATTCCACTTAAACCCGCTGGCAACAGTTACGTTCTCAAAGGACGATACGAAGGCGGGCAGTAATGGCATGCCAACATACATAACGAGGGATGCCGCTATGAAGAAGGCCCCAACGCCCTTCCCAATACGGAAGGGAAGTGAGTACAGTAATATACCTATACTCGTTAGCTTGTCCCTGTATATATAGATGAAGGACGAAAGCAGGTACAGCCCCCGAAGCGCAGAAAACGAAGTGGCAAGGAATGATGCCGCCATCTTCAATGGCGATGAAAGGTAAGAATATTCCGTCGACTTAACAAAGGAGGCGGCATACGTCAAACCAGCGAAAACACCGCCTAATGCCGCTGTCCGGGCACTTAACCATGCGTAGAGAGAGGGCCAATCCGCACCTACAACTCTAAGTAATTCGTCACCGAGGTACAGTATTAGCGTAGCTGAGGACGCTAGAATCACCGCGGCTATGGCATCAGCTATTAGCTTGGGTCCCCACCGCTTGACAGACATGAGCGGTATTGGCAACGCAAGTATTAGCACACCGATCACGTACGTTAGCATGGCTAAGTCCATAGCCAGTAGCAGTATTTCCAAGGGTACCCACCGCTCAAGGCTTTGGCGGAGGGGGTAACGGCTGGTAAAGGTTTGATGTTAGGTATGATATTAGGGCGAATATTGAGGAGCCCACCGCCATCCAGAAGGCAGCCATTACGGCGTCCTCCACCAGTGACTGCCCGGCCTTCTTCACCCTGTGTATGGGTACGGGCGAGCCTCGGACAGCCCACCCTATGACCCAGGACACTAGGAACAGTGCCCATGCAATAGCCATGATCTGCACTGTCAGATTCCTAACGAACGTCACTACGTCCAAAGTTGCCACCCGCAAAATTGGGAGGCTTAAAAAATGTGCCTAGACACAAACGTAGGTGACTGACCTGTGAGACCTTGGGGAGTGACACTGACGCTTTACTGGTGCCCTAACTGCAACGTCCCGCTGAGGCAGAGGATATGTAGCCGATGCGGGGGTGAGGGATTTAAGGTCAACGTATCGGAGCCAGGAGACGTGAGGCCGGCATTCGCGAGTGACTTATCATTAATTAAGGAAGCCATGCTGTACGAATTCGGGAGCGATGCCCTCTATAGGGAACTCATAGTTAATGGTGCGGTATATCTGAACAAGACACCGCATTACGATGATATGAAGGAGGTTATTTCGGGAGGCACGATAGTTGGCAGGCTGTACTTTGATCCCTCAACATACGCCTGGCGTTGGCGACTCAATAGAGTAAGCGCGCCGATAGCCCTGGACTTAGGACTAGTACGTGCATTCAAGGTGGGGAAAGCAAAACCGCTAATGGATCTAGGGCCCGGAGACAGGGAAGGGGATCAAGCAGTAGTAATCGATAATTCAGGGGAACCTGTAGCGCTGGCTGTCGTTAGGCACGGACGTTACAGGATCCAGACAATATTCAAGGAGCATGTAGGGGAGATAATAAGGAAGCCGTCCTCCTTTAACCTCTTCGAGAAATGTAATAATCTCTGGGTAAGGAGTAGGCTATCAAAAGCTATTAAGAACCTAGTGATAATGGCGGAGAAAACAGGTCTCCCGCCAGTGGTTTCCTACTCGGGAGGTAAGGACTCGATCACGGCACTCTCCCTAACCCTAGAAGCAGGGCTGGAACCAGTAATCCTGTTTAACGACACCGGGCTCGAACTCCCGCCAACGCTCAAGAACGTTGGTACTGTGGCCCGTAAGTTTAACCTCAAACTACTCACCGCGTCAGCCGGTAACAAGTTCTGGGAATCGGTAAACATCTTTGGTCCGCCCGCCAAGGACTATCGCTGGTGTTGCAAAGTAGTTAAGATGGCCCCTATCGCCCGAATTTACAAGAAGTACTTCCCCAACGGATTACTAGCGATAATAGGTCAGCGAGCCTTTGAGTCCGTCGACAGGTCCAGGTCAGGTGCTGTGTGGCGTAACCGGTGGCTACCCGCCGCACTCAACATGTCACCACTACAGGAATGGGATCAACTAACGGTGTGGTTCTATATACTACAGAGAAGGCTCCCAGTAAACGAACTCTACTTTAAAGGATTCGACAGGCTCGGATGCTTCATGTGCCCAGCGGGTAATATTGCTGAGTACTACATGGTCGAGAAAAATTACCCAGAGTGCTGGCGAAGATGGGAACGCGTGCTAGTCGAGTGGAAGGAGAGGCTCAATGAGAGCGACCTCTGGATAAGGTATCACTTATGGCGGTGGTTAAACCCTCTGTCACAGGGAAGGAGGAGGCTAGAGTCTTGGTTAGGGATAAAGAAACCCGGTAACTGGCGACTACTCTACGAAGGGATTAGCGGTATCTCACTAACTTCCGTTCCCATAAGCGACGATCACTATAAAATAAGGATAAGCAGTGAGCAACTGAGCCTTGATAGTATACGTAAGCAATGGAGCATCATAGCTGACACACCACCCAAGAAAGTATGTAGTGATAACTCCGATGAGGACTGCGTCCTCACACTTAGGAAGTCATGCACTACCATTGTAGTACGCCCTAATGAGGTGGAAGTTCACGGCTCTAATGCCAGAGAAACTGCCTTCGATGTACTTAAGGTTATGGTTAGGTGGAGTAAATGCTGTTCCTGCGGTAGTTGCGAGATTTGGTGCCCGACGAACGCTATCAAGGTAAAGGAGGGTCGTCCCGTAGTAGATCCCAGAAAGTGTATAGGTTGTAAGGCATGCATAGAGGCATGCCCTATCGCGGAGGTATTCACGGAGAGGCTTTTGATTCCCCAATTACTTAATAATCCCAAAGGCAGACCCAGGAGAAAACACTCATTCATAATAGAGCTTCAACGGAGTGCTAGAAAAGCCAGAAGCGGGGAAACCAGGAAAGCTAAACTAACCCTAGAGGGTCTCTCCGACTTCCTTGACTTCAGCAACTGAAGATCCGAGATTTCAGCTAGTGGTCCTTTCTTCATCCCCCTCGAGGGGTCCTTTAGGACACCACTCATCATTTAACACATACTCACTGCCATTACCTACAGGCGCACCGAGGCTATAATACTGACCTTAACAGCATAATTCTCAGCTAATCAGCTTGAGATGATACTAGCGGAAAAGCGTAACGACACACATCACCGTATCCCGTAATTCTCTTAAATCAACCTCTTCACCTGTCTCTACAATAACACAGAACATTTGCTCATCAGCATTTTTCTTAAGGAATACCATGCTGGCTAAACTTACCTTTGACTTGTCTTTACGACACTGCTCAGGTAACGCACCGTACCTCATTACCGTTAACATTTCCGGCGCATCACATGTGGAATTAACCATGAAGTCCAAGCAGAAATGAACTGCGTCCTCGAAGCTACAGTGGCGCTTAATCCTATGGTTATCCGAAGCTATTACGAATATTGAGGACATCTTCAATCACCATGATTTCTTATCACTATCCGCCGTAGCTACTCGCACAGTACTTTGCTTATAATATAGGTAATTCCCGAGTTTATTCGTTTTAAGTAAAACTAGGTTCTCGATCCTGGTTTCGCCCACAGTAATTCATCATTCTAGGTAGGGTCGTAGTGCCTCCATAGCTATGTTGTAGTCTTTCTCCTCATCTAACTTCCCCTGACTAGTTAGGTTGGGTTGCGTAAGTACCTTTATTACCGTGCCGTCCTCAAGTTCAGCAAGTAGCTGAGGAAGCCACGTTAATCCTAATTCGTCCGTTTCGCCGTGCTCAGTTAGGTAAACATAGTCCTCCTCCCTAACCTCTAACTCGAGCTTCAGTTCCTTGGATAGCCTCTCAGCCAGCTTGCTGAAGTGCCTATTGAGTGGATGTGATTTGCTCGTCACCAGTACCAGTTTCTTTACCTTGACCATGCTTGTTCACACGGGGATAAGTAGTGCGTAGGGGGTAAATAGGTTATTTGTTCAGGTTTTCAGCCGGCAGCTGACATCATTCAATGCAGTCAGTTCCCGGATTCCTCAACATCCCTGTTTATAGGATCATTAAGGTATTTTAAATTCTGATTCAATGGGAGTTTAGGTAATCTTCCGCCCCGTAACTAAAAGAAAAGTAATTACGCCTCCCTTCCCAGAGAAATGTAATCAGTGAGTAGGAGGTACGGTGAGCATCGATGCTGACCCGCCTAAGAGAATCTGTAAGACCGCTAGCTGAGGCCCTAGGAAGAAACCTAAGTAAGCTTGGAGTATCGCCTAACGCGTTAACTGTTGCGGGATTAGTATTCTCTGTACTTACCCCAGTAGCTGCAATCCTACTTAATCCGTGGTCCTCCCTAGCCCTCATGTTCCTTTCCGCCACGTTCGATTTCCTAGATGGCGCCGTAGCGAAGGCGACGGGGAACATTAGCAAGAAGGGGGCGTTCCTAGACTCTTTCAGCGACCGCGTGGCTGATGCCGCATACATACTGACGCTTAAGCTCCTAGGCGTAGATTGGGTTCCAGCGTTCCTCTTCGTGATTACGGCATTCCTCATAAGTTATGCTAGAGCTAGGGGCGAGGCATTAGGGCTGAAGATGGAGGGTGTGGGTCTCATGGAGAGGGGTGACCGCATAGTAGCAATCGGTACTGCACTAATCCTCCTATGTATGGGTTACGTTAAGGTAGCAACAATCGTTGTCTGGGTCTCCATAGCCCTATGCATAATAACCATTATACATAGGGTTGCGTATATAATATCGGGAACTGAGTAATGAAAGCGTCCCGCTCAGCATGGTTATTCACGCTAGGTAACGAAGTCGTTCAAGGGAGGGTAGTTAACACTAATGCCTCATACCTTGGCAGGAGATTAACTCTGTTAGGCTTCGATGTGCGGGGGAACATATCGCTCGTTGATGACGTATCGCTTGTTACGGAGTTCCTGAGGTACGTAGTAAGTAAGATGAAGCCAGCCTTAATCGTGACGACCGGTGGCTTAGGACCTACGTACGACGACCGCACGTTGGAGGCTGTGGCGAAGGCTGCGGGACGGGAGCTCGTACTGAATGAGGAGGCTCTGAGGATGATACGTGAAAAGTATTCTGAGAGGGGGCTTGAGCTAACGGAGGACAGAGTTAAGATGGCCTACCTTCCCGAAGGCAGCATTCCAATACCGAATAACGTGGGTACGGCGCCCGGGTGCTGGCTTGAGGTGGATGGAACCATAATAGTGTCTTTGCCGGGGGTTCCCCGAGAGTTAGAGTCAATGTGGGAGGGCTGGGTCGAGCCTAAACTGCGTGAGTTACTCCCTGAAATCCACATTGTGGAACGTACGTTCAGAGTCGTCGGTGTTCCTGAGTCCTCAGTTGCACCAGTAGTTAAGAGGATCTTAAAGACTTATGGCAATGTGTACATAAAGACCCACCCTAAGGGCCATGAAATAAGGGCACCTATACTAGATGTTTATGTGATGGCTGCCTCTGAGAACCTTGAGGAAGCTAAGCGAACGGTTAGCGAGGTTGCGGAGAAGTTGATTAGCGAGTTAAGAGAGCTTGGAGGACGTATCGAGGGTGTCAACGCGTAATAAAGCTAAATAGCCCTCTCCCACCAGCTATTTCCTCCCAAGGTATGTTGAACGGCAGAAGAAGCTGTTGAAGTACCGACTTCGTTGCTTCAATGTACTCATCCGTATCAACGTCGTCTAGCTTAGCCAGCTGTATTGCCTTTACCTTGTCCTTCGTTCTAGTCTTAACGTATAATACTATATCGCCCTTACCCACCATTAGACCGTATCTACTTAACTGTATGGCTGCCTTAACGTGGATCGGTGTTGTTTTAGTGTATGCCTCTATGGGTTTATTGAGCGTTGTTTTGAAGGCTACCTCATCGAGGGTGAAGTCCCTACTCTTTAGTCTGTTGTAGAGTTCTTGGACAGTGTTCTTAAGCTCTTGCTTGACCCTATCCAATGCTACTGGATCAGGCTCTATACTACTTATCAGTTGGACTACCTTCACGAACGTTTCCTGGAGTAGCCTAGGGACATTCTTCTTCTTCCCTACCATCCCCTTGACATCAACCTTACCATCTGTTCGTACACCTATGTAGTTCTTCTTCAGCGCGAATGCCACATACTTATACTCTTTATCTACTTCTAGGTCAAGCCGGAATTGCCTGTCAACCCACTCTATGAGTTCCTGTAGTTTATCTTGGCTTGGGCTCCAGAGGAATAGCGAGTCCGTGTCGCCGTAAAGCACCTTCAAACCAAGCTCCCTAGCTTTGCGTAGCGTTGAGGTTATGACGTATCTGCCCAGCGCCGTTACCGACTCCGCTAAGGATGGTGTATAGAACGGGAATTTCTCGTGACCGAAGACACCGTAGCTGGCATTAATGTACACCTTCATAGCTGCCTGAACAACGTTATACCATCCTCTAAGTCCTTCCGGCACATCATTACTCTTAGCTAACTTTTTGTAGACACCTACCCTGAAGTCCCGGAGTAACCCGACTATCTCGGACGTTATGCCGCGCCTACTAATACACACTGTGTGCAGTACGTTACCTTTTTCGTCCCGTATCTCCTTCAGCCCTCCTTCTGGGCACCAGCCTTCCGGAGGATCTATTGTCTCGTAACTAAGGTTCCAAACCTTAATTATGCTAGGGTACAGGGAAGCGAAATCCAAGACCGTGACGTTAAAGTAAACTCCGGGGATAGGGTCTATTACTATTGCGCCAGCATAACGCTTCCCACCTATCTTGGCTGCGGTCTTCACGTTTCCTTTGAGGCTCAGTAGCTCATCCTCATTTGGTATTAAATATCCTCTTCGCCTGTGCTCCCAGTACATCAGGTTCTTTACCCATGCTGAAACCTTGCGTCGTGTTACGTCCTCTAAACTCATCTTCGCTAGACGCATTATTAGTATCATTAACTTCCACACTAGCTCATCATTAAATGTCGTAAGTCTCAGCGTCAGTTCCGCGTCCTTGGCGTTGTACTCTATTAGCTTCGAGAGCATGAGGTCGCTTATGCTTTCCTCTATCGCTACCTTAGCTTCCCCGAGGAGAGCACTAGCTATCGCGTCTAGGGTCTTGTCCTTGTATGCAGACCCGAACGCGTAGTTCTGGATGGCTTCTATGCTGAAGAACCTGTAAAGGTCTATGTGGAATCCGTGACGTATTGAAACGAAGTCCCTGATGCTGACTATGGGTATCGTGTCCGGGTCTATTCCGAGCATTACTGCACGGTTGAAGAGGTATGGAAGGTCGAAGCCGTCACCGTTGAATGATATGAGTAATGGGTATTCGTTAATTATCCTGAAGGCCTCAATAAGTAAGGCGCGTTCACTGTCGAAGAGCTCCACTTCGAAGTCCTGCGGTATGTCCTCATACCTACCCCACTGAATGTCTTCGCGAGCCAGAACCAGCACCTTGCGTAACCCGTCACTACTGGCTAGTGCGATGCTTATTACGGGGTAAGGAGTCTTTTCCGGATCCGGAACCCTTCCCCTGAATGGGGTGTAGACCTCGATGTCTACTGCTAGGCGCCTTATCTTAGGGGGCTTGGATTCGAAGAGGGGAGCTAGCCTCATAGCGAAGTCCATGGATGCTGGGTTATCGCTTATCGCTGCCTTATACAGCCTCAATACCTTTTCAGGCACCTCCTGCGCTATCTGTACGGGGCGCCCGTTCTCAACATTATACTCCATGCCGGGTATTAAGCCATTGTCGAATAAGTAGTTATCATGATACTTTATCTTGGCCTCCCAAGCCCTCCCAACGACTTTCCTAAGCCTAGGTACGGCTTGAGGATCCCTGACAACGATCTTAGTCATCGTAACTTCCCTACCGCGGAGAAGGTCATACCTCTTTATTGACTCAACCCTCACGAATGAGTTATCCTCGATAACACGCCTGTTCGAACCCACCTCATCAACTGCGAGGTCCGTTATGAAGTACGGAAGGTGGCCTGTCCTATCGTACCATACGTAAACCATGTCATCGGCTTCACTGTAGAATTTTAGGTATGCCTTGGCGGCCTTCCCGTCGTAATAGGAACCAAGTAAGTAAGCTGAACTGAGTTTACTCACAACTTTCCATTTCCTAGAAACAAGCAGGTACTCACGTACAGAGTTGTTTTTCTTAACCATGCGAAACCTCACGCCATTGACCTCAGTCTGGAGGGTACTAGCCTTCCTTACATAATCAAAGAGTGTTTTATGCTTTCGACCACGTACCACCCTATTCCTTCGCCGTAACAATCCTATGCTTTGCCCTATACCTCCTCCCCCTAACATCTATATTCGGGGTAATACCCTTAAAACACGACTATCATTACGCTTTCCTTCACCGCAACCACTCAGCCAAGGCTGATTTCTTCATCCATACCAGTCAGTACCGCCTGGGTTCATCACTTCCCAAGAAAAATAATACCTAAGGTCAAGTTAAAGAATCCCCAGGAAGCAAGAAACTCGTGGGAGGTACTCATGAAAGTTTCAGGCGAGAATAATAAATACGTCGTGGTATTCATTACGGCACCGCCCGATAACGCGGACGACATCGCTAGAAAGTTAGTTGAGCGTAAACTAGTTGCGTGCGTCAATGTGATTAGGAACATAAAGTCACTGTACTGGTGGGAAGGTAAGGTAATTGAGGACCATGAAACGTTACTCATATGTAAAACGAAACAGAGCTTACTTCACGAACTAATGGACTACGTTAAGGAAATACATCCGTACAGTGTCCCCGAGATCCTGGCCCTAGATATTTCACTAGGTAACTTGGAGTATCTCAAATGGATTGAAGAGAACACTAGGGAAGCGAGAAGGATTTAACGAGGAAAAGCAGGAAGTTAAGCCCTTTCCTTAACCTCTTCCACAGGTAACTTTAGCTTTAACGCGGCAAGGGTTAACACTAGCCCCATGAGTGATAGGAATGATGTCAGCAACCACATGCTCGTGGATAGTGAGGCTACCAATATTGATGCCACCGGACCTATCATCGCCGCTGAGTTCGATATCAGCCCTAGAGCATAGCCCGCCCTAGTTACCTCATCCTTGGGATATGCTGTTGAGGGTATCGACCAAAAGGTCGGTGCTGTGCCTTGAATGACCGCTAGTATGAAAAGGGATGCCAGAAGCGCGGTTGCGTTACCGGACGTGCTTGCTACGTATGCGCTGATGCCCCCTACTAATGCGAACACGAAGCATGCTGCCTGCACGTAGGCGAACGACTTAAAGAGTTGGCGCGGGTTCCCACTTCCTCTTCTTGACACTAAATACGCTATAGCACCTACGATTATCGACCAGAATATATATGAAGCTTCTAGCACCTCGGAGGAAGTCCTGGCCAGCTCTGTACCGAAGGACGTTGTGACTATGAATGCTATGAGTGGGGCTAACGTAAATATTATCCATATTGATGGGAAGAACGTGAAGCCCCATACTATGGTGAATGCTTTCCTCCAGACACCTTTCTTAGCCGTGCTGCTCGCCTTAGTCACATGGCCGTGTCTAGGCAAGGTTTCTGGCGAGGTTAGACCTATCCATATTAGGGCAACGATCAGCATCGCAAGACCGAAGACCATGTAAGCTGTTCTCCAGCCGTACGCTATAGCTAGTTGCCAGCCAATGTTGCTCCCTATGAAGCCCCCTATGAATATTCCCGAGAGAATTATGCCAAGAGCTAAAGGCCTAGCATGCGAGAATAGCGTGCCCACTTGGGAGGAGAATATTGGTACAGCCATCATCACTAAGCCCTGCAGAAAACGTAACGCTATAATAGCTACTGGTGAGCCAGAGACCGGTATTAGGAACTGGGGAATCGCGGCCAAGGCCGCCGCTGCTAATACCGTGGCCTTAGGGTGCTCTTCCACATACTTAGAGTGCCCTATGAAGAAAGCCGCGAAGATCCCGATGGAGTAAGCGGCCGCAGCCCACTGGAGTTGGGTTGAGGTCATGCCGTACTCGCTTGCGAAGAAATCCTTTAGTGTGCTGAATAACGTTAGCGCGCTGAAGTTAACACCCATGAAGAGTAGGTCCAGCCCCACGGTCTTTACGCCTGTCCCCCTACTCACGCGGGATCCCGCAAAGCTTTACCTGATACTACATAAAAGCGTTTTCACGCGGATGAGTCCTCGCCCTTACGGACTAGGCGAGCGAATATTATGTAGCCCGTATGCGTAACTGAGATAGTTTGCGGTCTCAACGCCTCAGGTACGGGCTGATATTCTCTAAGGATGTTCTCGTATACCCTCACATCCACGTACGGTCCTCTCTTCAGCCATGCTAAAGTCTTTATCACTTGATTAACCGAAGGCACGAACACCAGCACGGGAGAGGACGGTTTGAGCGCACAAGGCAATAACTTCAGTACTTCCCACGGATCCGGTAAGTCCAGGAACGCCGCGTCAAGCCCCTGCTCATCGATACCCTGCTTAACGTCCCTTATCTTTATCGTAACCCTATTAGCTAAACCCATCATGCTAAGGTTCCTTAAGGCGACCCTAGCGAATTCCTCACGGACTTCATACGCGTAGACGTGCCCGGCATCACCTACGACGTGGGCAAGTATAGCTGTCAGAAAACCTGTGCCGATACCTGACTCGAGCACGTGGCTGCCGTACCCTATGCCGGAGAGCGTCACCATTAGTGAAGAGTCCTTAGGATAGATTACCTGCGTGACCCTCCTGAAACCCCTCATAGTGAAGTCCACAGGTGTTGGCTTTAGGAGGTAGGCCTTAGCTCCCGTCGATAGCCTTACTTCACTACCCCATTCCTTCCCTATCACGTCATCAACACGTAAGATGCCTTTATCCGTCCCCACGGCATCTCCCTTCCTAACCCTGAATATCTTTGAGCGTCTCTCATCTACATAGAGCAGTACGTAATCGCCTTCTCGAATGGCTCGGTTCTGGTGCCTCTCTTCACCGGTCAGAAATACCAGCCCTCCTCATAGCCACTATTACCTTACCTTTAAATCGTTAAATAATTACGGCAAGGGCAAGGAAGAGAAGAATGAGGGCGCCTAAGGAGTTAAGGAAATATGCTTAACCCCATGCACGTACTCCGTCTTGGGGCGGTAGAACACCTCGCTTTCCGGCATCCACAATTCCCGTCGAAGGAGATCCCTAATTGCCGTCCTTATGACCTCAGACCTGCTTGAGTATCTTCCATGCCTAACTAACTCATCTATACCTTCAAGATATAGTTCGGGTATCTTCACAGTAACCAGCCTCACAGTTACACACCGTACATTCACTCGGGACGCATAAGCTTAAAAGAACGGAGACGCGTGACCGATAAACCTTAATAGCCTCACCATAACCCAAGCCTTGGTGAAGGAAGTGGGTGGTGGCAAACCCAAGAAACCCATATCAGCAAGGGATAAAAGAAGAAGGGCGGCACCCCAACCAGCTAAGAAGAGGAAAGAAGAACGCTACATAGCCTACCATGACTTAAGCGAGTCATTAATTAGGAGAGCAAGCAAGGCTGTGGAGAGTATGGATCTAATCACTCCCTACACGCTCGCAACCACATTAAACATTAAATTATCCCTCGCTAGGCGCGTCCTAAGGTTATTGGCAGAGAACGGTACTGTCAAGGTAATCGATAGGAGCAGGGCCTTGATAATAGCTGTCCCCGCTTCTAAGTCTAAGTAAAGGGTCCACATCTTCATAGTAACATAACTTTACATGTCTACGCATTGCTCGGTAACCAGCTCATGCGCATTTAATCCCTCTTTTCGCTTCCATATGTTGCGCCCATGTAACCTATCACCTATCCATCCCGATCGTTACGGGTTCCTACCAAGAATGTGTCTTCGCTTCATGCTTCATGACCGTAAATCACTCCATGAGAGCACGTCTGAAACGAACTGCGGGGGTAGTCATGGGTTCAGCAGTTATTTTTTACTCCATGCAACGATAAGGTTAATCCGGGGATAGTACGCAGGGTAAGGAAGTTTTGTGGAACACTATCGTGGAATCCATACGGAGTTGTGATAAGTGCGTGCTACATAAGTCACGTACTAAGCCAGTGCCTGGTGAGGGGAGCCTAAACGCCGAGGTGTTGTTCATAGGCGAGGCGCCAGGACGGCAGGAGGACTTGAGCGGTCGCCCCTTCGTAGGGCAGGCTGGTAAGCTACTGGAAGCGCTCTTGAAGAGCATAGGTCTTAAGCGCGAGGAGGTATTCATAACTAACGTAGTTAAGTGTAGGCCCCCCAACAATCGCGACCCTAGGGAGGAGGAGGTTAAGGCATGCTCTACCCATACCCAGGCAATAATAGAGCTGGTTAAGCCTAAGATAATCGTCACCCTTGGTAACCACTCAGGCAGGTACGTGTTTTCAATGTTAGGAGGGCGCGAGTGGCGGGGGGTATCACGAATGCGAGGGAAAATCTATGAGCTTAAGTTAAAGGGTTTAGGAAAGGTACTGGTTATCCCTACCTATCACCCAGCAGCCGCACTATACAACCCGAAGGTGAAACCAGCACTGGAGAAGGACTTTGGCCTAGTGGCGGAAGCATTGAAGAGCCTTACTGAGGTTGAGGAAGGTACTACAGGGGGCAAGCCTAGGTCATTGCTGGACTTCCTTAGGGAAAGTAAACAGTAATGAATCACTTAAGCAACTTCTATGTCGGTAAGGAGGTGTAGGTCTCCGGTGCCTGAGGAAGTTGAAAAGGACGAGATAACGTCATATTTAACTAAGCGCATAGAGGAGCTACGTAGGGAACTAGCAATACTTGAAGCTCTTCTTCATTTGGTCAAGGAAGGGGGTGGCGAGGTAGAGGAACGCGGGCATACTCACGAAGACCGCCCCACGTCCGTGAAGGTCATTTCAGTAGGTGGTAACGTAGTAGCCGATATTGTCGAGTCGGGTGATGGGGTGAAAATCGTGTTCACGGAGACCATTCCTTCAAGCAATCCCGTCGTTAAGTCATTCTTAATCAAGTTACTGCAGGATAAGGAACGGAAAGGCGAGATAAGGGCATATGAGGTGAAAGAAAGGCGGGGTTTCATAACCAGCATAGAGATTAAGGGCGTACCTAAACGCAGCTTTTACAGGGAATTAGAACTCGCGCTGGAGTACGTGTGGGAGGAATTACACGGGGATAATCATTAAGCAGAACTACACTGTTTCGCATTAACTCTCAATCCGTCCTTGAACCTCAGCGTAACACTGACCAGGCATCAGTAACCTTCTTGCCGGGTTCTCGTCATCGGCGTTAAGTACGTTGTATCCAAAGAATTAAACCTACCTCCACCCCCTAAACCGGTTTTAAGTACTCTCAAACATACCTCCTTAGTGGGTGAGGAATTGAATCTAAAGATACTTGTTGAGGCTTTCAGGAAACTCGAATTAATAACGAGCCGGACCCAGATGACTATGATTCTGGTGGATTTATTCCGTAACACTCCCCCAGACGTGATAGATAAGGTCATCTACCTGATCCAAGGTAAGCTCTGGCCCGACTGGAAGGGACTCCCAGAATTGGGTGTGGGTGAGAAGTTCTTAATTAAGGCGATAGCTAAGGCAACGCACTCACGTGAAAGCGAAGTCGAGAACCTATACAAGAGACTTGGGGACTTAGGTAAGGTTGCGGAGGAGCTTAAGAGAAGGATCGCTAGTGCAGGCGGCGTTGGGTTAGCGAAATTCCTTGGCGTGACTCCGCAGAAGAAAGAGCTAACCGTGGAAAAGGTTTACGAGACCCTCACTAGGGTAGCTCTAGCTACTGGTGAAGGGAGCCGAGATGTTAAGATAAACCTCATTGCGGGCTTGATTGCCGATGCTGATCCGCTCGAGGCTAGGTACTTAGTTAGGTTAATTGAGGGCAGACTCAGGCTGGGTGTAGGTGACGCGACAGTAATGGACGCCTTAGCAATAGCGTATGCCGGCAACCAAGCCCTTCGACCAGTAATAGAACGCGCTTATAACATAAGGGCTGACCTAGGCGGCATAGCGAAGCTACTGGCAGAGAAGGGCGTGGATGCGCTAAAGAACATTAAACCCGAGGTCGGGATCCCGATAAGGCCCATGCTAGCTGAACGCCTAAACGACCCACACGAGATCCTCAGCAAGGTGGGCGGCAAGGCCTTAGTCGAGTACAAGTACGACGGTGAGAGAGGACAAATCCACAAGAAGGGAGACACGGTGATCATATTCTCAAGAAGGTTGGAGAACATAACGCACCAGTACCCAGACGTAGTTGAAATGGTTAGGGAGAGAGTGAAGAGCAATGAAGCCATAATCGAAGGCGAAATCGTCGCCATAGACCCCGAAACGGGCGAAATGCGACCATTCCAAGAACTAATGCACAGAAAGAGAAAGCATGACATACACGAGGCAGTACGTGAGTACCCCGTAGCCGTATACCTATTTGACGCGCTGTACAATGAGGGTGAGGACTTAACGTTAAAACCAATACTGGAACGCAGGAAGGTACTAGCGAGCATAATTGATGAGGGTGAACGGTTCAGGATCGCTCAACACATAGTAACCGATGACGTAGATGAGCTAGAGAAGTTCTTCCTTAAAGCAATAGAGGACGGTGCGGAGGGTGTAATGGTTAAGGCGATACACAGCAACGCCATCTACCAGGCAGGCTCGCGGGGATGGTTATGGATAAAGTACAAGCGTGACTACAAGAGCGAGATGACGGATACTGTCGATCTAGTCGTGGTCGGCGCATTCGCTGGGAAAGGAAAACGCGCGGGCAGGTACGGCACGTTACTGCTGGCTGCGTACGACCCTGACCGTGACAAGTTTGTGACTGTGTGTAAGGTCGGCACAGGCTTTACTGACGCTGACCTAGAGGAAATGACTAACATGTTCAAGGACTACATAATACCCCATAAGCACCCGCGGGTCGAGTCAATAATGAAGCCCGATGTGTGGCTCGTGCCTAACTTCGTGGCTGAAATCATAGGTGCTGAGCTAACGTTATCGCCAATACACACGTGCTGTCGGGACGCTGTAAGAAAGGGTGTGGGTATCTCAATACGCTTCCCTAGGTTCATAAGGTGGAGGACAGATAAGGGGCCTGAGGAAGCAACCACTACTAAGGAGATCCTTGAAATGTACAAGCGTCAGTTAAAGAAGCTTGAAGAGAAGACCTAAGACAACACGATAGATTCTCCCTCTACCTAGTATAATATATTACTGCCTCAGCCCCTATCGTCTGCCCAGGCAGGTTTCTTCTAAACACTGCTATAACAACGTTGTTCTTACCGCGTGCGTGCACCCTAATTATCTTGCCGATATACTTGTTGCCGTACTTGTCCTTAACTAAAACCTTAGCGCCCACTAGGTTATCTACGCGCTTCTTTATACTCTCAATAACCTTGATGAGTACCTGCCTAGGGTACTGTGTATTACTACCTCTACGATAACCTAACACAATACCCACTCCTAGCTCCAGTATCTTCGTTCCCTCCTGTCCCATCACCTACACCCCACAACTAATTTGGAGCGCCTTTATAAGCTTCTGTCGCTACAAATATTTACTTTTAAACCATGTACACAATACGATGTTGTGGCATGCGGTTCATATGCGACTCGATGCTGGGTGACGTAGCTAGGTGGCTTAGATTGCTTGGATACGATACTCTTTATTCACGCAACTATGAGGACTGGGAGATACTGCGAATTGCACAGAAGGACAACCGAATAATACTGACAAGGGACGTGGGTCTCTTCAGGAGAGCACGTAGGAAGAAGCTTGACGCAATACTTGTGGAGCACGCCCCCATAGAGGACATACTCGCTGAGATAGCGTTCCGGTCAGGTATCGACCTAGAATTCAGCGCATCTAGGACAAGGTGCCCTCACTGTAACGTTAAGCTCGTAAGCATCAGTAAGGCAGAAGCACTCTCCTTAGTGAAGCCCGAAGTAGCCGTAAAGTACGATAGGTTCTGGTTGTGTCCCAGGTGCAGGCGGGTTTACTGGCAAGGGAATCACTGGAAAACAATAAGCGCTGTCCTAGAGAAAGCAAACAGGAAGCTCTCGGAGCTGAGGGTGAGGAAAAGTGGGAGAGGTCGTAAACCCGGAGGAGCTTAGCTTGAGGGAGGGAGAGTTCCTAGTAAGGATTGCTAGGAACGCTGTGTCGAATTACCTTAAGAGTCGGAAGGTGCCCGTGAGGCCGTCCGAAACACCTGAGATCCTCCTAAGGAAAGGTGCGGCCTTCGTAACCCTCCTGAAGGTTACGCCTACAGGTGAGAGGGAGCTTCGTGGGTGCATAGGTTATGTAAGGGCCGCGGAGCCATTAGTTGATAGTGTGATTCATGCCGCGATAGCGGCGGCAACCGAGGACCCGCGTTTCCCTCCCGTGAGACCTTACGAGCTTCAGCACATAGTCTTCGAAGTCTCTGTCCTCTCGAACCCAGAGATTGTGCCACTCCAAGGCAGAAACAGGGTTAAGGGCTTCATCATAGGCAGAGATGGGCTAATCGTAAGGAGGGGTTTCTACAGCGGGCTTCTCCTACCAGAGGTTCCCGTGGAGTACTGCTGGGATGAAGAGACATTCCTCTCCGAGACATGCATTAAGGCCGGGTTACCGCCAGACTGTTGGTTAGACGTTGAAACCGAGCTACTTAAGTTCAGCGCCGTAACCTTTAGGGAAGAACAGCCAGGCGGGAAAGTAGTCAAACGTGACCTTAGGAAAGAGTATGAGACCGCATGCACACACCTTTTCAAGGTGTAGCTAACCCACACATACCCAAGAAAGCAAAGCCACGTACTCTCAACATTGCCAACGCCATCACCCCTTATAAGAAATTACGGAGAGGGAACCCTCCTAAGGGGCAGGATTGGTTAAAGTTAAGCTAATAAGTTGGTCTGGAGGAAAGGTGAAGGACCCTAGGCGATTAATTGTTTTGGCAGCCAAGGTTTCGAGCGGTAAGCTTAGTGAGAAAGATCCTGACTACTACCTTGAGAAATATCCCGACAATAAGGTAAGGGACTGGATTCTACAGTCCGTTAAGTTCCCATCAGTTCAGGAGCATATAGTGTTCACTTACCTCATAGAGGACATATCCAGAGTAACGTCACATCAATTAGTCCGACATAGGATAGCGTCCTATACACAAGAATCCCAGAGATATGCTAAGGTAAGTGATGGGCCCGTCATACCCAGTTCCATAGAGTCGTCCCCGCTTTCTATGAGGGTAAGGAACTTCATTAGCGAAGCATATGCTCTCTACGATGAACTTATCTCTTCAGGTATCCCGTATGAGGATGCTAGGTATATCCTACCTCAAGCCGTTAAGACTAGGATACTCATGACGCTCAACCTTAGGGAACTCTTACACATAGCTTGCTTGAGGCTAAGGAGCGAGGCTCAGTGGGAAATAAGGGAGTTAGTAAGGAGGATGATTGAGGAAGCCTCTAAGGTAATACCGGAAGTGCCTGAACTTGTGAAGGAGGTCTGCGGGGAGACCTTACAATGATACTGTCGGACTTCGATCTGCTTGCCTACATCAGAAGCAGGAGATTAGTAATAGAGCCCTTCGATGATACTATAGTGAGAGAGAATGGTGTGGATCTTAGGATTGGGAACCAAATAGCACGTTTGATCCCTACGGATGAAGTGCTCGACACCGCTAATGCCAGCATGGACCTTTCAAGGTTCTACAAAATTGAATCGAGTGAATCCTTCATAATCCGCCCTCATGAGAAGGTACTACTCACTACGCTCGAGTACGTTGAGCTACCAGCAGACATCATGGCATTCGTAGAACTTAGAAGTTCATTCGCTAGACTAGGCCTAATAATGCCGCCAACGATAATTGACGCCGGGTTCAAAGGGAACATAACCTTAGAGATTCAAGGATCCTCCTTCCCTGTCAAGGTCTATGCGGGGCAGAGATTTGCTCACGTAATATTCGCTAAGACTCTGAACCCCGTTGAGAAACCCTATAGGGGGCGTTACCAGGGGCAACGTGGGGTTACGTTACCGAAACTACTCGGGCTGACGAACGGTAAGGCGTCAGGGGGCTCCTAAGTCTTCATTAATCCGTGACCGCCACACACATCATCCGCCACGTCATAAATCTAGCTGCGGGGTTCTTGAATGTTAATCTGCAGTACGGCTTCGTAGCTAAACGATCTTCTTCGCCTTCCTCTCCCTCAGCTCCTCTAGCTCCTCAGCAAACTCCTTAGCGACGCTATCAAAGGCCCTAGCGAGTATACTCTCGTCGATCTCCTCAAGAACCCTCCGCAGGAACTTAAGAGCGCAACGCTTACTGTGGAACGCGTATTCTTTCCCACCAACAACTAGGGTAACTCCCTGTCCCCGAGGAAACTTGCGGCCACACACAATACACTCCAGCTTCTCAGTCATCAACGGCACCACATCCTTATTTGCTCCAACAACATTTTATCTCTTCAGAATGGGAGGTTCAGTGAAGTTGAATAGGGAAGGCAGTGTAAGCACAGAAGCCCTGGGGAGGTGCTTCGAACTTTTCGGTGAGTTAGGGGTAATTCCATTTCCACACCAGATAGTGGCATCGGAGACAATAATCAGCGGGTATAATGCAGTGATCTCCGCTCCAACAGGCAGCGGTAAGACTGAAGCAGCTGTCGTGCCGATCCTAGCGAAGATGTTGGAGGAGGGGGTTAAGCCCGTAGCACTACTATACATCACGCCCCTCAGAGCCTTAATTAACGACCTCACAAAAAGACTGAAGAAGATCTTCGAGCCTCACGGCTTCATAGTTGCTAGGAAACACGGTGACATTTCGGCGAGGGAGCGGAAGGAAAGACTCAGAAGGATACCACATGTACTGATAACAACGCCTGAGAGCCTAGAAATAGATTTGGACATGTCGCCAACAATCCGTAATTACCTGAAGAACATTCAATGGGTTGTCATAGATGAGTTACATGAAATAGCCACCACGAAGAGGGGACTTCAGCTAGCCATACTACTTGAACGGTTGCGTCGCATATCTAGGGATTTCCAGGTAGTTGCCTTATCGGCGACGATGCCTGACCCATTAGGTATGCTTGAACCGTTTCTTGGATCCTCCAAACGCAGGGTCAAGGCCATAATCGGGGGGCGTAAGAAGTACTCCATCAGGGTCGTACGTGATCGGGATCTGAAGACCGCGCTGAGGAACATCATATCGCAGTACAAGGGAGAGAAAGTAATAATATTTGTCAACTCACGTAGCCTAGCTGAGAGGATACATAGCTACCTAAGTGACCTCTCAAGAATAGCGGTACACCACTCCTCCATCTCTGGTCACAGCAAGGAGGAGATAGAGCATAAGTTAAGGGAGGGCGGAATAGATGTTGTAGTCGCTACGAAGACCTTAGAACTTGGTGTTGACGTAGGTAACGTCGATCGAATAATACATGTTGGGCCCCCAACATCCGTCACGTCATTGCTTCAGCGCGCTGGACGTGCAGGTCATGCTGTGGGTAAGGTCAGTGAAGCCATAATCGTAACCGATAATGACTTCGACTATATACTCTCGTTATCAGTGAAGTCCTTAGCCGAGAGAGGAGTGCTTGAGCCACCATCTAAACTACCTTGCTTCATGGATGTCGTTGCTAGGGAAGCCATAGGATGCGCGTTAAGTAAGGAGGGAATCAGCGTGGAGGAATTCAGGTCGATCATCCACTCCATCCCGCCATGCAAGGACATGCGTGTCGAGGATATCATAGAATTACTTAAGGATAAGGGCATAATAAGGGTGGTTAATAACGAACTAGGCATCGGCGGCTACTTCTTCAAGCTATGGAGCAAGGAAGGAGCCGGTGGCGACATAAGGAAATTCTTCTCTCTAATACCGAATAACGATGAAAAATTCACAGTCAAGGTTGGTGATAAGGAGATCGGGAACCTCGATACGGCCTACGTGATGAAGTACTTGAGACCGTGGGACAGAGTCAAGATAGGGGGAAGAACCTGGGATGTAGTTAACATCGACGTTATCCATAGAGTTGTGAACGTAAGGCCAGCTAAAGGTGAAGGTGAGATACCTTCATGGCGGGGATCTCTGCTGAGCTACAGCAATCTAATAACCGAGCACCTATTCTCTTGTCTTTGCGAGTGCACGACTTGTCAAGCATGCGACGATGGCACCCTCAACAAGGTGAGAACCGCTAATCATGCGGATCCAAGAGCGTTCTGCATAGACTCAAATCACATGCTCCTAGAAAGGTATGAGGACATGACGGTGCTTTACGGTCCTCAGGGACATAAGTTCTTTGAACTCCTGGGGTATGTGTTGTCATACATCGCCCTTTCCGGCGGCATGGGCACAATTAAGCTGAGGGTATCACCCGTAGGGATAGCTGTCGAGGCCTTCGAAGAGATACTTAAGATTATGAGGAAACTACCCCTAGAGCCGGGTGACCTAATTAAGGAGGCAATAAGGATTTCCCCTCAATTTCAGATGAAGTTAAGGGAGCTACTGCCAACGTTCGCCACGTTGAAGCACCCGCTAGTAGTTAGGGAAGCAATTAAACAAGTACTCTGGGAATTTGACAACGGCACAGGTAACGTAGAGAGGGTAGAAAGGTTTCTGCGCGGGGAAATCCGCATTAGATCCGTAGACTCGAGTGGTTTATCCTCGATAGCGAAGTTCGTGCTTGAGGCGCCATTGCTTAGACCTTGGTATGGCGGCTCGTGGCACGTCATAGCTGAAGCACTGCGAGGTATGGCCCTCACGGTGGCGGAAATCTCTGAAATCACTGGCCTGCCAGAGAAGTATGTTGAGCGAAAGCTGAAAGCCATGCGTAGATTCAAGGGGAACCTTCGCGTCGTTTATTTCTACGACACGTTCGACGGGCAACAGAGATGGGCCCTAGCTGAAGAGTTACCTGAACTAGCGTCTGATCTCTTTAAAGATTGCTTTAACGCTAGATCAGGGTCTCCCTACGTAGTCACCGTGTACACCGACAGGTACGACTCAGGGAAATCAATACTTGTTAGGCTTAACGACAACTCCATCAGTAGGTTAGTTAACGAAATAGACAGTCCCGAGATCTTCAAGCTTAAGGTGAGCACCATTTACGGGAATCGTTCCTTGGTGTACTACAATGTGCCCAAGAAACTTTTACATCTTCTCATACGAAACGCCGTGGCGTACCTGGAGGGTGTTGGGGGATGCGAGTAATTTTGCGACTAGACATAACAGGTGTTTCCGAGGAAGGATTCGTAAAGCTTTACAGGGCTTGTAAGGAGTTCCGTGCCCTAGTAAAGCACGTTGACCCGGCGTCCAACGCCTTCCACGTATACGTACGCTTCAGCGATTTCCATGAGGATGAAAACACGTTAAATAATGTAGAGAAGCTTCTTGAGAGAATTAATCAGGCATCATCATACTGCGAAGTACTCGCTACTGCTATAATACCCCATGAAAGCCTGTTACATTCTAAGGAAACAGCAGGGCACGGCTGTCCCAAGGAGATTGAGGGATACTTGAGGAAGGTCTGTACTAAGTATGTTAGGAGCATGCATGAGGGGAGGGGAATGCTTGAAGTTAGCGGCACCCCGGTACTCGTTATTTGCCGACGACGGGTTACGCAGATACTGCTAATTGAGGGGCGTGCCGACACATACTCACTAACCTCTCCACCGACACCTACCCGCGTCATGTGCGTTGATATGAAAAAGCTTAAGGAAATACTAAAGCAATTAAAGGAGGCTGTTAGCCTACTACGGCAACACCTCGTATAGTAAGCTACATTTGGTGATTAAGGGTGAGCGAGGCCTTGGACAATACGGAGCAAGCGGAACGACTATTGGCAATTCAGAAATCCATACTTGCTGTTGTTAGTGGGGTGATATTAGCCATAATAACCCCTTTAATTCATGCCGCTCTAGGAAGCCCTGCCGGCGACGCGTTATTGCTTGCACTTTATATTGTGAGTTACCTCCCAATATCCTATGTAATATGCCGAAGGGTTACGCTCTCGGGATGCCTTAAGAAAGCCATAACATTATACTACTCACTAGAATTCATAGCTTGGGTTGCTACGTACGAAGTAATTGTCAGGATCCTTGGGTAGCAGCATTAAGCATGGATCAACCGGAGGGAGAAACCCGTGAACGCCCCCTCCAACAGAGTAGATGATGTTATGACATGGTACGATACCATAGCACCATCTTACGATGAGCTTTATGGTGCTGAACAACTGCGTAAGTACGATCATATCTTCGCAGTCATTCAAGCACCTAGAATACTTCCACACCAAGAGAACTTAGTAGTGATTGACGTTGGGTGCGGCACATCACTAATAGTTGAGGAGCTTAAGAAGGCACTCGCTATGAGAAAATACTATTACGTGGGCATTGACATTAGTTTAAATATTCTGAAGATTGCCAAAAGAAGGATAGAGGAATTAGACATTATCGCAGATCTAGTTGCTGGCGATGCAAGTAACCTACCTTTCCGAGAAGACATAGCTGACATAGTGTTCTCGATTTCTGTTTTCAGATGTGAAGACCCCGTGGACAATCTCATTAGAGAGTCCTTACGCCTATGTAGACCCTTGGGAGTAGTGGCTCTTACTATAGTCTGTGGCGAAGGCGTGGATGAGATTAAGTGTCAAGAATACCCTAACTCACTTTACGAGGGAGTCATCAAAAGTGGGCGCGAACTCATACGAGTAATTAAGTGTGAACAACTTAAGGATAGTGATCTAAGGGAGAAGCCATGACGGTAGGCATTAAGCCCAAGAACAGGCTATCAGCTCTAGACATTGCTGTCCTAGCTAAGGAGATGGCGAAGGTAATCACTGATTCCTATATAGATAATATTTATTCCGTAACTTCCTCCAAGGACGCCCTACTCCTAAAGATAAGGACAAGAGAAGGCAAGTTACTGTTCCTGCGGATCGATCCTGGCGTTAGAGCAAACATAACGAAGTACGTCGGCGAGAAGGGTCTTGAGGGACGTGTACCCATTTTCAGGAGGTTTTTGAGAAATGCACGCATAGTCCGCGTTAGCCAACATGAATTTGAACGTATCATAGAGTTAACCGTTACTGGAGGAGGTGTGAGGTCCGGCACGTTGATAGTAGAGTTAATGCCTAGAGGCGTAGTAGTTTTAGTAAGTGGGGAGTCAGGCAAAGTACTTGTGTCAACCACTGACTTAACAGTCAAGGACCGTGTCATAAGACCCGGTAAGCCATACACTTACCCACCCTCACTTCCTAACCCCTTGAAAGAGCCCCCTAACAAATGGTATGAAATACTAATAGCGTCAAAGGGATCTCTAGGTTCTGCCTTAATACGTGGTCTGGGCATACCTCCTGAGGTAGTTAATGAAACTTTAAGCGAAGAACTCCGCAAGTTGAAGGCCAGTACCGTTAATCTTGACGACATCATTAGAATACGTGAGTCGATCATTGAGTTCATAACTAAGGTTCTAGAGCAACCAAAACCCGTAATGATCGAATGCCTTGGAAAACCCGTAACGTTTCATCCTTTTAAACCGAGCACCGTACCTTCTGAGTGCCGTGTTTTAATCTATGAGTCCTTTAATGATGTAGTTGACGATTACTTCACTAGGTTAGAGACAGAGACAATGAAACAGAGGACGCTCTCACCCACCGACGCAGAAATTGAAAGAATCAGGAAAACCATTGAAAACGCCCTCAAGGAGTTAAGGTCGCTTGAGGAGCGCCGCGAGGAACTGAGGAAGATTCTAACAGTCTTTGAGAGGCATTATCCGCAACTTGAGGAGATTTGGAGATGCGTTCATGACAACGTTAGAAAGGAGGGATGGGGTAGTATTAGGGGTCGCTGCTCCGTGAATTCCTATGACCCCCACAAGGGCATTTTCACGATAGCTATCGGCGATGCCATGATTGAACTCAGCGTTACTCACGATGTTAACTCCACATATTTTAGTATACGCAAGGAGTACGGAAAGATCGCGAAGAAGGCGGAAAGATCAAGGCAAGCAATAAAGGATCTAGAGGAAAAACTGCGGGAAAAACTTTCTCATCTCGAGAAGGAACGGTCTAAGATAACCTTACTTCCGAAGAGTGAATGGTACATGCATTTCCACTGGATTATCACGTCGAACGGATTCTTGGCCATAGGCGGGAGGAACGCACAGCAAAACGAGAAAATAGTGAGGAAGTACCTAGGCGATAACGATATCTTCCTTCACGCCGATATCCATGGTGCCCCAGCCTTCGTAATAAAGTGCAAGGGAAAGCAACCTCCCCAAGAGGATCTCCGTGAGGTTTCAGTGCTTGCCGTCTCTTATAGCAAGGCGTGGAGTGAAGGCGTTGCTGCCCTAGATACTTACTGGGTTTGGGGAAAGCAAGTCAGTAAATCACCACCTCCTGGACAGTACCTTCCAACAGGGTCTTTCATGGTTTACGGCAAGCGCAACTACGTGCGTGGCGTGCCTCTCAAATTAGCGATAGGCGTTGAGGTTGTTAAGGATCAGTACTACATCCTAGTGGTGGGTCCTGAGGGCTTAATCCGTAACAGAGCCAGCGCTTACTTCGTACTGGTTCCGGGTGATGAGGACCCGCTTAAAATAGCACACGAGTTTCTGACGTTCGTTAAGGAATTAAGGTATAGGTTAAGCGGGTTAAATCGCGAGACAATCCTTAAGTTAATTCCCGGGCCCTCTAGAATCCTTAAAAAGGTTTCCGTTAACTAACACATCGTATTACTAGGTGTTAAACGATAAATGCCTTGGAAACTATCATAAAATGGTGTGAAATTGCGTGTACTCTCCTTTGTAGATCGCTTCTACCCTAAGATCTCCCCTGATGATCTACTTACCCATGCCCGAGCCTTAATGCGTGATCTCGCTCTTCGCATGCTCCCCGTAGTTAACGATTCAGGCCTGCTGGTAGGGATAATCGAGAGGAAGGAAGTGCTTGCCCTATCATCTACTAGGTCGAATGCCTTAGTGAAAGACGTTATGGAGCATCCTAGGCTAGTGTTCAAACCTGACGAAGACGGTGAGCGAGCGTTTAAGGTGATGATAGAGCTAGATGAATGGTATGTCCCGGTAACTAAGGAACCTTCGAATAAGTACGTTGGTGTTCTATCATTGACATCTTACCTTAAGGAGGTACTCAATAAGGATCACCCTAGGCACAGCTTAAAAGCCAAGGACATCATGACGACTGACGTAGAGTACGTGTTTCCCGACGACTTCATAAGCAGACTTTGGAGGAAAATGGTTAAGCTCAACTACAGCGGGTTCCCCGTGGTTAGACGTAGGGACCTCTACGTTGTGGGGATCATAACACAGCATGACTTACTCAGAAAGGGTTACACTAGGATAGAACTAGAATCGGAGTCAGGGCCTAGACATGGCGCAAGAGTCAGTGAAGCTATGAGGTCACCCCCGATAACGGTGAAACCTTACACTAAGCTTGTGGAGGTAGCGATGATACTCGTTAAGAACGACATTGGACGTGTACCGGTGGTTAACGACAAAGGACAACTTGTAGGGATCATAGACAGGGGTGATGCATGTTCAGCATATCTTAGGTAACGTTATTTGGGAGGTTGAGAAAGTTGGTCAAGGTATACGTATATAGGAGGATACGTGAAAGAAACCGTTGGTTGCGTAGTGACGGAACCCCAAACTTCAATGATAGAATCCACAGGAAACCCTCCGAACTCCAACCAGTTATAATGCAGGACGCACCCATCGCATCCGAGCAGACACCTATCCTGAAGATCACCGAGCTCATGTACGAAACTGGGTTTAGAATGATACCTATACTGTCTTCAAAGAAACTAGTGAGCGGCGTAGTCACCGGAATGGATGTAATCGACTACCTAGGCGGTGGTCCCCGCTATAACATAATACTAAGCCGCAACTTAGACTCCATATACGATGCATTAGACATACCTGTGGATAACATCATGCGGAACAACCCAATAACGGTCTCAACTGACATGACACTGCCTCAACTACTCGAGGTAATGATAAAGTATGGTATCGGGGCTGTGCCCGTGACTGACAAAGAAGGAAAATACGTCGGACTCATAACTGAGAGATCCCTGATAAAGTACCTGACTGGCAAAGTAACGGGGGTTCTGGTAAAGGATGTAATGACTGAGAACGTGATATACGTGACGACAGATACGGGTCTTGGAAAGGCTATGAAGACCATGATAAATACTGGTGTGAGGAGATTGCCAGTAGTTAATGATGGGCTTGTTAAGGGTATGCTGTCATGTAAAGATATAGTAGGGTTCATAGGTAGCCATAAGGTATTCACTATACTTAAACGAAAAACCATTGATGAGCTACTCAATCTTCCAGTCTCCAATGTCATGCGAACAGAAGTCCTAACCATAAGCCCTGAAGCCGACATAGGTGAGGCCGCATCAATAATGAACGTAAAGAAGGTAGGATCTCTCCTCGTGATCCAGGAGGGTAAGCTGAAAGGAATAATTACTGCGAGGGACATCCTTTACGGCACGGTAGCTGGTTAAGAAGGAGGTGTAGGTCATGCCACCCCGCGTAGTTACGTACATGAGTAGCCCCGTGATAACCGCATATAGGAACGATAACTTAGCCCACATAAGGAATCTAATGATGCGGCACCGCATAGGTAAGATAGTAATTACTGATAACAACGGGAACGTTTCTGGGATAATAAGTAAGAGCGACTTCATCAGAATAGTCTACAATAGGAAGCGCTACATCAAGCCCCTCTCAAACATTATGGCGTACGAAATAATGTCCTACCCTGTGTACGCAATACAACCCGGTAGAACGATCAAAGCGGCAGCCCAAGCGATGCTGCGGAGGAACATAGGGTCACTGCTAGTCATAGAGAAATCGCGGAAGCCTGTAGGCATAATAACTAAGGCCGACCTGATTAGGGCGTACGCGGAGAGGTATCATGGGAGGGCAAAAGTAAATGACTTCATGGAACCAAAAGTACCGACGGTTCAGAAAACACACAACCTTTATTACGTTATAGACCTAATGAACGAAACACGCTTAGGTAAGGTGGTGGTCACTGAGGGCAACAAGCCCGTGGGGGTCATAACGAAATCCGATATAATGTTCCTTAACATGGAAAGCGTAACACGCAAGAGAGTCAAGTACTACAAGCGCTCAGGTTTTACGGGAAGAGGCTTTGAGGGAGTCATACGCATATATACGTTACCACTAGCTGGCGACATCATGACTCCCGACCCAATAACGATTCGGCCGAATGAGGATCTCGCGCATGCTGCCGACGTGATGGTGAAGAACGGCATAGGAACGTTGCCAGTAGTTGATGAGCATGACTACCTAGTGGGTATACTCACGAAGAAGCACATCATTCAAGCCATCAGGAGGATGTAATCATGGAGATAGACCTTGTAACGATCTTGGAGGCGGGCACTAAGGACTTTCTACGTACACACAAAAACGACTCACTTTATAACCTCATAAAAATGCTCAGGAAGAGCGGTGCCGACAGGGCTGTCGTGTACGGAGAACGTGGTGCTGAGGGCATGGTTACCTTAAAAGACATAATATCTAAGGTAGGGTCGACAAGAAGTGCTAGATTACCTGTCTCGACCCTACACGTCTCATCAGTAATGAGCTACCCGCTAATTAAGCTACCCTACGATACGAGTGTAGCTAAGGCGGCACGCGTTATGCTTGAAAACAACATTAGTAGCGTACCAGCCGAAAAAGATAGTGAAATAGTCGCGCTTTTCAGTAAGTGGGATATTGCTAGGCTACTCTACGATGATGATACGCCAATAACGGAGGTCATGACATCGACTGTTACTAAGGTTTCAGAGACCGACTCCTTAATCATGGTTAGGAGGCTAATGATAGATAAGGGTCTCTCAACATTACCCGTAGTTAACCCAGCAAACAACGAGGTAGTTGGCATCGTCACGTTATCGGAGCTTATGAACGCGCTAGTAGATCTCATAGATGAGTTCGCTGACAGTGGGGAGAGAGATTTCCTGAAGCGCGTCAAGGTTGGCGACATCATGCGCCCCTTAGTTCCAGCGGTGGGTTCCTCGGATAGTGTCGGTAAAGCTGCTGAATTAATGGTGGAGAAAAACATACGTGGTGTATTAATTATGGAGGAAGCTGAGATCAAAGGCATCGTTACGCTAACGGATCTAACCCGCTACCTGACATTAAAGTTAGTGGCTTTGTGAGTTCGTTTTTAAAGTAATTTAAGAACTCTTCTCGCATCCTCCATAATCCTCACGCCAGACGATGTGCCTATCACGTCAGCACCTACTATAATGAATGTTGCCGCGTCCACGGCGTTCCTTATGCCTCCCGACGCCTTGACCTTGATCCTATCTCCAATGAATCTCCGTATTAAGACTACGTCCCTTAGTGAAGCCCCACGCGTGCCGTAACCTGTGTTCGTCTTTATGAAGTCTGCACCGGACTCCGCAACCGCTACGGAAACCTTCTGCAACTCATCGTCGCTCAGGGCGCTAGTCTCAACTATTATCTTTATGCCCAGCCCCAATTCGTGCGCGTGCCTCACAACCTTCTGTAGCTCGTCTCTTAGGGCGTCAAACTTGCCAGATTTAACGTTTATTACGTTGATTACGACATCAACTTCCCTGCCGCCGCCATTTGCTATAGCGTCTATCTCCCTTAGCTTGGATTCGACGGGCACGTATCCATGCGGGAAGCCTGCCACGCCAGCTACGGGCGTCTTAGCGATGCTCGCCACGAAGGGTACCATGACTGAGGGCACTACTAAGCTCCTGAAGTTGTAGGGATCAGATTCATTGACAAATCTTTCATAATCCTTCCAAGACTTGTCGTACTTAAGGAGCGTCTGGTCTATACGCACATTAATGTTAGGCAAAATTAACTTCACGTTACTGATTATTCCCGCTACATTCTCACGCAATCCAATCACCTGTTTCTATTTTCTCAGGTATGTATGTGTCCATAAGGAATCTTAATCCTTTGCTGGTCAAGGCTTCGATCTCGAGCTTAGCCTTCTTCTGGAGGAATATGTTTATCTCCTCTAACCAGCGTTTCGTCCTGAACCACTCATAGGATTTCAGCTCCTTGGCCCTCTTTATGTCGGTCTCTGTTGCTTTGATAATGTAGTTCTTGCGCTCAGCTTCTGTAAGGTAAGGCTTCTTTTTCAGCTTGCTACTTCCGAAAATATCGATCATCGATACACCTAGGAACCTGGCTGAGGGTGTAGCCAGTCGCTCACTTTCATATGATAGAGTTATGGAGCCCACCTTGAACACGCTGTATATGTACCACCCGTAAGGATCGGCATCAGTGAGTATATAGACCGGTAAACCCAGTTCGTCACTAAGTCTCCTGACAAACCTTCGTGTCGCTCGATCCGGCTGACCCGCGCTAGTTATTAGTAGGGCCTTGTACTTCTTCCAGAAACCAGCTCTATGGAGCTGCTGAAACACTGCGTCCTTCTCTATGACTAATACGAACTCGGCGTTAACGTCCTTAAATTCTATGAAGTCTGGCGTTGGCTCTATGGAATAGGCGCCATGACCCATTTTACTTAAGTCTATTATGTCATCACCAGACCTTATCCTCATATCGCCTACTACCTTGCCTTTCTCCTTACTTAGTATTAGCATCTCCTCACGCAACATGTCTATAAGAACTTCAAGATCACGTATCACTGAGTCAGATTCCTTCTGTTCATCCCACGTGTTCTCTTCTTTTATCCTACCTGTGGCGAGATCCCTAAATCTGATCGTGTGCTTACCCCTATAATACAAATCCCTAATTGTCGGGTACTCATCATTCTTGAGTGCTTCATGGATTATGCTTGCTATCAGTACGGTCTGCATGAATTTCTTAGCTTCCCCTGCATTCAGGAACGACCTCTTTAGGGTAGCGTTACCTATCCGCAGGAGACCCCTCTCGGCATCGAAAATTGTGTTGGCTAGAGTTCTCTTTCTAATGACTAGCGTAGGTGTTTTGCCCGATAAGATATCCCTAACTAATTTTGAGAATGCCCTCTCTATCTTCTTAAGGGCTTTCTTCCGGGCCTTAACATCCACTGTTGACATGAAAGACACCGCACTCACCCCTTCACTCGATGCCTACGACAACATCTGACACCGAATTAATCTTGAATGATTTTAGCTTCATATTGAGCATCTTCAGGAGCTCCTTCTCAATCATCTCCTCCTTCACGTTACCGACGATCTTTGCTAAGCCTCTTGCGACGTCAGGTATGTACTTAGCGATCGCCACCGCTCTTTCAGCCTCCTCTCTCTCTCGCTTCTTCTTTGAGAGATAGCGCTTCAGCCTGCGAGCGACTTCCCTTATGGCTAATTCTATTTCATGCTCGACCTCCGGCACGTCGGCCACCGATTCCTTACCCACACCCTTGTAGGGCACCTTGGTACTGCATATGTGTACTAGTATAACGAGTGGTGCCGGGAATGTCACGCCGTAGTGGCTCCAGTCAATCCTATCCACTACCTTCCTAGCTACGTCAGCACCTTCGTCGTAGAGTAACGGTATCTTATTGGCGTACCTGTAGAGGACGGGGCGATCCTCAGGCTGTATTTCGCCGCCGTAGGCTAGCCCAGCCTCGACTATAAATGCGTGGCCCTCATACACTGAGGGTCTGCGGGTAACTGCGGTCACGAATTCTGGTTTTAGGATCGCTTTTAGACCTACCTTAATTATCTCCTCCCCTACGTAGGAAAGGTGGTTAGCGCTCGGCGGCTTTATTTTGGTGTCGCTTTTGATCACTCGGACTAGTCTCTCAACATCCTCTGTGCTTAACTCGTGAGGTTTCATATTGGGGAGTAGTCCAGCGTTCTCTATTAACCTCCTTGCGGTTACCTCGCCAATGCTTTGGAACTCCTTTATGAGGAATTCCAGGAGTGTCTTGGCCTTCGTTGCTTTTAACATCATCTTCATCATCTCTATGTCCACGCCCTTTGGATGAGGCTTCACCTCCCTTGGTGGCGGAGGCATCTTACGGGTGCTTCGCTCAAAGTACGTTATCGTTCCGTCCGGGTCCTCGAAGACGATCTCCGCGTATGGTGCGATTATTGCGGTTCGCTTGAGGTACTCGTAGATCTTAGATTTGGATCGGGTCCAGTCACCTTCTAGGTAAAGCTTAACTACGGTCCCGTGCCATCCGTTGTTCTTCCGGTAGACACCCTTCTCGTGAATTATCGGGGTGTTTGTTTTAACGTCTATTGCTATGTTGAAGTAGTATATGTTCTTAGCAGTGATTGTTGAGGTTAATACTTCAACGGACTTACCCGTGGTCATCTGTCCATAAAGTACGGCCATCTTAGCGCCGAGTCCGAACATTCCTCGAGTCTGTCTGAGGACGTACTTCGAGCTGTAGAGGAGCTGGCCGAACGCCCTAGGCACTTGGGCGGAGGGGATTCCTATACCGTTATCTTCGACGCTTATGCTGAATATGTTGTCCCTTTCGGCACTGACTTTCTGTAGGATCACCTTTATCGTTGGGTGTATGCCGTGGGGGTCTGTGGCGTCCAACGCGTTCTCGACTAACTCTCTCACCGCCTGGTATAGGGCCCTTGCTGGGTTGCTAAAACCAGCTAACTCCCTGTTCCTGTAGAAAAACTCGGAGGGAGTCAGCGCCCTGAACTTCTCAGCAGTAGCTTCAGATGCCACCCTCACACCACCTGAAATGTTAAGGGCAAAAATGCTTTTAAGCCATCAGCAGGGTGAAGATTATTATTTCGGCTATCATAACAGGCACGCCGCAATTATCGGTAGGAGAACCGTGACGTCTCCATAAAGGGTTACGTGTTTTCCTTCAGGCTTCAGCTTACCCCATGTTATTGCTTCTCTAGTCTTAGCCCCGCTTAGGCTTCCGTCCCACTCCACTGCCGTAGTTATGTAGACGGAATAGTCTAAACCTTCCTTGAATTGATTCCACCATATCGTGTGGTGCTTGCTTATGCCGCCACCTAAGCATAACGCCATGCTTTTCTTGGATGAGAAGATCGCGTCGGAGAGTTCCTGCATGTCCTTGAATAAGTTTATCTTAAGTCCCGTGAATTGTGACTGAATGAAAAGATTTGTTCCGAATGCACCGTCAACTATGCCTGGCACGTATACCTTAGTGCCGGAACGGTACGCTGCCCCGAGTATTGAGTGCTTATCATTAACTAGCCTCTTCCCGACCTCCTCCGTGAGTTCCCTAACACCCCACTCGGACTTTATCTTAGTGAGTTCCGGCACTAACTTACTAACGAATTGCTCCACGGTTAACCCGTAGGACTCGAACGGTATGAATATGTTCCCTAGCCTGTGGTATCCCTCCTTCTTGAGTTCGGCGTCGTCTGCCTCGAAGAACCCCTTGAGGTACTTCCCACCCATTGACTTGGCTATATCGTGATCCAGTGTTCCACAGGTAGTTATGACGATGTCGAAAAGCTTCGCATCTATTAACTGGGCTAAGACGCCCCTAAGGCCTGTCGCGACGATATTACCTGTGAATGAGAGGAAGCGTAGGTCGGCTTCCTTTACACCTTCCTTAAGTATCTGTACTGCACGATAAACGTCCCCCGCGGTGAAGCCGTGGATTTCCCCGTAGTACTCCACGAGTTCCCTCACTGTCATGTCTGGCCTTACGAATGCGTCCTTTACCTGTGGTAGCTTACTCAACCGTGGTCACCTCCTTAGTGAGTTCCTCCACAGCAACTATTTTCTGCTTCCTCTCTCGGAGGTTCTTCAGCGTCACGTAACCGCCCTCCACTTCCTTACGCCCGATTATTACCGCATAGTCATACCCTCTCTCAGACGCTACCCTCAGAGCAGAGGAGAGCTTAGGTCTTGGAAATACGTTAACGATAACCCCGGAGGATCTTAAGGTCGTGGCTACGCGATCTACGTAGTTGTATATGTCGCTCTCCAGGGACACTAGCATCACCTTAATTTTCCGCTCTGGCAGTGACCACCCGGACTCCTTAAGCGTTAAGTGAATCCTGTCTATACCTAACGCAAAGCCTGTCGCTGGGGTTGCGGGTCCTCCGTAAAGCGATACAAGCGTGTCGTACCTGCCACCACCTCCGACGCTTAGGCTAAGTGCCTTCTTGGGCACAATCTCAAATATTAAGCCAGTATAGTAGGCTAGCCCCCTAGCGAAACCAAGGTCAGCGTAAACGTCTGGGATACCGAGTGCTTGAGTTACTTTGGCAACGTGCGCCAATAGTTCCACATGTTTCATCACTTCCTTCGGGAGATCCGCGCTTTCCGCACATGAGATGAGTTCCCGGGGGTCGCTACCCTTGCATTTTGACAGTTCATTAATCACTTCTGGCATTGCCTTAGGGTACTCGCTCAGTAACGTGGTTGCCTTCTCCAACTCCTTCTTATCAATATAGTGTATGACCTCATCCTGTATGTCCTCCGGGATTCCCCACATTCCGAATAGATCTCTAAAGAGACCCATGTGGCCGAGCTTAATACTGTAATCCACGAACCTTATCTCGCGTAGGTAGTCCCTTATCAGCAATAACAACTCTATGTCCGCCGTAACGCTCTCCTCGCCTAGATACTCTACTCCTGCTTGAATGAATTCCCTGTACCTGCCTCGCTGCGGTTCCTCGTACCTAAATGCTGACCCTATATAGAATATTTTCACGGGCTTAGGTAATGTTTGAAGCCTCCTAAGGTATATGCGGGCCATACTTGCCGTGAATTCGGGCCTAAGGCACACTGTCCGGTCCGCCTTGTCTTTGAACACATACATACTTCTCTTGATTTCAGGGCCGGACTTCGCCTCAAACAGGCTAAAGAGTTCGACCGTGGGCGCTATTACGGGCTCATACCCGTAGAGTTCCGCCACCTCAGCAAACTTCCTCTCAAGCCAGAGTATCTCCACCGACTCCTCAGGTATTATGTCACGCATTCCCCGAACAGGATCGAGCCTTATTTTAGGCACTCTTAACCACCTCCCCGAGGTCGCTTACCTTAAGGACTCGCGTGGAGTAATAAGTTACGTCGCCATGCGCGTCGACCACCGCTATTACTGGCTCGTATCCTTTCATTATCGCGTTCCTAGTCCACTCAATAAGCGCACCCGCCCTGAGTGGCGAGTTCTCCTCAATTACGAAGACCATTGTTCTGTCGCTACCCTTGCCGTAGATAATGTCATTGACACCGAAACCTACCTTGGCCCTCCTCCCTCGCTCCCTAAGGTTCAGTAGTACCACGAAGCGTATCCAGTCGTACTTGCTCTTCGAGTACTTAGCGAATAGCTTAGCTAGGTCGAGCAAGCCCTCCTCATCCTCCAGTTGAGCAGCCTCAGTAAATATTAGGTAAGCTGCTTCAGCAACGTCAAGTACCCACACATCCTTTAGAACGGATTTATGCCCTAGATCCAGCTTGTTTAGTAAGTCCTCACCCTCACTTACTAGCAACTTTCCTTCCTTACCTCCCCTCACCTTCACTACCCGCTTAACCATCGACCTCGAACCCTACACATAAACTAATTTATTCTAAATCAACGTTTACTCCAAGGTGCTAGTTTTGACTGAGTTACACCCTGTTGAATGGTTAGGTGATAGGGTAAGGTGGATAAATACTTTGAAGATACCGTGGGAAGAGGAATACATTGAAACAAGGGATTATGAGCGTGTCGCGGTAGCTATTGAGCGGATGGAGATCCGTGGCGCGCCAGCCATAGGCGTTGCTGCCGCCTTTGGTGTTGCGTTGGCAGCCCTTTACTCTGGGGCTAGGGACGTTGAAGAGCTTAAGAGGGACGTCCATAAGGCTTTGGAGAGGCTCAGTAGAACAAGACCTACCGCGGTAAATCTGTTCTGGGCCCTAAATCGCATGAGGAAGGTACTTGAGGGGGACTACAGCGACACAGAAGAGTTAAGGAAGGCCATAATTAGAGAGGCGGTGCGGATCTTCGAGGAAGACGTGGAGGTCAACAAGACCATAGGGAGAGTAGGTAATGAGGTCATAGAGGACGGCGACACGATCCTAACACACTGTAACGCAGGAGCATTAGCTACCGCGGGTTACGGAACCGCGCTAGGCGTAATAAGGGCTGCTTGGGAATCAGGGAAGAAGATTAAGGTAATAGCTACGGAGACGCGTCCCGTGCTGCAGGGCGCCCGCCTAACTGTCTGGGAGTTAGTCAGGGAGGGAATACCGGTCACTCTAATAACGGATAACATGGTCGGGTACGTCATGAGTAAAGGGTTAGTCAGCAAGGTTATCGTCGGCGCGGATAGGGTTCTGAGGACAGGGCACGTGATCAATAAGATCGGGACCTACACCATAGCTGCGCTAGCTAACAGACACGGCGTCCCCTTCTACTCAGCAGCACCCATATCAACCGTAGACCTAGAGACCCCCGTCGAGAAAGTCGTGATAGAAGAGAGGAACCCAGACGAGGTAAGGAGGATCCTCGGCAAGCTCCTGATAACTGTTCCAGACGTCCCTGTCCTCAACCCCGCCTTCGACATAACACCACCGGAACTTGTTGAGGGAATAATAACAGAGAAAGGCATAGCCAGAAAACCCTTCGAGGAAACCCTAGCTAAGCTGGTGAAAGGTTAGTTTAGGCATAAACACCGCACTTATTACTACGAAACACGTTTTCTAGAACGTGATTAAGCATTGAGCAATCCTAAACCCAAAACACTCGAGAACCTTATCAAGGCATTCATAGGCGAAAGCCAAGCCAGGAATAGATACACGTTCTACGCAAGTAAAGCTAGGAAGGAAGGATACGAGCAAATAGCCGAAATCTTCACATTAACGGCCGAGAACGAAAAGGAACACGCCGAGACCCTATACGAACTGGCGTTAGAGCTGTGCGAATCGCTGAGATTAAACATAAGATCACTAATGGTCGAGGCCGCAGCACCGTTAGCGTTAGGCAATACAATAGATAACCTAAGAGCCGCTATAGAGGGTGAGAATTTCGAGCACACGAAGATGTATCCTGAGTACGCTAGGGTAGCGGAGGAGGAAGGGTACCCGTTAATAGCTGCAAGGTTGCGGGCCATAGCTAAAGCCGAGGAACACCACGAGGAACGCTTCAAGAAGTTACTGAAGGAATTAGAGGAAGGAACCGTATTCAGAAAGAAAGAGAAGGTATGGTGGGTCTGCAGGAAATGCGGTTACGTCCATTACGGTAATGAACCACCGGAAAAGTGTCCATCATGTGGCCATGCACGCAACTACTTCCAGGTTAAATGCGAAGAGTATTAGACTTCAACACATTTTACCCTAGATTTTTTATCAAGACGTTTTATGCATTAAAGATAATCCTTACCTAGAAACCTAGGTTACCGCATAGTTGTTTATTGAAGAACAGTAGAGATTCTACTAATCAGAATTGTTAGAATGTTCTCAACTTTATTTGTAATAATCTTTATTTATGGATACCTTAGTAGTGATTCCGTGGGGCGTCTCTATGAAGATACCTCAAGACATTAGAGAGACTCTCGAACCTGATGAGAGCGTGATTTGGAGCGATAAACCATTAAGGACACCTTTTATACTTAAGGGCATAGTATTCGCGATTATTGGAATACCGTGGATAGCTTTACCATTAATAATCATTATCAAGGCATCACCGAAAATCTTACTTAATCCTGAGATACTATTATTCATGATCTTCTGGTACGGCATATCAATATTGGTGTTCTTTGCATCACCTCTGTACTCACTACTCGTTTGGAAAAACGTGTATTACGTCCTAACAAATAGGAGGCTCATTGTTAGGAAAGGCTTAGTAGGGATAGATTATGACACTCTTAACCTCGACTTAATTCAACAAGTGAATCTAAACGTAGGTTTCTGGGATAAGAAATACGGGACTGGTACATTAATAGTTCAGGCCACGGGAGTACGTCCCATAAGCCTTTACGCAGTGAGAGAACCTAGGAAGGTTTATGAAGTCATCAATAGAGCGGTAAGGGAGATCAAGGAACATTCGTGATGTTATTGATTTCCCGTTTGGAATTGACTGTCAGCTGAGACAGGTTTCTTCACCCCTTGGGGTCATTCCTCGTCTCTCATCATTCAGTGTGTTACTTATTAGCGGGTTAGATATCTGTTGTGTTGAGTGATGATACGACGGTCTCCTGACCTTCGGGGGTGATGTGTCTTCTCTTCACTGAGGTTTTCTTTCGAAGGAAATCCTTTATTAGAACGTTTTAAGCCCTCATAACTTGAGGTCGGGTATGACGCTTAGGGGAGAAGTTAAGGAGGCTGACCTCCTAGTCTACGGTCGGGCTTGCCCCAACTGTGGAGGGTTCGTGAGTGATAGGCGTTTAGGGGAGGGCTTACCCTGCTCTTCATGCTTACCTGAACCCCCTGCTAAACCCTCAGTTCGCGAGGTTTGCAGGAGGCTTAGGGAACTCGGCACGCTTAAAGCGTATAAGGCGTTATATGAGATTACCCGTACCTATGATGAGATTTGTGATTTCTTTAAGAAGTGCGTCGGTAATGACCCGTGGAGTATTCAGAGATTGTGGATCAAGCGAATAGCTAAGAAGGCTTCGTTCGCGATGATAGCGCCTACGGGCGTCGGTAAGACAACGTTTGGTGCTGTCGTAGCACTCTACCTAGCTATGAGGGGACATAAATCATACTTCATAGTTCCCACGACAGCACTGGCTATGCAACTTGAGAGAAAGCTTGAGGAGATGTCCTCGAGGGCAGGAATAGTCGTTAGGTTTGTCGCGATTCACTCAAAGCTCAAGAAGCGTGAAAGGGAAGCACGAGAGAAGGCCTTAGAGGATCCGCAGGGATTCGACATACTCGTGACTACCTCAAACTACCTACTCCGTAACCCGGATAAAATACTCAAGCACGACTTCAAATTCATCTTCGTTGATGATGTCGACGCAATACTGAAGGGATCTAAGGCCATAAACTACGTGCTTCAATTACTAGGGTTCACCGAAAAAGACTTAGAGCGCGCATTACAGGCCATCAAGCTTAAGAGGGAACTCGTGTTCAGGGGAGAGAACGCTAAGCTCCTAGAGAAGCTCAATCAGATAGAGGAGGCGCTCGAGCGTAGGAGGCGGAGAGTGGATAAGGTACTAATAATAGCGTCAGCTACAGGTAATCCACGCGGCACTAGGGTTAAGCTGTTCAAAGAACTCCTGGGCTTTGAGATTGGTGCTAGGCCTGAGTTCATACGTAACATCGTGGATACCTACAAGTACCCAGAGAACGACATTAGGGAGATGATCCTACAGTTAGTTAAGAAGCTTGGTAGGGGTGGCTTAATATACGTCCCTATAGACAAGGGTGTGGACTACGCTATAGAGGTAGCGGAGTACCTTAAGGAACGGGGAGTTAGGGCGGCAGCCGTCCACAGCAGGAACGTCGCAGCCATAGACGAGTTTGCTAACGGAGAACTCGACGTGTTAGTAGGTGTAGCCACATATTACGGGATACTCGTTAGAGGTATTGATCTGCCCGAAGTAATTCGTTACGCAATATTCGCAGGACCTCCGAGGCATAAAATAAACCTCAGACTAGAAGGCGTGAAGCCCCAGGATGTCCTTAGGCTACTCCCTCTCGTTAGGGATGCTGTAGAGGACAGCGAGCAACGACGCATGATAGACGCCCACATCGTCAGGCTGAGGAGGTACTTAAGGAGAGCAGGGATGGCCTTAATTCAGGTACTTAATGAGGTACTCGAAGGCAAGCGCGAACCAACAACCGTTGCTGAGAAAGAATTCATGGAGGCCTACCAACTACTTAAGGATCTCCTAACTAAGCCCGAAATCCTCGAAGCAATTCGCCGAAACCCCAACGTAGCAGTCTACGAGGAGGATGGTAACCTATACGTACTAATACCGGACGCACCAACCTACATCCAAGCAAGCGGTAGGACGTCAAGGCTCTACTTGGGGGGCATAAGCAAGGGTCTCTCAGTAGTGATAGTAGATGACGAGAGAATACTTAACGGGCTTGAGAGAAGATTGCGTTGGATGATTGATGACTTCAAGTTCATACCGCTAGATGAGGTACACCTAGATGAAGTGCTATCGGAAATAGATAGGACTAGGGAGTTAATACGCAGGATAAGGGAAGGACGAATCCCACGTGAAGTAATAGGTAAGGAAGGACCCCTAAAGCTAAAGACAGCCCTCCTAGTGGTTGAGTCTCCAAATAAGGCGAGAACCATAGCTAAATTCTTCGGCAGGCCAAGCGTCAGGGAATATGGTCGTCTGAAGGTCTATGAAGCTAACCTAGGAAACTATACCCTGCTCATAACGGCTAGCGGTGGACATATCTACGACTTAGTCACGGAGCTGAAGGAGGAGCTCCCCGCAATTCACGGCATAGTTTGCCGTAAATTAGATGGTGAGCACGGACCTAGGTTCGTGCCCGTCTACACTACGCTTAAGAGATGCAATAACTGCGGCCATCAGTTCACGGTGGAGCTGGACGAGCGAAACCCGCGATGCCCCTACTGCGGGTCAACTAACGTGATGGACTCTGTCAGGGCTGTTGAGGCGTTAAGGGATGTAGCGCTGGAAGTGGACGAAGTCTTGGTCGGGACAGATCCTGATACTGAAGGAGAGAAGATAGCGTTCGATATAACTAACGTAGTGCTCCCAGTAAACAGGAACGTATACAGGGTGGAGTTCCATGAAGTAACAAGAAGGGCCATTATTAACGCTGTGAATAACCCCAGAAAGATAAACTACGACCTAGTCAAGGCACAGCTAGTCAGGAGGATAGAGGATAGGTGGATAGGCTTCTCACTCTCACGTAAATTGCAGACGGAATTCTGGCAGGACTTCTGTAAGAGGAAGCTGAAGGCGCTCCTTAAGGCTAAGAAGGACCAGAAGGAAGGTGCACGCATAGACAAAAGAATACTGAACTATCTTGAGCGTTACGCTAAGCTCTGTAAAACCAACCCTAAGGAATACAGGAACCTCAGTGCCGGGAGAGTGCAGACACCTGTCCTTGGCTGGATAATAGACGCGTATGACCGCCACATGAAGTCAAGGACACTCTTCCTAATACTGCGGCTTGAGGAGTTAAGGTTAGAGATACCGATACCGGAAGATAAGCGGCGGAAGATACACCCAAGCAAGGTCAAGGCCGTCATAGCGGAGGTAAAGTACGAGGAAATCACGGAAACCCAGGTTAACCCGCTACCCCCATATACGACCGACTCCGCACTCTACGACATCTCTTCAAGGTACGGCATCCCAGCACCTAGGGCTATGCAGATACTGCAGGATCTGTTCGAGCTAGGTTTCATAACGTACCATAGAACGGACAGTACGAGGGTCTCGGATGTCGGCATAGGCGTCGCTAAGGAATACATGAAGGAAAAGTTTGGCGATAAGTTCGAGGACTACTTCCAGCCCAGAACATGGGGTGAGGGAGGGGCTCATGAGTGTATAAGACCCACTAGGCCCATCGATGCAGAGACCTTAAGGAACCTGATTAATGAAGGAATCATAGAACCCGTGAGGAGGCTAACTCGCGCACACTTTGCCGTGTACGACCTAATATTTAGGAGGTTCATGGCCTCCCAAACGAAACCTGCGATCGTGAAGAAGGCGAAAGGCGTAGCTAAGGTAACGGTATTACTTAACGATGGCACTACTGTGAGGCTTGAGCCCCTGAACTTCGAGACTTACTCCGAAGTAATATTTAATGGTTTCACAGTGTTTTACAGGTATTTCAACGTGCGTCGATTACCCGAGGAAGGAAAATATGTTATCAGTAGCGGATTCACGCTTAAGGAATGGTACCGTGAACCCTTACATACCCAGGCGTCACTTATACGGGAAATGAAGGAGAAGGAGATAGGTAGGCCTAGTACGTATGCCAAGATAGTAGATACGCTCTTCAAAAGGCATTACGTGGCCTACATCGCGGTGAAAGAGAAAGGAGGGAGGCGCGAGTTAGGTATAGTGCCATTACCACTAGGTAGGGAAGTCTACTCGTACCTGCAGTCAAACTACGAAAAGTTAGTTAGTGAAGAAAGAACAAGGTTCCTTGAGAGGAGAATGAAGGAAGTCGAGGAAGGAAAGGCTAAGTATGAAGAATTACTTAATGAGTTGTATGATGAATTAAGACAGTTTAAGATTGTGGAGGGCGAATGCTTTGAGCACGGGTAGGGGGTACCGCAGGGTAGTACTTGCAGTGGCCCGCATGAACCTAGATGTTGGGACTAGGGAGTTCGTCCGCAAAACGGACGAGATAACCCAACACCTAAGTAATAGGGTCTCGGCCCTCCTACTGTCGCCACCTGTCTTCCCACTTTATGAAACGCTCATAGGAAAGCGAAGATACGGTAACTACAGAAGTAACCTTAAAACGTTAGTGAATAGGCTCTCCTCGATATCCCGGCGTAGAGGCATAACTCTTGTGCTAACTCCGGTTCTCCGGCGAGCCGGTAATAAACTCTATTTAAGTAACGTGCTAATACCTTCGGTAGGACCGCCTATATTTCGGGGGAAAAGCGTCATACCTATATCAAGTAAGGTCTCCGGGAGCCCGAACATAGAAATGATCACCATAGAGAACGTAAACATATGTTTCGCCATACTCAACGACTTGGAAGTTCCTGAGGTTATGAGGGCATACGCATTTCTTGGCGGTGACGCGATCGTTGCTGTATCTCCTCCCATAATTACGCGCAGACGCCCAGAGATGACGTTGATGCTTGCCGCTGCGAGAGCCAGCGAAAACGACGTACCGATCATAGGAATTGGCGGGTACGCAGAGAACGGAAGTATTCAGCAACCAACGTTCATAATAGAGAGGGATGGACATGTTGCCGAGGTTGCTAGGGAAGCTGAGCCAGACATATTCGAGGTCGAGGTACCTTCCATAGGTAGGAGACCCCAACCTGACATAGCTAGAAAATACCTAAAGTTCGTTAGGGATTACATCGTGAGAAACTACGAAGTTCTAAAGAAGTACCTAATTTTCTAACCTTAAGGAAATACACTATCATGATCACGCTTATAGTTGCTTTAACACAAGACTCTAGGGTGCAAAGTGTTGAGTACCTCCGGTATTGGTAAAGCAATCAAGGTTAGAGTGAAGAGTATAAACGACTTAGTACGCATGGCGGCATCAAGCATTGCCATGGGTCAACCCACGTACATGCTACGTTATGAGGAGGAGGGGAGAGTACTTTACGGTATAATGGCCGTTTTCAGGGACTTCTATAAGTATTACGGGGTGCCGCTCTTCTACTACTTCATTGATGAAGATAATGTCGTGCCTAAGGAGGCAAACTATGCATTACTACGCAGTAGCGACACCGAGGAGAGAATAGAGTTTTCAAAAGCCGCGAAGACGGGTTACGTAATAGTTCCCATCATTAACATCGCTGAAATGCCAGACTTCTTAGAGTAATCACTCGGTACGCTAAAGCGTCCAAATAATCTTTAAAAATCCCAACTCCCCAAAATTACGGGAAGGGCCCGTAGCTCAGCCAGGTAGAGCGGCGGACCCAGCGAGGGTGGCCGAGGCTCTTAACCCGTAGGTCCCGGGTTCAAATCCCGGCGGGCCCGCCACACCCTCCACCTTCTGTAGCTGTAGTTCCCTCCCAAATGATCGATGGTAATACTTAATTCCTAGAGAGGATCAACGATTAAGTGGATGACGTAAGATCGCCGGCTGACGTAATGATGACGGCTCGTGTTACCGACACCTACTTAAAGAAGGCTAATAATCCCGTATTTAAAACCAGTAGCCCTCGATAATACCTTAACAAAGGAAGTCTAACTTCGTATTATTAGGTTACCGATATATGTTCCGTTACGAACCCAGAGTTTAGGGAGGGAAGATGTCGGAAGATAGTGTGAAGCTCGCGGAACTCTATCACATGCTGTCACCCATACGTGTGGCCGTACTTAGGGATCTAGGTAAAATACGCGTGGAGGGCGGATGGGAAACCTACCAACGCGGTGATGAAGCTGGAATACCTTATTGGATAGCAACGTTTCTTGAAAAAAGAGGAGACGTCGAGATTAGGGAGACTAGGCTAACAGATACCGACATAGGCAAGTACTTAATGATAGAACGGAGAATAAAGGGAGGATCATTTCACCCATTAAGGGAACGGTTCTACTTAGAAGCTAGGGAATTAATAAGGAGGCTTAAGAAGGAGGGGGAAGGGAAGCCAGAGAACATTCTGAGGATAGTGAAGGCAGAGGGGAACCTAAGTGACATAGTTAGGATAAGATTAAGGAAGATACTTAGTGCCGCATTCTTGAGCACTAAGATAGATGAAATCATAGAAAAACTCTTACCAGAAGAGAGGGGGCTTCTCCTAGAGCTTAGCATTATAATCCAAAAATGGTTCAACGAGGTGACTAGAGTTGACTAGCAGTATTAACTTAGAGGAGCTTGCACGAGAGGAGGGAATAGAATCTCTTCAGACGCTCTTCACAGATTTCCTTAGGAATTTTCGGGACGATAAAGGAAAGTTCAAGTATAGGGAACGAGTAAGAGAAATGGTGCTTCGTGAGTCAAAGTCCCTAGTAATAGATTACGAGGACCTAATATCTTATGATCCCCACCTAGCCGACATAATTGAGGAGAGCCCTGACGAAGCCTTCCCAGCACTCAGTGAGAGCATTAGAGCATTAGTAAGAGACGAGAACCCCGAATACGCTGATAAGGTATTCAAATTCTACGCACGATTAAACGGGTGGGTGAAATCTACACCAATACGGCACATCAGAAGCGAACACATAAACAAGCTAGTCATGATCGAAGGAATAATAGTTCGGAGCACGCCCCCACGACATAAGCTCTATAAAGCAACATATCTCCACATACTCCCAACGGGAGAGCAACACGAGTTTGAATGGCCCCCAAGAGAAGGGGAGGAGATAGGTGACGAATTAGAGAAACCCACTTATTGCCCTGAGTGCAGCCTGGCGCACGGAGAGGAATCGGAGGAGGGAAGCGCTAAGAGGAGGCAGCGCGGTATATTCAAGCTCCTTCCTGAGAAGTCGAAATACCGTGATTGGCAGTTAGTTGTTGTTCAGGAAAGACCCGAAGAGATACCTGCTGGCCAAATACCTCGATCCATTGAAGTAGTCTTAGTGGACGACCTGGTTGATGTAGCTAGGCCCGGCGATAGAGTCTCAGTCATAGGGGTAGTCAGGCTCTCCAGGGGTAAGAAGCCTTCGAAACCTATATTCTCTTGCTACATTGAAGCAAACAACGTTATTGTTGCACAGAGATTCCTTGAGGAATTAAAGTTAAGTCCCGAAGATGAGGAGAAGATACTCTCACTATCCCGCGACCCCCTTATCCGGCGGAAGATCATAGCGAGCATAGCCCCCACAATTTACGGTATGTGGGACATAAAGGAGGCCGTAGCCCTCCAACTATTCGGAGGAGTGTCCAAGGAGGCCCCCGACGGGACTAAGATACGGGGCGAAATACACGTACTCCTACTAGGTGATCCTGGAACCGCGAAAAGTCAGATACTTCAGTACGTTGCCAGGATAGCACCCCGAGGAATATACACTACTGGTAAGGGGAGCTCCGCCGCTGGCCTCACAGCTGCCGTCATCAGGGACAAGCAGACGGGGGAGTACTTCCTAGAAGCTGGTGCTATGGTTCTTGGAGATGGCGGTATTGTGGCTATTGACGAGATAGATAAGATGCGTGAAGAAGATAGAGTAGCAATACATGAAGCTATGGAGCAGGGCACAGTCAGCATAGCTAAAGCCGGAATCGTTGCCCGGCTCAACGCGCGGGCATCAGTACTGGCTGCTGGAAACCCTAAGCGCGGGCGTTACGAGCCGGAGCTAGGGCTCGCCGGGAACATAAACCTACCAATAACCATACTGTCGAGGTTCGACCTGATCTTCATTCTGAAGGACGTAGCTGAAATAAAGCATGACGAATCCCTAGTTCGTTACGTGCTCAGAACACACGAGAAGCACGGATCCGTGACTCCAGAGATACCGCCCGACTTACTTAGGAAGTACGTCGCCTACGCTAGGAAGAACGTGAAGCCCGTCCTCACTAGGGAGGCTCAGGAGATAATTAAGGAGTATTACATAGAGCTCCGCAAGAAAAGTGCTGAAAACCCGAAAGCCCCCTTAGCGATAACCACAAGGCAACTAGAGGCATTAGTGCGTCTAGCGGAGGCGCACGCAAGGATGGCCCTCAAGAGTAAGGTTGAGGCGGAGGACGCGGCAGAGGCAGTGAGGCTCATGAACACCGTCTTACAAAGAGTAGGTATGGATGTCGAGACCGGGGCCTTAGATATAGACACTATAATGGTTGGGAAGCCTAGGAGCCTACAAGAGAAGGAAATAGCATTGCTCAATCTAATTAAGGAACTAGCGAAGGAGTCAGACCTAGGGTGCGTTAGGAGGAAGTACCTGAAGGCTAAAGCCTTAGAGCTAGGCATAGTTGACGAAAAAACCTTCGAGAGACTTATGGCAAGCCTCAGGAGAACCGGGGACATCTACGAAAAACGCGCTCTCTGCTACGCACCGACGGACTAAGCGTTGACAGTAATATACAAGCTTAATAAGCCGAACAAACCCTCTCTACTGGGTCGGGATAATGTGTGAACTAGTGGTGCGTCTCAGTAGCGGCAAGGAAATACCAATCGATGAGACAACGTTATCCATAGTTTACAAGTACATAAGGTCAGTATATACACTAGAAATGCTGGCTAGGGACCTAGGCCTTGACAACTGGGAGGAGGCATACGAATTCATTAAGAGACTCCCGGCATGGATAGCATGGACACCATCATCGTTCTTCGAATACACGAAACGCAGGATCTGCGGCGAGAGCTAAATGAGGACACCCTGTGGAGACAGAAACACTTACGTACTGACGGTAAAGTACGGGAAAGAAAGACTAGCGGAACTTGAGGTGGGTGACGCTCTTTTCCCCATAGATTCGGGCGTCAGGATAGAGAGAACCGCCTTCGGCGGGGTTTTAGTGCTTTGCACTACACTGCAATTTGACGAACTACTCAACGCTTTGCTGGCGTTCCCACCAACAACTCTTGAGCGCGTAGTCCCAATCATGACGTGTTGCGATGCGGGTAAGGACAAAGATAACGTTGTAGAATGCGCGGTCGACATAGTGGGTAGGAAGAAGTTAAGGTATAGTAGGGTGCGGCTCGGTAGACGTGGTTGTTTAAGTAAGGATCAGCTTAAGTTACTTGAGAGGAAACTACGTGAGCTTTCAACACCCCATTCAGACAATACCCTACTTGTTGAACCACTAGATAATGTAGTATGTATTGGAATAGTTAAGGATGCTATGGATAAATTATTTAAAGAAAAAGTAATGAAAATTCAACCTTACAGAAGGTAGGATTCCATGCATTATTAATCAAGAACGACCAACCAACTTTTTTAGTAATGTACCGTATTGATAAGGAGGGAGGGCTTATGGGTGAACTAAAGAAGATAGAGGTTATTGACATCCCCGTACCCGAAGGAACTAATGTGATAGTGGGGCACACTCACTTCATTAAGAGCGTTGAGGATCTCTACGAAACACTAGTGACGTCCTCAACTTCCATTAAGTTTGGCATAGGTTTCGTTGAGGCGAGTGGGGCGAGGCTAGTGCGTTCGGACGGTAATGATCCCGACCTCATTAAGCTGGCGGAGGAGGCAGCACTGAAGATAGGAGCGGGACACACGTTCGTTATATACTTAAGGAATGCATGGCCAATAAACGTCCTCAACGCCGTGAAGATGGTGCAGGAGGTATGCCGTATCTATACAGCAACAGCTAATCCATTACAGGTAATAGTTGCTGAGACGGATCAGGGGCGGGCCGTCCTCGGCGTTGTTGACGGATATACACCGCTTGGCGTGGAGGACGAGAAAGCAAAGAAGGAAAGACATGAATTCCTTAGGAAGATAGGGTACAAGCGTTAGGGGTTTTCTTGAATGGGTGAATACTTATTCAAGTGTCTAGAGCGATTAGACAAAGTGTTTGACGGAAAAGTACTCCTTACTGTACTTAAGGAAGTAACTTCGAAAACCGTAAGGATACGGGGCGACCTAGACACTAACCGCATACCAGAGAGCAGGATTAAAAGAATAATTACTTCTTCCTTCAGTGGAACCAAGTGCGACTATGTACTACTGCTTGATAGTGAAGGCAAGACAGAGATACTCGTGCCTGTGAGCGACACCGCAGTAACTGCTAGGACAGTAATTTTCCCTCGAGTAGCTAAGTTGAAGGGAATACAGCTCCTTAAGAAGCAGGAGAGGGTAGAGTTAGAGGCCAATGCCGTCTTCTCACGATCGCTGATTAACGAGAACGTGAACGTTAATGACACCTATTACGTATTTGAAGGACGCGTTGGTTTAGTGGAACCGCATAATGACGCGGTAGCCGTGAGGATACTCACGGATAAAGGAACGAGGGTTATATTGAATGGCGAGCACATAGAGAAAATCAAGAAGGAGAGCGTGGAGCTCCTTAAACCGCAGCCTCTCCGCCAACGCACTGCGGTTAGGAAGGTAACTAAAAGGCGAGGGAAAGCTAAGAAGAGAACGAGGAGGAAAAGGGCCTCAAGTAGGAGAAAACCTAAGAGAAAATCGAGGACTCGAAGGAAGAGGCGAACCTCAAAGAAGAAGCGCTAGTATGGCTTTCTGAGCGTGCAACCTGTTCTCTGCCTGATCCCACACCACCGATTGAGGACCGTCTATGACCTCATCCGTTACCTCCATTCCCCTGTGTGCCGGCAGGCAGTGCATGAATATTGCATCGCTTTTCGCTAAACCCATTAACTCAGGTGTTACCCTGAACCTACTCAGATCCTTGATACGTTTTTCACGCTCAGCTTCCTGCCCCATGCTCACCCACACATCAGTGTAAACCACGTCAGCACCCTTCACAGCGTCCTCAGGGCTTCTCAGCACTTCTATGCTCACACCGGTTCTGTTGGCATCCTCCAAGGCTAACTTCATGATCTCGGGATCGGGATCATAGCCTTCGGCCGTACCGATCTTTATATTAATCCCTAGCTTAGCCGAAGCTAATAACAGGGAATGAAGTACATTGTCACTCCCATCACCCACGAACGCTATAGTGAGGCCGGCCAGTCTCCCCTTCTTCTCAAGTATTGTTAACATATCACCGATTATCTGACACGGGTGTTCCTTGTCACTTAAGGCATTAATCACCGGAATAGTTGCGTACTTAGCTAACTCAACTAAGTCGCCGTGGTTGTATACCCTAGCAACTATTCCGTCAACGTACCTGCTGAGAACCCTTGCAGTGTCCGCTATGGTTTCACCTCGTCCCAATTGCATTTCCTTCCAACCCAGTGATATGACGTAACCACCTAGCTGCACCATCGCTTGCTCGAAGCTTATTCTGGTTCGGGTGCTTGGCTTCTGAAATATCATCAGGAGGGTCTTCCCCCTTAACACAGGGATAATCCTCTCACCAGCGTAGAACCTCCTCTTGAAATCAAGGGCCGTCTGAATAATGAATTGAAGTTCCTCCGAACTTAGGTCAGCTATGGATATCAAGTCTCTCCCACGAAGGGACTTCACATTTCTCCCTAGTGCTAGGGACGTGGAACACCGTAATAAACGTTAAACTAAGGTAGCACGATATATTAAGTGTGCTCGCGATGGACGCCGCAAGAATCATTGCTGAGATAGCGATGCCGCGTCGGAAGGTTAAACCTAACTTCACCCCATACCATGTAATCAAGGCACTCATGATAATTGGCAAGGGCCGTGTAGGCCGCCCTAAGCTACGGGAGGAACTCGGGTTAGGGGATGCCAGCACAAGAACATTGCTTAAGCGCCTTAGGGAGGCCGGATTGATAAGGTCGTTCCGTCCGACCGGGACTGAGTTAACGGAGAAAGGACGTGAAACTCTCAAGGAAGTGCTAAGTAGCTTAGTGGTGCTCGGGGAGGTAGTGCACGGCAACATCTGCAGTAACTGCGTCACCTCAGCAGTAGTTTTAAGGAGTGCTGCAAGCATCCTCAGGAGAATTGGAGTGATAAGGGTTAGGGATCTAGTAGTTAAGCAAGGAGCGGATGGAGCATTAGTACTGTTAGTAGGCCCTGACGGGGAGGTCTTAATGCCCGTACAGGACGGAGAGGTACCTTTCACAGATCCGCTAGTCTTGAACGTAAGGGGAAAGGTTTCGTTGAGGGAGGGCGACGTGATACTTGTCGCTATGTGTAGTCCTCATGACGAGTCATGCACTGAGCATGTAGTGAATGCCGCCATTGCGGTACTTGAGCGGGGTTAGCACGATGCGTAGGGCCGTAGCCCTCTACACTGGCGGGAAGGACTCCCACTACGCGATAATTAAGGCCTTAGAGAAGGGCATCATGACCACCTGCTTAATAGTAGTGAGGGCTGGCAGGGAGGACTCATGGATGTTCCACACAGTGAACATTGATCGGGCAGTCCTTCATGCCAAATTAATGGGCGTGCCTTATGTGACGGTGCAGGTGAGTGGTGCGAAAGAAATTGAAGTCGAAGAACTTAAGCACGCGCTAAGAACTCAAGCTATAACGTGTACCGACGAAGTCGAGTATCTAGTGACTGGTGCTGTGGCCTCGAAATACCAGAAGGAGCGCGTTGACATACTGGCGGAGGAGCTAGGTTTAAGGCACTACGCTCCCCTATGGGGCGCTGATCAAGGTAAGTTATTCCTTGAAGAAGCGAGCGCCTTAGGTTTCCTGATAACAGCCGTTCAAGCATATGGTTTAAGTAGTGAGCTACTAGGTAGGCTCATAACTCCCAGCTTTGCAGTAAAGCTACTCTCTAGGTTCAAGCAATACTCTATAAGCCCCGTGGGGGAAGGCGGCGAGTTCGAAACATTCGTTATTTCCTCACCACTGTTTCGGGGGCGATCCATGGCCGTACGTAAGGCTTCAATGACTTGGAACCCGAATACCTTCACAGGGTACTACGTAATTGAGGATGTTGGGATCTTACCTTAAAATAAGGAATGCGCTACTTCCTGAACCATGCATCCAATCCCCTAACCCGTGCCTTTATGTTCTCCCTGTACGCCTTCCTCAGCCTTTCATACGCGTTCTTAACCCGCTCAGGAGAAAAGTCGTGCTCCTTCACGAGTATCTCCATTAGCTCCTCTAGGTTTGGTTCACGCCATTCAACCTTGTACTCGTCGGTGACTGGTGGGTTGAGGAATAGTTCCTTAATTTTCTCGGGCGGTACGGGGAAGGACGCGCCTGGGAGGGCCTTAAGTGCTCTCTCCAACGTTCCGTATGTGCGTATTAAACGATACGCTGTCTTAGGCCCTACCCCCTTAACACCCGAGGGATTGTAGTCCGTCCCGAGCAGTATAGCTATATCTATTAGTTGCTCCCTCGTGAGATTAAGTACCTTCAGTAGCGTGTCAAGCTCTATGACTTCCGGCTTTATTTCTACGTAAACGTTCTTGCGCGGTAGCTTCCTCCTTCCCGAGATTGTCAAGTTCCTGAGCAATCGAGGGGCGCCGAAGAGTAGTGAGTCATAATCCTGTGAGGCGGCTGCCCAAGCATCGCCCTTCTTAGCTAGGTACGCTGCCTGAGCCTCCCCCTCGGAAGGGGCTTGAACCCATGGGACACCCATGGCGTTAAGCAGTTTCTTCGCATCCTCAACCATCTCGTTCGTTAACCTAGATGACATCTGCGCATACCTCCTAGCTGCCTCTAAGTCACCTTTACTTAGTGCTTCGACGTACTTCTTCGCCGCCTCCTCCCTTACGCTCATCCTCTCAGCTATTTCCTTAGCCTTCAGTTCCGGTGGCTTACCGTCAAACACGTAGACGGGCTTTATCCCTGCTTCCATGAAGTTAATCGTCCTGTAGAAGAGCCCGCTTAAGTGACTGGTTACCCTCCCCTGCCTATCCTTTAAGGGAGTCCCGTCGGGCTGCCTTATCGCCGCAAGAAACTGGTATAGCGCGTTGTACGCGTCTATAGCCACTACCTTCCCTTTGAGTTCCCTTAGATCCCCTACAACACGTACTGCCTCCTGCGGTATCAGCTCCTTTAAGTTCACACCCAACAATAATCCCCATATACCTTAACCTTGTGGACATAGTTAAGTATTGCAATCACCACCGGATTGTTTTTAAGGCCACCTACTTACCTATGATAGGTCGTGAGCATGAGTCACGCAAGCGAGCAGAGTAAGGGACCAGTGATAGTTGAGGCTTCAACCCCGCCGATATGCAGTAGTTGCGGTAGGGTAGTTCCTCCCGGCGAGAAGGCCGTTAAGTTCTACTGCCCGAACTGCGGCACAATATTAATCTGGAGATGTAGGAAGTGCAGGGAACTAGTGATACCGTATAAGTGCCCGAACTGTGGTTTTGAAGGTCCTTAAGAGGTGGGTCAGATATGGCTAAAGTACTGGTTGCATTAAGAGTAAACCCTTCAGATGAGAACGTGGATCTCGACAAGTTAGTCGAGGAGGTAAAGAAGAACTTACCTAAGGATTTTGAGATAGTGAAGCACGAGAAGACCTACATAGCGTTCGGGCTTTACGCGTTGAGGCTGTATGTGATAATGCCGGAGGAGTTCGAGGGCGGGACGGAGAAGCTGGAGGAGTATCTGAAGGGCATCGAAGGTATATCATCAATAGACATAGAGTACGTAACTAGGACAGAAGCATTTTAGAATGAGGCACCTAAGTCTTCTTAATTTTTGAGGCAGAACCGTTGCTTGAGTCATGGTTCTAAGAATCTATAGTTAACGTATTTAGTAGTACCAACCACATCTGCACGATTGGCTGAGAATTAACCAAGCAATCCCTATAAGCTCTAGAACTACAATCGAGCTTAGGTAGTGATGAGTAATGCCTCTTGAGGTTACTAAGAGAAGGGAGTATCTTCTCAGGGTGGCCGAGGCAAAGAAGTATGAGGCCATGCGGGGTAAGGCTAGGATACCTGAACGCGTGATGCGGGTAATAGGGATAGACCCAGGTGACGTTATAGAGATTTCTGGGCGGAGAACAACCGTAGCGATCGCGTGGCCAGCGTTTCCCGAGGATGAGGGTTCGGACATAATTAGGATTGACGGCATAATACGTAAGAATGCCGGTGTGAGCATAGGTGAGCGGGTAATCGTTCGGCCAGCTGACGCCAAACCAGCTATACACGTGAAGTTCTCGGTGGGAACACCAACTATCGAAATAAACAAGAGCGAGAGCTCCATACGCGCCGTGAAGAAGAGGCTCCTAGACTACGCCATGGTGGAGGGGGACCTAGTGCCGCTACAATTACTAGGGCACCTAGCCCTCCTTTACGTGGTTCAGACCAAGCCCTCAGGCCCCGTCGTCATAACTAGTAAGACCAGGATAATCATACTGGATAAATCACCTACAGTGCTAAGGTTGCCTAAGGTGACTTACGAGGATATAGGCGGTATGAAGCATGTGGTAGAGAAGGTGCGCGAACTAGTTGAACTCCCGCTGAAACACCCAGAGCTATTCAGGAAGTTAGGTATTGAGCCTCCCCGCGGCATACTCCTCTACGGCCCGCCTGGCTGTGGTAAAACCCTCCTAGCCAAAGCCGTAGCAACTGAGTCAGAAGCATACTTCATAGCGGTTAACGGTCCTGAGATCATGAGTAAGTTCTACGGTGAGTCGGAGCAGAGGTTAAGGGAGATCTTCGAGGAGGCAAAGAAACACGCGCCAGCGATAATCTTTATTGATGAGATCGACGCCATAGCGCCTAAGCGTGATGAAGTTATAGGTGAGGTAGAGAGGCGTGTAGTCGCCCAGTTACTCACGCTGATGGACGGGCTTGAGGGACGCGGTGACGTGATAGTCATAGGTGCAACCAACAGACCACACGGCCTCGACCCGGCGTTGAGGAGGCCGGGCAGGTTCGACAGGGAGATAGAGATACCCTTACCTGATAAGCAAGGGAGGCTTGAGATACTTCAGATACACACAAGGAACGCACCCCTCGACAAGGACGTCGACCTAAAGAAAATAGCGGAGATCACGCATGGATTCACAGGCGCTGACCTAGCCGCGCTAGTTAAGGAAGCAGCGATGAATGCCCTCAGAAGGATACTCCCCAAGATAAACCTTGATGAGGATGAGATCCCGCCAGAGGTACTAGACGAACTAAAGATAACTATGAAGGACTTCCTGAACGCTTTGAGGGAGATAACACCCAGCGGCTTAAGGGAAGTTATGATAGAGGTGCCAGAGGTTAAGTGGGAAGATATAGGTGGGCTAAGCGAGGCCAAACAACAGTTAAGGGAGGCGGTTGAGTGGCCCCTAAAGTACCCCGAGTCATACTCGAAGTTAGGTATTGAGCCTCCCCGCGGCATACTCCTCTACGGCCCGCCTGGCTGTGGTAAGACGTTACTGGCGAAGGCGGTGGCGACGGAGTCAGGCGCGAACTTCATAGCCGTGAAGGGACCCGAAATACTAAGCAAGTGGGTAGGGGAATCAGAAAAAGCAATAAGAGAAATATTCCGTAAAGCAAGAACTTACGCACCAGCCGTAGTGTTCTTCGACGAGATAGACTCAATAGCACCCATAAGAGGTACCTACGGAGACGCACACGTCACAGAACGCGTAGTTAGTCAACTACTGACCGAGCTCGACTCCATAGAGAAACTCACTAACGTGGTTGTTATAGCCGCAACTAACAGGCCAGACCTAGTGGATCCCGCCCTGCTCCGTCCGGGACGTTTCGAGAAGCTCATATACGTCCCCCCGCCCGACAAGAAGGCACGTTATGAGATCCTTAAGGTACACACAAACAACATGCCATTAAGCAGGGATGTCGACCTGCAGTACATAGCGGCGATAACTGAGGGTTATTCTGGGGCGGATCTAGCCGCCCTAGTAAGGGAGGCGGCATTAATGGCGCTACGAGAGAATATCAACGCAACTGAGGTAAGGATGAGGCACTTCCTAATGGCGAAGGAGAGGGTCACGCCCTCGCTCAGCGAATCAATGATTAAGTTCTACGAGAACTGGTTAACTAAGATGCGGCGCAGGGCCCCCACCGTAACCAGGAGGGAAACCTACCAGATCTAATTTCAGCAATAACGTCTTTAAGGCTTAACAGAAGAAGGTGTAGCGGAGGGACATGTAATTGCTGATAACTAGGTTCCCTTCCAATATCGTATTAAGGATACTGGAAATACTAAATGAGAACACTGGAATAATGAAGGATACCGACCTTTATGAAGCCCTAAGAAGAGAGTTCGATATATCGTACCACGAGATGATGAGGTACTTAATGATGTTGGAAATCCGAGGATATATCCATGTTTCCTCGTCACGAGAGAACTTACGGGTAATATCGCTTAACCCTAGGATTAAGGAGTACCTGGCTTCTAGGGCTTAGGGCGGCTCCACGCCATAGACCTTCGAGATATTGTCTATCATTACCTTATGGATGAACTCTAGGAACCCAATGTCAGTACTTAGTAGCTGACTAACCGCCTTCGCTATTTCCCAGGGATACATTACTACTCCGGGCCTCTTAGGGTCATCTATGTAGTCACTTTCGGCCTCAACGCATAGAGCGCCTAGTCGCTTAGCCTGCGCCAGTACCTCACCTCTACCCACTACCGTGGTGCTTAGTCCCTTCTCGCAGGCGTGAAGCGCCATACCCGTTGATGAGTGGTGTAGGATCACGGATCTAGTATTTTGTACCCCTAGCAAGTTCACCATAGTTTCCACGGACTCTACTGTTATTTGACCCCCTTGCTCCAGGTGTAAGTGTAGGACACCTCCATGATCACGAACTATTTCTAATGCCGCTAACAGCAATGCGTCGTTAGCCGCGAATGACTCGGGTATACTTTTGTAGTGAGGTCTGCCAAACTCCCCTATTCCTTGAAGCTTACCCTCATCAATCATCATCGCCAGTATCCTCATTATATTCTCACGCACAAACGAAACTACGTTGGAGGTGTCGCCCCTACTTCTCTTGATTAAATGATCAATGAATGCTGGATGTACTCCCGCGATACACGCGACCTTAATACCAGCTTTTCTAGCTTCGTCACATTGCCTTACATGTAACTCTATGGCTTTAACAGCACCCTCCAGTGTCTGCGGTAGGCCATAATGCTGCGGTGGTAGCGAAACTAGAGCGATGAACCAGCCCCCATGTTTACTAAACTTCTCGCTAATACGGAAAGCACCTAACCCCGACGGTGAGGCATGCGCATGTGCATCCGCTATCGGCACCGTGACCCTCATACTTATCGTTACCTCCATAACTCTATAAAAAGATCGTTACGTATTAAACCCCTCCAAACTAAAGCTTATTAAGCAATTCCAGCCCTACTTTTCACGGTGTTGAATAGTGTCGATTGTCGTGCGTGAATTTAACAGTATTGGTGAGTTCATAAAGAGTGTAGATGATGAACTCAGCGAAATGCGTAGGAAGCTAGGTGAGCTCTTGAGGAGGCTTGAGGAATTGCGTGTGAAGGTGGAGCAGGAACGGAAAATTAAGTCCATACTTAGCAAGTTAGGAGCGGCTGCTTCGGCTGGTGCACAATCAAATATTGTTGAACTTAAAACCATCAAGCTAATAATGAACCCTACAGCGGAACAGGAAGTATCGGCTTTAGAGCAGGTTGTTGAAATGCTTAATAATAAGATTACGCAACTGCAGGCGATAAAGAAAGACTTAGACGTTCTAGGAGGAATGGACATTGAAGTAAAGCTTACAGCTATCTATGTCGATGGATTACCTAAAAACATCCTTATTAGGATAATGTAAAAAGCGATGTGGTAAATTAACTGAAATATTTAGTTTTAAACATTAAAAATTACCTTAAATGCAGAATATACCTTAAAATATTTCTTCACTTGATGCTAACCTTTCTGCTAATATTGCTTTTAGTTTTGCTATGATAATGACAGCAACTCCAGCAATAGCTGCTATGGCTATGATTGGCAAATACCTAAATACCACAGTAAGTATCTGTGGTTGTAAGGTTATACGGATATTCTTGCTTGAGTCTAAAGTAAATTGCTGTACCGCTTGATAGAAACCCTTAGCATCAACTATTATCTTGTAATGACCGTAAAATAGGCTTGTGCTAGCCATACCATTTTGATCTGTGTACATCTGTGTAAGTAGTGAACCCATATCAGTGTTAATAACCGATATTTTAGCATTTTTTACGGGGTTACCTAAATCATCATATACACTTACACTTAGTGAGTAGTACATCCTTCTCATGTTAAAGCTTACTTTAGTATTGTTTTCAACTTTAATTGTCTTAGGTTTAGATTCCATATACATTTTCTCATACTTAGGTAAAGGTTTAAGTTGGAATACATATTTCCCATAAGGTAAAGTTACATTAGCCTCTGCCCTAATATTAGTGAGTACCTGAGTATTATTAACTATTAACGCAAATTTCCCTTCCAACTTACCTGTTGTTATATCCCTTACACTAATATTAACAACATAGGTCTTCCTAGGTATCTGCAGCGTATCTTCGTAATTTCTAGTTAGATCCACACGTAATGAGACATTATTATAAACTTTTTCAAAGCCTCGCGCAGGCTTAATGCTTATCGTGTAATTAGCAGAACGCAAATACAACGTAAATTCCTCATTACCTGGCTTTAAGATCTGTGTTGTACTTCCATTAACATAAACCATTAATGGCGTTATAGGGGCTGATTCCGTTACGTCATCAAGCAACATTATTTTTACACGATACATAATTCTCGACATTGATATCACCACGCTAGTCGATCTGTTAACATTGAGAAGTAAGTTACTAGGTCTGTAGATTTTCGCGTATATCCCCTGAGGGACAATGGAAATTGTATGGTTACCGTAAACCAACTGCATTCTCAGCGATCCGTTGACTACCGGAACTTTCATTTTACCGTCAATTATTGCGGTAAAGTTCCCGTTGGGTATTTTACCCGTGAGAGTGTCCATTAGTTTCACATTTACTGAAAACTTTCTGTAAGGTATGGGAATAGAAACAATGTACTTACCGAATGTGGGTATCGTCACTAACTTTGTAACGTTCTGCAAGTGTGGGTTGCTTGACATTATTGATATAGCATAAGTTTCACCAGGTATTACTCGGGGCACTACTACTTCATAATTCTTTGTTTCTGAAAGATTATATACTATTTTTCCGTTTGGATAACTAAACACTAACCTACCATTGGTAAGTTTCTCCTTATTTGGAGGGATAATCCGAATTGTCAGGGACGGTAATAGATATTTACTTATGTCCACAGGAACACGTCCAAAAACCACATTATTTAGTCCCTTTGCCACAACTAATGAAGACCCCCCTCCTACAGCTATCAGCGTTAAGGAAGCCGAGGCATCTCCTGACACTACATGCAATGGAGCAAAACTCAATCGAGTATTAATACGCAAGTACGGAAACTGCGAGACACCAATTGAAATGACCTGCAATCCATTGCTTGTATATACTACATATACATTCTTCCCTGCCATTGGCACAGGTTTCATTGAAACCAATTTAGCTGGAGATACATATTCGTTTACGTACATATAACTAGTTCCCATCCATTCATACGCCTTAATGGTTCCATCATCCAAACCAACCGCAACATAAGGCGAATTAGGAAACGTAATAACACTAGCTACACTACGTGATCTACCAACATAATCCGTTACTGATCCGTTAGTAACGTCAAAGTTATTACTTATTCTAAGTAAGTTAAGATTCCCACTTAGGGGATCTACAAATACTAGCAAATACCATGAACCATACTTATTGCTATGCCTTACAACCCTCATACTGAGAGTACCACGAGGCAATTTATAATCCAGTACCTTGACAAGCTTATAATTAGTTGGTGCTGTCGAAACATCAAGTACACCAACAATGTACTTAGTAAAGCTAGGCTGACCATATATCTCGGCCATTGGTGTCGTAAGTGGCGGTGCCCGTAAGACTAATTGCTCATGTATAACACGCACGTAGCTAGGCATCTTACTTAAGTTAAAGGATGCATGATACTTAACCCCATATATATCAAATACGGTTACGTTTACATCAAACCCTCTAGGCACAATTATGTCAGCAATTCCACGACTGTCGGCATTTAAACCATAAACATACTTTGTCCCTGTACTTCTATTGAACACAACTACCTCCACAGCTGCTTTTGATGCAGGGATAGCACTTTTCTCAGAACTCGTTACGTATGTTACATTAAGTAGTAAATGCACAAATTCAGTATAAGGTAACCAAGCTACAAATAAATGCGATGCATCATAGTAGTACTTACCCGGCTCAACAACCAAGGGAGCTGCAATTAATTGAGGATATACCTTATGAAATGAAGAAGCTGATGCGTTACCTACCGTGGCTCCTACTCTGAATACAGACTTTGATAATTCATCGAATACGTATACTTGACAAGTTAAACATACCCCGCTAGGTCTACCACCCTCACTAACTAGTGCAGCAACCTTATACGAGTTACCTTTTCCTGTTAAGACAATAATTTTCTTCACGTAGAAGTCAACACCGCCAATATACTGAAGTAATTTATATAGCTTACCCCCGTTCACAGCAAATAACAATATTTCTCCTTTATCTGTACCGATAGCTATCCTCTCTACGGGATATCCATTAGTAGCAACAGCTGTAACCCTACCCACAATTGGGTAAACCATTACTTGTTTAACACCGGAGATCGGGTCAGATACTTCGTAAACCGCCAGAAGCGACGTTCCCTTAGCACTACCTATTACTGCAATCTCATGATCGTTTATTACTATAACATGTTCTATTGATATATTACCTAGATTTACTGAGTAGGCATAAACTTGTGGTTGCTGAGCATTAACCACAAACCCCGTAGCGCTAGGAAATATTACTGTAAACAATACCATTATAAATAATAATATTGTTATAAGGTATATCCCTCTTAATCCCTCTCTACCAGTTATGTACATCATTTCCCCCCACGTTAACCCTATTGTTAACCTAGATTATTCCTCTAACTTTACAGCTAACCCACGATATAAAATCCTTAGCTGTCCCCCTTAAATTATTACTCCGATCCGTTCTTGTAGTAGAACAAAAATAAAAAAACAGTAAAAGTACGTATTTCTCATGGCAAATCCCAAAGGGTGATGGTGATTTGGTGGGTCTTTTCAGAGGCTTCCGAATGAAGCTAAAGAGGAAGAAGAAAGAGGAAGAAGAAATACTTGAGAAGGAGGAAGAAGAAATACCTAGGCTAACCCGTCGGACAAGGACATTCCTTTCGGGTAGAGGACGCCTCTTAGCATCTTACCCACTCTACGAGCCATGGGCTTATGCTTTCATAGTGGAAGATCCGCGTACTGGAAAAATAATCTATAATGTAGAGGAGGTTAGTATGAATGAAACTGAGAAAAAAACTTACAAGGAGGTCATAGATTACATAACATGGGAATTAGAGCCTCCCAAAGGATCCGTAGATCCTCGTGAGTACCTTATTCGTTATGCCCGTAAGGCAATCAGGCTCTTCCAAATAAGGTTAGGCCGTACGCCAGGTCTTTCTTGGGCTAAGATAAGTTACTATGTAGAACGAGATCTTTTAGGTTATGGACCACTAGATCCCCTATTTAGAGATCCAAACATTGAAGATATCTCATGCAACGGTGTGGGTATACCAGTTTATGTATGGCACAGAAAGTTCGAGTCATTACCTACTAATATTACCTTCGATAATGAGAATGACCTTGACGGATATATTCTAAAGTTAGCACATATGGCTGGTAAACACATATCTGTAGCCTACCCTATACTTGATGCGATACTACCGGGAGGTCACCGTGTCGCTGCAACCTTCCAGAAGGAAGTATCCACTAAGGGTTCAACTTTTACCATACGAAAATTTAGGGCAGATCCCATAACAATCATTGACCTAATAGACTTCGGCACAATTTCTCCTGAAATAGCTGCATATTTCTGGTTAATAATGGATTACAAGATGACAACCTTAATTCTTGGCGTAACTGGTGCTGGAAAAACCAGCACGCTTAACGCTATGGCCAACCTTTTGAGACCAACGTATAAGATAGTAACCATAGAGGACACTCCAGAACTAAGGTTGCCGCAGGAAAACTGGGTTCAACTAGTTTCTAGACCCTCATACTTAGCTGCTGGTGGCATAGGTGAAATAACACTCTTTCACTTAGTTAAGGTCTCACTAAGATACAGACCCGATGTAATAGTTGTTGGTGAGGTTAGAGGTGAAGAGGCTTACGTACTTTTCCAAGCAATAGCTACAGGTCACTCAGGCATGACAACACTACACGCCGAGTCCATCGATGCAGCAGTAAAAAGGCTTACATCACCACCAATGAATATACCGCCATCATATATTCCGTTAGTTAACGTTGCAATGGTTATTAAAAGAGTAATAAAAACTGATGAAACAGGTCGACCAAGACCTGTTAGACGAATAACAAACGTCTGGGAAATCCAAGACTATGAGAAATATAAAGAAATAGCTAGGTATGATCCTGTGCACGACAAATTTGACCTTAGATTAAATGACAGCATAGTTTTAAGGAAAATACGCGAACTCACTGGTAAATCTATCGATAATCTAATGGAAGAGGTTGCTCGAAGAAAAGCAATTTTGGAGTGGTTAGCTGCCAATCGTATAAGATCATATAGGGAAGTAGCGTCATACGTACAAAGATACTATGTTAATCCTAAGTCAGTATTACGTGAAATAGGGGTTGGTGAACTTTGACTAGCTCTCCACGGATGCCACAAGTACGGCGTCGCAAAAGAGTAACATTAAGTGAAGTATTTAATGCCCTAAGCCTAGCTCTGTTTGAAAAATGGGCCCGCCATCTAGTTCACTCATTCGAACTAGATACACTACTTCAAAAGGCAGGAATGACATGCCACCCAGTAATTTATGCGTCAAGAGTCCTCTTTGTGACAATGCTTATTCTCCTGCTCATTACCTCACCTGCAATGTTTGCTATAACCTTAATACCTGTACACTTAGTGATCAAAGTAATCCTACTAGTACTGGCTATAATAGCACCAACAATAACATTCACTATAGGACTCCTTTACCCTAACATAAAGGCGTCAACTAGGAAAATTATGGTTGACAATGAATTACCTTTCTTTATGGCGTACGTCTCAACAATGGTGAGAGGAGGAGTTAGCGTTGACAGAGTAATAGAAAGAGTGGCGCAGTTAAAGATTTTCAAGTATTTAAGGGAGGAAGCACAACGTATAGTACTACATATAAGGTTCTTTGGAGAGGATCCTTTAAGCGCGATTGAAAAAGTAGTTAAAAATCATCCTAGCAGTCGTTTTAGGGACCTAATGCTAGGTTATACAACTACTCTGAGAACTGGCGGTGATGTCCTACATTACCTTGAAATAAGGACACAAGAACTCTTCGCAGCCCGGATGAATGAAATAAAGTCACTTACTGAAAAGATGGGCTCCTTCCTAGAGATATATATAGTCCTAGGAGTGATAACCTCTATAACTCTGTTTGTATTCTTCGCTGTGAGCGGTGCTTTAGCTATGGCTGGATCACAAGCAGGAGGTAGTGCATCAGTACTTAAATTATCTGCATTACGAGGCACACAGAACCTTGTCACGCCAACACTCTACAACTTCCTCGTGCTCCCCTTACTAGGAATAATGGTACTTGCAATGGCACACTCCGCACAACCGAAATCGTCGATAATTAGATATGAACCTTATTTAACACTATTAGTAGTCTCTCCTTTCGCACTAGTCACTTTTATAATAGTGCTGAGTGTGACTGGAGGCATTAGGATCTTTTCAGGCGAGTTCGGTATAAAGGAAGTAAAAGCTCTAATAATAGCAATATCCGCAGCTCTACTAATGCTCTCTATACCGCCCTGGATTACATATGAACGGCAAGCAAAAGACACCAAAGGAATAATTAAATCAACCGCTGATTTCCTCAGGGACTTAAGTGAAGTGCGAAAGACTGGATTAAGTCCTGAGAAATGCATAATAACTCTATCTGAGCGAGATTACAGAAATTTAAACACAGTAGTTAAACGAGCTGGGGCAGCACTAGCTACAGGTATAGGACTTGAAAGTGCCTTAAGAACTGCTCTAAAAGGGATTAAGGAATGGTTCGTAATAACTATATTTAGGTTTTTAACGGATTCCATAACCGTGGGCGGCGGATCCCCAGAAATCATAGATGCGCTCGCTAGGTTCACGCAAAATCTTGCTGAATCTGAAGAGGAAATGCGAAAAAGATTACGGGCCTACGTCGCACTACCTTACTTTGGTGCAATCATGCTGGCTGCGGCCCCGCTAGTAATACTTTGGCTACTTGTAGCGTCAGCAAAGAGCCTAGAACCTAATGCCTTAGCGCCACTGATATTTATATTAAGTGGCGGCGCTCTAATTAACAATTATATTATGGGCATAGTAGCTGGTAAGGTAAGCAGGATGAACGTAGCTGCTGGGTTCAAGCATGCTGTATTCATGACATTAATAACAACGATAACAACAATGTTAACGTTGAAGTTCCTAGGGATATAGCTTTCCATTATTAAACTGAACCGCGTTAATGTAAACATATTCCTACAAATAAAACATTAACGAATATCATAGCAATTAATCTAAATATTCAATTAAAGTATTATTGATTTTCAATAAGGGAAAAGTGGACGTAAATTAATTTAAACCCCTCCTAGCTACTGAAATAGGGGAAAATTCATGGATATGCGCAAGGCTATATCCCCAATAATAGCAACGGTAATACTAGTAGCCGTCACGTTAGTAATTGCCGTAGCCATAGTAGGATGGTTAATGGGTCTATGGGGCGGACTAGCTGGCGGATCACCAGCTATATCAATTACGAACCAGAAGCTCAATACTAATGGCACACTAATAATATATGTGAAGAACTCTGGTGGCGGATCAGATAAGCTACTTAGTGCAGAACTTCTAAGTGGCGGATCAGTCATTGGTACTAATTCAACTACTATGACGATATCGGCAAATTACGCTGGTTGGATCACAATAAACTTCAAGCTCAATACTGGCGTAACTATAAATCCTGGAGATACCTTGACTGTTAAACTGTACTTCGAAAACTCAGGCACACAGCAATTCTCTGTGACGGCCGTCGGTTAGCAAACGTTAGCTGCCTTATACAATTTTTAATATCAAGCCTTTGCCGAATATTAATGTTAGCTTAGTTATATTTTTACCCTATACTTACCCTACACTGCTACTGCCTATACCGCATAAGTTAAGTCCTATTTATTTAGCGCTACACTGCTATAGTGCTAAATTTAATGATGTGAGTAAGGCACAAAGTTTTATAGTAAAATACTCCTCCAAAGACAAAGGAGTACTCATCATGAAGTCCTTCCGGCATTACGTGACTAGAAAAACCGCTGGATGCGCTGAAATCCTCTTGCCTATACTTATGTTATTATTACTTGCATATATTGCTGGGCTTCGCCTTTCTGAAGTTGTTTTTCCTTATAGCTATAGTGATGAATATTATTACATTACAGCTGGAATTAATTATGTAAAATATGGTAATATAGATTTAATTAACTGGGAACATCCTCCTCTAGCTAAGTACTTGATAGGGCTTTCTACAATATATTTAGGTAATCCTCATGTGATAGTTTTTTTAGTTGGTTATCTATGTGTTATAATCTTCTTTTTCACAGTACTTACGCTTACACACAATTATTACAGGGCATTATTTAGTTCATTGCTACTATGTTCTTCTATACCATTTATTAAGACATTTAATTATGCTCTACTAGATTGTTTTGCTTTGTTTTTCTCCTCACTTGCGTTCTATTTAGCAATACTCACATTAAATAGAGAACATGCATATACATACAGCTTTGTTGAGGGAATTCTTTGGGGATTAGCTGTAGCAAGTAAGTGGACATCATTATACTTGTTTTTAGGAAGGATAATATGCTCCCTCTTCCGGCCTACGATTAAGATCTCCTACAAAAAATATTTTATAATTTTATTTGTAATGTCCTCTATAACGTATATGTTAGCCTTCATTAGTGATTTAAATAAATCTTTCAGTGTTTTCCTCCAGCATAACATCAGGATGATATTATTTATGTTATCCCACCATTCTATAACGTTACATACGCTCACCAAAGGACTTACACTACTTTTTTTGAAAACTACTTTCTGGCATAGACTCCCAAATGTTTTTATTACGCTGACAGTAGTTAACTCTACAGTAATTAATCAGAGTATTACAATTACACCTGCACCATATACTCTCGAAATAGATATTTTACCAACCTTCGGTGCTTTCTTACTTCCTCTTGTACCGTTTGCGTTAGTTTATGGGATACTTCAATTTAAGAAACTAAGTACCCCACATAAATATGCCTTCATATTGGCAGTATCATCAATATTTCCGGTGCTACATGGTTCAATACCGTGGTACTATATTTACGCTACATACTTTTGGTGCGCTTTTTTCGCAACAATGTTTCGATCTAAGTACTTAATTATTCTACTTATCATGAATATTCTGTACTACGCTTTATTAACAAGCCTAAATTTAAATAGGTTAGTGATTTTCGGTGTGTAATCACCTAACTATATCGTTTTAGAGATGTTACACAATATTCAACTGAATAATAAAATATATCTTACTCGCGTAGTAATTAGCTATACGGAGGTATCCACGTGAGCAGGTGTAATATTAAATTATGCAGGGGAATATCCGCGATGATAATTGAGGTGTTAATAATAGCGCTAACTCTAATAATGGTTTCATTGGCAGTATCATGGATCATGGGATTATGGCACACTACAGAGGAAACATTTATGATTAGACCTATGATTCAAATAAGTTATGGCTCACTATCATCAAAGCCCGTGCTAAAGCTTTATATTACAAATAAGGGACAACGTGGTGACGAAATACTAAGAGTGGAGATAAAGGCTGGCTCTGGCTATTATGTTAACACAACAACATTTAATATACCTGCAGGGTTTTCAGGTCCCATACTTATCGATAAATGGAGTATTGCTGGTTCCCCTAAGTCGTTAGAACCGGGGGATAGATGCCGAATCTACATATATACTAAGGAACATGGTATGTTATTTTATGATATCGTGGTTACATCACAAGGATAGATCACGAAATATACGCATCATTGGTTGCATATTTATTGCTATGTCGGGTTGATGATCCTTGAACATCTTTTCCTTAACACAGTATAGACACAAGGAGTTAACCTAAGCACTAAGGCAGTTAGTATTAGCTTATGGTATTAATGCCATTGAGTACTGCATAGCATTTTATTCGGAGCCAGAATTTATGTATTTGGGGAATTACATGAAACTACCAGAAAAGCTTGTTCAAGTATTGGAAATAACACGTAACCATAACCGCTGGAGAAGATTTGAGTGCGTTAACTTAATAGCGTCTGAGAACGTTATGTCTCCTTTAGCTGAGGCCGCGTACTTTACCGATATGATGCACAGATATGCTGAGGGCAAGCCCGGGAAGAGGTACTATCAGGGCAACGTATACACCGATCAGATAGAATTGCTGGTAATGGAGCTCATGTCTAACTTGCTCCAAGTTGAATATGTTGAGCCCAGACCAATAAGTGGGACTATAGCTAATGCTGTAGTGTTTAGGAACCTTGCTAACCCGGGCGATAAGGCGTTAATAGCGCCTGTTCAGGCTGGCGCACATGTTTCACACACGCGTTTCGGCACGTTAGGTGCGCTGGGTATTAAGCAAGTAGAGTTACCTTTTGACATGGAGCGCTGGAACATAGATGTTGATAAGGCCGTTAAGATGATTGAGGAAGTGAAGCCCAAGTTCGTTACCTTAGGTGCTAGTGTCTACATGTTTCCACACCCAACCAAGGAGATAGCTGAAGCCGCGCACGCTGTTGGTGCTAAGGTAGTCCATGATGTCGCCCACGTCCTAGGGCTAATAACTGGTAAGAGGTGGCCTAACCCTGTGCACGAGGGCGCCGACGTTGCTACATCGTCAACACACAAGACATTTCCGGGCCCACAAGGTGGGCTGATATTCACAAACGACAGGGCACTATACAAGGCAGTGGCTAAGACCGTGTTCCCGTGGTTTGTCAGCAATCATCACCTCCATAGATTACCTGCGATGGCCGTAACTGCCATTGAGATGATGGAGTTCGGTGAGGTATATGCTGACCAGATAGTGAGGAACGCTAAGGCATTTGCTGAAGCGTTGGCAGAGGAGGGCTTTAAGATACCGACGGAGCACCTAGGTTTCACACAGTCCCACACCTTCGTGGTTGACGTGCGGGAATTAGGTGGCGGAGCTAAGGCGGCCAAACTACTGGAGGACGCGAACATCATACTGAACAAGAACCTACTCCCATGGGATCCGCCTGAGGCCGTCAAGAATCCCAGTGGTTTAAGGATAGGTGTGCAGGAGATGACTAGGTTCGGCATGAAGGAAGGGGACTTCAGAGAGCTAGCTAGGTTCTTTAAAGAGGTACTAATAGAGGGCAAGGACCCGACAGAGATTAAGAAGAAAGTCATAGAATTCCGGAGGAACTTCCTAGAAGTTAAGTACGGGTACGACATACCGCAAGAGTTCAGGGACAGCTTACTGAAGGTGCCAATGCTATTATGACACCCGTCAAAAAACCTCAGGAATTCCGCTGGGATCTTTTTAAGTGGGTAGAACTCGCTGAGAACCTAAAGGGAATTAAGTATCATGTCGTTTTCTTCCCGATAGGTAGTGTGGAGCAACATGGCCCCCACCTCCCTTTAGGTCTTGACTACATCATAGCGGATGAGGTCAGTAAGAGGGCATGCCAGAGGTTATGGGCGAACGGCGTTCTGGCGTTGAAGCTCCCCCCTCTACCCTTCGGCATGAGTAGCATGTGGGGAGCGTATCCTGGCACAATAACGCTCTCGACCGAAACACTGTATGGCGTAGTGAAGGACATCCTGCACTCGCTATGGAAGTCGGGGGTTAGACTTGCAGTAGTAGTGAATGGGCATGCCGGTAATGCGGATCTACTTAGGGTGGTTGCTAGGGACTCCGCCGAGGAGTTCGAGGGTTTAACCATTGCTGTAATCACTGTGTGGGAAATTGTTGGTGACCTAATCAAGGAGTTATTCCAGACGCCGTTCTTCCACGCTGACGAGGTCGAGACAAGCATTGCGTTAGCCCTTAACTTGCCCGTTAGTGAGCCTCCAAGAAACGCGCCTCAACCAACCGAGTTTAGGATGTACAACGAGGAGTGGCACTCACTAGATCTAACAACTAGGCCCAAGGTATTCGTGTATTCGAAGGAATCCTCGAAAGTCGTTGGTCTGGGCGCCTTCGGTTTGCCATCCTTAGCAACTAAGGATAAAGGACTGAAACTTCTGGAAGGGATAGAATCCAGAATCGTGAAATTCGTAACCGACCTGCTCCATGAGCTTGGGCATAAGTGATTTTTAGTGCTAGCCTATAATCCGATATTCTCTACCTGCGTGAAGGTACACTAACCCCTCCTTGATTAAGGAATCGAGCAAGCCCCTCTCCTCGGGACTTAATTTCCCAACTTCGCTGACGCTTAATGGGAACTTTTTCTTGAATCTGTCGAGGAACTTCGGATCAACTAAGTAGTCCCCGATGGGTATCGCTACGCCCTCATTGACATACGCCTCGATAGGTTTACTCGCAAGCTTCCTGGCCTCGCTTAGCGTGACCAGACCTTTACCAGATAAGATACTCAGTAATGAATCGGTGACCTTCTTATCCTTCCTCTGCCTTGCCTTGTGTGTCGATATGCCCTTCTTCAGTAAGTTTATTTCCTGCTCCAGCCGATCAACCCTAGCTTTAAGCTCCATCACCACTGATTTTAGTTCTTCAATAGTGCCGACAAGTTCAGCTACCGAAATATCGGGCCGCGAACTACTGCTTTCGCCTTGAGTCACCTCAACATCATCTAATGCTGGGAATCCCACTCTAACTAAGTAACCGCCCCTTGGTGACCGTATCACGTAACCCGCTTCCCTAAGTCTGAGTAGCGCGTAACGAACGACATTATACGGCAGACCTAAGGCGTCTGCCACCTCCCTGGGTGTGGCGCCCGGATTATTCTTCAGGAACGCTAGTACCTTTCTGTCAACGCCGCTCAAGACACCATCAAGAGATATAGGTTTGCTAACCTAATAAAGTGTGGTTGAGGGTGCATGGGTAGGTCAACAGAGGAGAAGATTCGGGAGATCGTTGAACTCATTGATGAATGTGACGATTACTGGCGCAAGGCCGCATTTTACTCAGACCCTGACGTCAGCGCGCTACTCGATACCCTTTATGAAAGGTGGGAGTCCAGTAGTATGCGTGGAGTCCCTCTAGACTACGCGACCGATGATGAAGTGGACTTCCTTTACCACAAGGCTAAATCGCTAACGCGTGAGGACGCTAGGAGGAGTGAGCGTACATTCATTAAAAAGTCCATGGGTATTGATGAGGAAATCAGTAAGAGAGATAATAGTAAACGTCGTAAGAGAAGGTTTTTCGGCTTATTCCCTTAATCCTTCTTCCTGGGGTAGATGTAATCCTTAGGCGCTTTGTTAAAGGGTTCTAGGTACTTCCTCAGAACCTTCGGTATTTCCACAACTCCGTCCTCTTTCTGATAGTTTTCTAGAATAGCAGTTATCGTTCTAGTGCTTGCTATCGCTGTCGAGTTTAGCATATGTACGAAATCCCTAATCATCCCCTTTCTCCTGAGGTACTTTACGTTCAGCTTGTATGCCTGCCAGTCAAGGACGTTGCTACAGCTTACTAGTTCCCTAAACTTACCCTGTGCTGGGTACCATGCCTCCAAGTCGTACTTCATGGCGGCACGCAGGTTGAGTTCGCCCGAAGCAATGTTGACTATCCTAAACGGTATTCCGAGACCCTTGTAGAGTTCCTCAGCATTGCCTATGAGGAGATCGAATACTTCCCAGCTTTGCTCTGGTAGGGTGTACGCGAATTGCTCGACTTTATGGAACTGATGAACCCTGAATATTCCTTTAATGTCCCTGTTAGCTGCTCCGGCCTCCTTACGGAAGCACGGGCTTACACCCACGTACAGTAGCGGGAGGTCCTCCTCCGGTATTACCTCACCCGCATGAAGTGCTGCTAGCGGGTGCTCAGCCGTCGCTATTAAGTATAGGTCCTCACCGTCTATTTTGTAGAGGGCGTCCTTAAATGCCTCAAACTCCTCGACCGCCCGCATGTACTTGCCTTTGAGGAAGTATGGTGGGAGGACTAGCGTGAATCCTTTACTCGTTAGGTAGTCTATAGCGTATGAGAGGAGCGCCATGTCTAGCCAGACCAGGTCGTCGAAGAGGTAGTAGAACCTGGAACCTGCTACTTCACCAGCTTTTAGTGTGTCGCCAAGCCTCAGCACGTTTTCGAGCATATCCGCGTGACCCACTATCTCCCTATCAGTAACCTCGTACTCCATCCTAACGCCCTTGCCCTCGGTCTCGGCGAGGAAGTCCTTGAGATGCTTGCGCTGTACTAAGGCCTTACCCCATACCCTGACAACTGCGTTATATGAGTCGTCAGGCCCTATGGGTACAGACTCATGAAGCAAGCTGGGCATCTGATCGAGTATCTGCTTTCTTCGAGTTTCAGCCTCCTTCAGCTTTGCTTCATACTCTCCTATTTCTTTCAGCAGTTCCTTAGCCTTGGCTATTAATTCGCTCCTCTCTTCGGGCTTAGCCTTCGCTATGCGTGAACTTATTACATTGTGTTCGTGTCTGAGCTTATTCAACTCCGTCTGCAACCTACGCCACTCAGCGTCGACCCTCAGGAACTCATCCACTAGGCTAGGATCCATGAACCTTTTCCTGAGGTTCTCCCTCATTAAGTCCGGGTTCGTTCTCAGTGTTTGTAGGACGGACCAAGGCACCTAAATCCACCTCTTTACTCTCACTAGGCTAAGTCTGAACCTAAAGATATATCTCTTTTCCGGTCGCTTAACGTGCCTTACTACTGGAAACCTTTATTTCTCTTTATTAAGACTTCCAGAATCTCCTAGTCCTTATAAAGTTCCTCTCAAGGTCATACAGACCCATATAGAACTCCAAGCCCTCCTTACCTAAAACCCTCTTCGCCGTACTTGGACCCACGCCATACATGGCAAGCGCCTCAACTGCCTTTCTACCATACGTCAGCACAAGCTTTGCAGAATCAAGCAATTCCTCGAAAACCCTCCTTTCCTCACCGCTCAACACAAACTTGTAATTACGTCCTCCACTCAATCCCTTCCTAGCTATGCCTAACACGCGTTCCCTGTCCTTCCCGAAGTACGGCGCTACTAAGCCGCAACCGCATTTAGGACATGTGATGCGTTCGGGGAGTTCTTTTACCTTAGCTACCCAAGTATGTGTGCACATCATGCATATCATGTACGCCTCCTTAGCCTGAATTCTCCTCTTAACTAATTCCGCTAACGTACTGCTAGGTAGCACGCTGGAGCGTACAACGCCAGCTACTATCTGACCAGCGTATCTCAGCAGATCACTCGCGATGACTGAGGGTTTCATTAGGGACACGTAAGTTAGCTTCACTGATCCGTTGCGAAGCTTCCGTGATAGGGTCATGACGTGATCCTTGTCTAGAAACCTAACATATATCTCGTTGAAGGCCTCCCTTGATACAATCTCGTCCTTACCGTACCGCTTGACTAGGGCCTTAACAACTTCTGAACTAGCGTCGGCAGGTATAACGCCCATACGTCGGAGGACTCTGGAAACAACCACTAAGTACATGGATGTATTGCTTACTGCAGTATTCAGTTCCTCAAGTATTCTGGGGTTCCTCAGCGTTTCACTGATTATGTTCCTCACAATGGCGTACTCACCCTTGCCTGAGAGGTGCGATATGCTCCCGGTAAGCAGTACTATGCCGTAGGGAGTGATCGTGAACCCTACTCTACGTCCTAAGTACTTACTTAACACGTAAGATAGCAGTATTGCTAAGGCTCTGTTACCTCGCGTGCCCAAGCATGCATGAATCACTATTAAACCTTCATTACCTATTATCTCCACTACGATGTTCCGCTCGCTCGGTAAGGGCGCTCCTGAGGATGTATGCTGGGTTAGTATTCTCTTTAGTCCCTCAATAACGTCCTTTTCCGCTATCCTCGCTATATCCTGCATAACGTACCCCATAGCAAGTAGCCGCCTATTCGCGCACACCTCCCTGGCAACCCGGTAGTGCACCGGTATGCTCTCCCCGCGCCAGAATGGTACCTCGGCCTCACTTATTGACACTGGTGGCTCAACGTACACTTTCTTTTCGTCGTCATCAACCCCGACGATCCTCCACGCCCTGCCAGAGAGTATGACGAATTTACCGTTTTCATCGTACTTCCTCTCATCCATCAGCATGACTATGAAATCCTCATCAAAGTAGCCGATTTTCTTCATAGACGTTAAGTCCACAACGTCATACCTGGGCGCGTCAACTATCATCGTCGTCCTTAAGTAATAGAGCTTCCCACGCTTAGTTGCTCTGAAGGAGCCCCCTTCAAACCTCACGTATCTTAGCCTACTGAGGAATTTTGTTAAAGATACTACGTCGTCCTCGCTCAGATTCATGAACGGGTAGGATCTCCTCAGTACATCGCATGCCTTCTTAGGGGTGTAACCTCCCTCTAAAGCCATCCCAACAAGGACGTGGGCCAACACATCTAAGGGGTTCTTGTACGCGTCTACTGGCTCAACTTCGCCTTTGATCGATCTTCGCCCTATGATTAGGGCTTCAAGTGCCTCATGGAGTATGTCACGCACTATTAAGTATCCATGTGCGACCCCACTAACGTAGTGTCTCGACCTACCTATTCTTTGCAGGAACTTAGTTACCTGCTTGGGTGACCCAACCTGTATTACGGCGTCGATATGTCCTATATCTATACCTAGCTCTAAGCTAGATGTGCAGACCACAGCGTTGATCTTCCCTTCACGTAATCCTTCCTCGACTTCCTTTCTCTCCTTCTTGGAGAGAGAGCCGTGATGCACGCGTATCTTTAAGCCTAGTCCGTGACGCTCGACGTACGTTATGAGTTTATTACCAAGCATTTCAGCTTCATCCCTAGTGTTAGTAAATATTAGGACACGTCCATGCTTGCGTATCTTATCAACTATCCTCCTGACGATGTCCGTGTACCTTCCTGGCCCAGAGACCTCCACCTTAATCTCAGCTTGCCTCGCACCGTGGACAACGACCTCCTCAACAACCTTACCTGGTGCGAGAGCCTCGGATGCCGCCCTAACATTGCCTATGCTAGCTGATAAGGCTATACGTTGAAAGGCACCTGCAAGTTCTCTTAGGCGTTCAAGATCCGCAAGTAAGTGAGCCCCTCTCTTGCTTCCTAGTAACTCGTGGAACTCATCAATAATGACCCACCTCACGTTCCTTAGGTGTGTGCGCATCGCTTCATTTACTAGCATTATTGAAAGGGTTTCAGGCGTGGTTATCAGAATATGGGGTGGGTTACTGGCTATCATCCTCCTAGCGTAGCCTGACGTATCGCCGTGCCTTATGGCTACCTTAATCTTAAGGGCTTTGCAGATGCTCTCGATTCGGCGGAACATGTCTCGGTTTAACGCCCTCAACGGCGTTATGTAAAGCACTGCTATGGGCTTCACGGGCCGGTTAGCTGAAACTATCCTTGATAGGACAGGGAGCAAAGCCGCTTCAGTTTTTCCGCTTCCTGTAGGTGCTACTATGAGTGTGTGCCTACCACTGAGTATCCTAGGTATCGCCTGCCCTTGAACTTCCGTGAGTTCCTTGATGCCCGCCTTCCTCGCTACATCAGCAACTCGGCTATTCAGGTACTTCCAGCCGTCGCTCATGTCGTGAGCACACCTTCCTGTAACACGTGTTTCTATTCACACCCTCATCTATGGAGTCTTTAGCCTTATAATACCGTAATACAAGCTCTTCCATGGATAAGCACCTTGAGAGACCATAGCATAGTCGTCACAGCGCTCGCATTGACTGTAGTAAATGTGTTAGCGTACTATGCTAGTACAGGGTTAGGGTACCTAGTGTTCATGGGTGTGGCTTCCTCATGGCTTCTCGCGGGTTTAGGCGGGTATATTGCTGGCAGGTCACGGCACCTCATACTAGTAGTTATTGAAGGCCTAGCACTCATGACCTTAGCCGTCATCTCTACTCCGCCACTAACCTCGAGCCGGTATGTAGCCCAATCAGTGGCAATCATAGCAACAGCGTACATGTTAGGTGTGGTTAGTGGGGCCTCACTCTCAGCTCGTAACCCAACCGTTCATCACATACCATCCGCTAAAACGTGGGATGTTAGACTGATTATGCCGATATTCATTGGAGGACTAGGCGTGGCGATCCTTATTAGGGGGGTTTGCGAGTACTTCACCTGCCCGCTTCCTCTTCCTCAAAATAGCATTGGTCTCTATGCTACAATGGTTGCTTGGGTAGCGAGCGCGTTACTAACTTCGGCCTTACTGGCGAGTCATGAAGTGAGGTTCCCTGCATCCTTGCTAGTTACCGGCCTCGTAACCCTGCTCTCACCCTTGACCTTACCCATACCTGTCGTGCTTGAGGGACTAAAACATCAAGAGACAGGAGCAAATATCAACGAGTGCATAATGTTGGGAAGAACCGTCAAAATCATTAGGAAGCAGAGTAAAGGTAGGCAAGTCCCATGCCTTACCTTCAAGATGGGAGAGAACAACCACATGGTAATCACGGGTTCTTCGGGAACGGGTAAAACGCATGCCGCTAAGCGATTAATTAGTGAGTCTATGAAAAGAAACCTAAGCGTACTCGTTCTCGATGTGCATGGAGAGTACGCAACATTGCCTGCAGCTAAGGTAATTAACCCAGCTGAAAACCCCATTAATTTGTTAGCTAGGTTTGATAAGTCACCCGCTGTACGGGCTGAGGAAGTGGCCGACCTTATCGCCTCAGCTTTCAGGTTAGGGAATGTACAGAAGTCCGTTCTACAACACATGATAATCTACGCGTATAAACTATTCGATAACCCCAAGGTAACAGACCTACTCGATATAGCATCCGATCCTCGCGCTCCTGAGTACTTAGGCTTTAGCAAAGACGTCATTCGGTCGTTGATCCCTTATTTAAAGACCCTCTCCGGCCTGGAAAGCAAGGTTGAGTGGCTCGAACCATCAGAGCTTAGTGAGGGTCTAATCGTGGCGGACCTCTCTAGAGTTGAGAGCCTCTCGCTCCAGATCATATATCTTGAGGCGTTAGTTCATATGCTCTTTAATTACAGAAAATCGAGACCGCAACCAACCCTAGTCGTCGTTGAGGAGGCACATAGATTTATAACAAGGAATAGGGCGAGCATACTGACTAAGCTCTTCCGCGAAGGCCGGAAGTTCGGTATAAACGTAATTGCTATCACCCAAGAACCATACTCCCTAGAGCCTGCGGCCCTAAATAACTGCGGTTACGTACTCAGCCTGCAACTCACGGAGGAGCGAGCAACCTCAACGATAGCGAGGCTCATGGCTGGAGGGAATGATAAACATTTCAAAAAGATACGGGGTCTGCTAGCCGAACTGGATAAATTTGAGTGCCTCCTTTGGGTAAGGGGCGGTGATGTCTTCTTGCTAAGACTACCTAGTTTGCCGAATAACTAAGGAAGCTTATTGTAAAACTTAAAATGAGTTAACGCACCACATCTGAAGGGGCTAGCTTGCCAGAGGAGGAACCAACGCCCGGAATCCCAGAGGAGGAAAGCGCTGAGAGCTTAGAGAAGATGAGTGAGGTTCTTGAGAAAGAAAGTGGAGAGGAGGAAACTAGCGAATACTTGTTTGAGGATGAGGAACCCTCCACCTCAACCTCCCTTGATGTTCGGGCATTAGAGGCTATGATAGTCATAAGTGACCTCTTAGTTCAAGCAATCAAGGAAAACCTTGATCCGAAAGAAATAGCTGAAAGAATACGTAAGGTGCAAGAAACACTGCTTAGGCCCCGCAGGAGGAAAACACGAAAACAATCATCTAAGCGCGCGAGAACCCGTTAATCTATTGAAGATCGCCGTTACGAGCCGCTGAGCTTCTCTACTAATCGCTCCAGCTCGTCTTGATCAACACGTTTATCGAAGACCACTGTAACTATCCTAGCATCACCGCTTTTTGCAAGTTTTATTTTATCAACGACTACTAGGCCTCTTATAAGGTCAGCTTCCCTTTTCCTAGGGGATATGTACTCCTTAAACTTCTTCCGCATCATCTCATAGAAGACATCGAAATTACTTATGATTCTGATCGCGTCATCTAAATCATCAGTGTCACGCCCCCACTCATTACGTATCAATTCAAGCAGTGATACTACTTCCTCGGGACTTCCCTCAACATATATGTAACCGAAGGGAGACCTAGAAACCCTCAACACCAAATTAGACACCGTTAATAGGGTGGCTTAACGATAATATTTTCTTCCAACACAGGACAACAATTTCCATTTCCTTGGAGGGAAGCAAACTTATAGCTTCTATGAAGACCCTATAAATAGGTGTTAGTGTGTTTACTGTGAAGTACCCTGACGGAGCACTATTTAAGCGCTTAACCTACGGTTCGTTAAAGCCCCTTAGTGAGGTACCGTTAAGCGTGACTAGTGACTCATTCCTGATCAGGGCACTGAGTCCTGACAAGAACCTCCTAGTGGAGGTGTATATCCCGAGCACCGCCTTCGAGACGTACGACGTCACTAGCGACGCACTCCTAACCCTGGACCGCGACGAATTCTCCAAGGCTGTTAGGAAGGGCACGAAGCGAGACACGGTGACTCTCCGTTATGAGGACGGGGCTAGGCACCTAATATTCACGCTAACGAACACGAAGACTGGGGCTGAACGAACGTACCAGATCACGGTATTAGAGACCGGGCGGGAGTTGATACAGTCGCTGGACTTGGACCTGCCTGTTAGAATGCAGATGGAGTCTAAGGACTTCAAGAAGATCATAGCGGATGCGAAAATCATAGGTGACGAGCTTGAAATATCATATAACTCTGGGGAAGTGACGGTCAAGAGTGTTTCCGAGGGGAGGATGTTCGAGGAGAAGCTATCGCTTGATAAACCACTTCTCTCTTTAGAGTCTAGGGAAGACGCTGCGTCTAGTAAGTACGACCTAGATCTACTGAAGTCCATAGCCTCAACTTTGGAAGCTGCTGATGTAGTCACTATTGAGTTCGGTGCGGGTTTACCCATGAGGGTAGCCCTAGCAACGGAGGACGGGGCTCGGGTAACGTTCTGGATAGCGCCGCGTGCATAGAAGGCTTGGAACCCTACTCTAATACGGTAAGCCAGGATCACGTATCCTTAATCTTAAAAATCATTTTAGAGAGCCTCGCTTCCGGCTCTTTATGAAGTTTTCCATCCCTTAGCATGTCCGCAAGTACCTTTCTCACTGCGAATGGTGGTATTCCCTGTGCTAAGAGCTTCCTTATTATTTGTTCCGTAGTGAGTCCCTCTGGGTGATCTCCTATTAGGCTTGTTATGGTCTCCACTAGGTCTGCAGGGTAATTCATGGTTTAATACCTGATATCTCCTTATTTACTTCCTTCAATACGCTCTCTATGACGTCCATTCCTTTCTGAGCTAGTTCCTCGCTTATTACTAGTGGCGGTGAGAGCCTTATTGTGGAGAATCCTGCCCCTATTACCGCGACGCCGCGCTTGAAGCACGTGTTGATTACCTTCGCCAACTCCTTACTGGCGTATTCTTTCGTCTTCCTATCACGCACTAACTCTATGCCTATCATTAAGCCTTTACCCCTAACATCACCTACTATCTCGTACTGCTCCTTCCACTCCATAGCCCTCTTGAGTAAGGACTCGCCAACCTTTGCCGCGTTCTCCAGTAGTTTCTCCTCGCGAATTATGTCGATGACCTCGCTGGCTGCTGCTAGCGCTACCGGGTTACCGCCAAAGGTGCTAGCATGTGATCCGGCTGGCAGATTCATTACGTCTTCCCTCCCAGCAACAACGCCTAAGGGTATCCCGGATGCCACTGCCTTAGCCATCGTTATTATGTCTGGCTTAACTCCCCAGTGCTCTATGGCGAACCACTTACCCGTCCTGCCCATACCAGCCTGTACCTCATCATCAACTAGGAGAATGTCGTATTGACTTGTTAACTTCCTCAGCTTGGGGAAGAAGTCGTCCGGAGGAACGACGTAACCTCCCTCTCCCTGTATAGGCTCAACGAACACTGCGGCAACCTCGTTCGGGTCAACCATCCTCCGGAATACCCACTCCTCTAAGAACCCTATTACCGCATCGCCGCACTTGTCGGGATCGACGTTGAAGGGGCACCTGTAAGGATACGGGTATGGAACGTGTATTACCCCAGAGATCAACGGCTGGAAGCCTTTCCGCTGCACTGGCTTACTAGCTGTTAATGCCATAGCACCGGTAGTCCTTCCGTGGAACGCACCTATGAACGCTATCACGTATGGTCGCTTACCTTCCGCCCTTCCTCTAGATATCTTTATTGACGCCTCGATAGTCTCAGCACCACTATTTGCGAAGAAGAACTTCTTACCGCCTTCTATAGGGACGACCTTTGATAGCTTTTCGGCGTAGGTTACGGCTTCCTCATAGTAGAAGTCCGTTAATGAGTAGTGAAGCAACTTCTCCGCCTGCCTCTTTATGGCGTTAACCACCCTAGGGTGTCCGTGCCCGACAGACATTACCGCTAACCCAGCATTCATGTCTAGGAAAAGATTCCCGTCAACATCTTCGATGACTACGCCATAGGCTCTCTTAGCAACCAGTGGGTACCACCTAACGAATGACTGCATAAGTAATCGTGAGTCCTTTTCCAGTAATTCCCTGGCTTTAGGTCCTGGGGGCTCAACCACTATTTTCGGCACATCCTCAGGCTTGTACCTATCGTAGTAGTAGAACAGGGTTTACCACCAGTAACATATTATTCGGCTAGGTGTGAAAAAGTTTTAGCATCTTATCTAGCACGAGGTAAAATCGCCGGAACTCAAGGGAGATCTTCTCAGGGATCAGACGGGGTGTCCCCTCCTCATTTACCGAGGGTAATCGTCGGCGGATAGGGCATCATCACATCCCATCATTCAATATCCATAATGTAACTCAGGAGCCTCCTTCATAAAATATAATGATCACATACCCACACTATAATGGGGAATTCCTTGGAGTCAAACGCCGTGGATCTTGAGATAATTGAGGAATACATCATTGATGGACAACGGAGGTATAGAGTTAGGTTAAAGGGAACTAACATAGTAGTGAACGTGGAAGCCCAGAACGATGAAGAAGCCCTCCGGAAAGTGGCTGAACTCATGGTAAAGCTCAAGATGGTTTAGCTGGTGGGGCCGCCGGGATTTGAACCCGGGACCACCAGCGCTCCGGGACCACGGGGATTCCTCCCCAGGCTGGCATCCTAGCCAAGCTAGACGACGGCCCCTCGATCCGATGTACTTTATCCATAAGCCTCTTTATAAGCGTTTAATGTTAGGTTTATGGGCGGGATAATTGAGGTTATTCGTCGCTGTAGAGATTGAGGACCCCGCTACACTAACTAATATCATTAAGTTCCGCGATAGCGTATTAGCCTGCTCCAACAACAAGGGATTCAAGGGTGTGGAGGACGAGAACATCCATATCACGATTAGATTCATAGGTGAGGTGCCGGATCCCTACGTTAAGGATGTGTCGAAATGTCTTGAGAGAGTAGCAAGCATCCCTAGGTTTAGCATCCGGGTGAAGGGTGTAGGGGCCTTCCCGAGCATAAGTAGGCCTAGGGTGATATGGGTTGGGATTAGCGAGGGAGCTAATTACCTTAAGAGACTGCGTGACACGTTAGAGCCCTGTCTAAGGAGCTACGCAAAGCCCGATCACGCCGAGTTTAGACCTCACGTCACTGTCGCCAGAGTTAAGGGGAGATTCGACAGAGCATGTTTAGCGGAAGTGATGCGTGCATATGAAGATTTCGAGTTTGGGTCATTCATAGTAACTAAGGTGGTGCTGAAGAGAAGTATCCTTCGGCCCCAGGGCCCGCTCTACATCGATGTTAAGTCGGTGGGCCTAAAGTGATGCGACACGATATCCGTGCTGTGGTAAAGGAAGTTAAAGAGGTACTTAGGCCAACACCTTCCGAGTTAAAAGAAGCGTTACGTCTCTATAAGGAGTTAAAGGAAATTCTAGAGAACGTACTATCTAAGTCGATACCCTACGACTTCAAAGTCGAACTGGAAGGGTCTGTAGCTAAGGGCACCTCCTTGAGGGGAGAGATGGACTTAGACATCTTTGTACTCATACGGTATGAGGACTTGAGCAAGGAATGGATTATTGAAAAGTTTGTGAAGCCCGTGAGCAAAGAGCTAAGTCATTTGGGGAGGGGATATCAGGTAGAGTTAAGGTACGCCTCCCACCCTTACGTGAAGATCTACGCTGGAGGCATAGAAGCGGATATAGTGCCAGCCTACTGGGCCGAATCCCTCGATGACATAAAAACACCCGTCGACAGAACGCCTTTCCACACAGAATTCGTGAAGAGGAACCTAACCGACGAGCAACGCGATGAGGTTCGGCTACTAAAGAAATTCTTTAAGGGGATCGGGGTTTACGGCGCGGAGATAAAGGTTGAGGGCTTCTCCGGTTACTTAACGGAACTGCTCATCATAAGGTACGGTTCCTTCGAGGGGTTCCTTAAGTCAGCAGTAACTTGGAGGGAACCCCAGATCATATCGTTAAACAGACTAAACTCCTACGAGGTCTCAGTGTTGCGGAGAACCTTCAGGGGAGCGCCACTGATATTCCCTGACCCAGTTGATAATAGACGGAATGCTGCCGCTGCAGTTTCTAGGAGATCCATGGCTTTAGCTATACTCGCCGCTCATGAGTTCTTAAGGAATCCATCACCAAAATTCTTCTTCCCCACGCGAAGGACATTAAGCGTCGAGGAACTCCAGTCTCGCTTGGAATCTACTGAGAGACGCGCCATCCTCATACTCTATGACGTGACCGAGGGAACTTCGCCCGATATTATCTGGGGCGAGCTTAAGAGCGTGGGGAGACGCATAGCGAATATTCTCAAGGTAAACGACTTCAACGTCTTGGACCTGAGGTTCTGGAGCGATGAACGCAACCATGCCGCGATTTACGTGGAACTCCATGGAGGAAACTTAAGCAAGTTGAAACCCGTGAGAGGCCCTGCTAAGATTGGAGCTGGCTTACTTAACTTCTTTGGGAAACACACCGTTAGGGACCCGGTACCGCCTTGGATAGACTGGGAGGGAATTCCTAGGGCTCTCTCCCTTAGGAAGATCCGTAATCCTGAGGATCTTCTGAGGAAGAATAAGGGTCTGTTAAGTGCTAGTCACCTGAAATTAACAGGCATTACGGTGAATTTAGTTGAAAAAGATGTTCGTGCCTTGTGCCGTGACAGTAGTTTCCTCGCGTGGCTTAGTGAGGCTATCGTTAAATCACTGCCTTGGAAAGAAGTGCTGGTGTAGTTTCAGGTACGTAGAAGGGTGAAGATTGGCGTATTCTTCCCAGAACCCTAACGTCATCTATTGTTGGGGTTCCGAGCATCCTACCGCAGTTGGGGCATTTACCTTCGTACCTCATGGCTAACTCGGAAGGTGCGGGTAATCCAAAGCAATCCTGGCCTACCCGCTCAAATACGAATATTATGGATCCGCATCCCTTACAACGAAATATTACCGGCACTTACAGAACACCGATTATTTCTTACGCTGATCAAGTAGATAATAAGCTACCCTTTAAATACTAGGGGGTATTACTTGATAATCAATCACTAGTGTAGCATGTTCGATGGTAATGCATTTATATACATCGCACCGGTATTATCCATTAATGGATTTTTAAGAAAATAGTGATGCCTCTACGTGATAAGGTATTACTCCTAGACCTTCGGCATTGAGTACTCCCATAGAGGCTTACCTTTACTTGTCTTGGGTGCCAGCCAGTCTATGATTCTCTCCAAGTCATCGCTAACTATGACTACCCTAATGGGTCCCAACGGTGACTCAGAGTCATACGTAACAAAGGATACGTGGCCTGCGTACGCGCTTTGCTTGTGTAGTTTCAGCGTTATCCTATTGTCTACTCTTGAAGAAAACATAATTTTGCGTGCTGTATCGAGTATCCTATCCTGCCTTAAAACCTGGTGGAACCTCAACAGTGATTCTACTTTATTCGATTCGCAAACCACCTCCTTATAGGGCGAGCCATCAATGACATCGTAGTGCTCAACATCGAATAAATTACGAATGGATCTAAGCACGCGCTCCAGATCCTCTGTCGGTCTGAGATCGCTTCGTACCTGTAGCAAAAACATTCCTTAACTCCTCCCTTAGCTTGGAGACGGCTTCCTTCTTTATATCGCTTATGTCTCGCCCCTCATTAACTATCATTATGTCGGCTAACGCTATCACACCCCCTATCCCGAAGCTTAACTCCTTAAGATCCCTCTCCCGGAAGTCCTCCCAGTCTGTAGGATCATCAGGTCTCCCTCTACGCACGAGTCTCTCAAAACGTGTTCTAGGGGAGGCATGCACCGCAACTATTATCACTGAACCCTCCTTGGAGAAACGCGCGATTTCGTCAAGACTTCGCACACCATCTATCACTACCACATCAGAACTCACGTTTCGGATCCTTCGGGAAGTTAATTCCGCAACCGCCGTAGGCCCCATTTCCTCGCGTAGGCGTTTAGCGAATTCCATCATTGATTTAAGATCCTCCTTTACACCTCTACGCCTCGCTTCCTCTCTGACAACGTCACCCATACTTAGGACGGGGTACCCGAATTCCTCAGCTATACCCTCTACAACCACTGACTTACCGGATCCCGGCATTCCGGTTACACAGATAAGCACTCGCTTCAAGCCTGTCACCTACCCAACAACTTTCAACACTAGTCCCAGAGCTTCTTTTCGCCCTAAGTATTTAAAGTAGGATTCGAAAATCGTAGTGAACTACTTGATCATAATGCGCATGAATTTCCTAGCTATCCATGAGTACTTGAATATTTTCCTTGCCTCTCTCAGGTGATCCCCGTAACCATGCCTATACCTCTGCGAAACGTGGAATAGAAGTAACATCCTTGCTCTAACCTCCCTAGCAACGTGGGCTGCCTCAGCTGCCGTTGAATGCTTGTACTCCAGTGCTAAGTCGCTGTCGTTTGATGAGAGTGTTGCATCATGTATTAATACGTCAGGCTCCTCCACGATGCTGGAGAGCTTCTTGGGTAATGGGCGAGTGTCAGTAATGTAAGCAAGCGTCCTCTTGCCTCCGAAGTGGAGCACGTATCCGTAAGTAACTATGCCGTGATCAAGTTCTATTGCCTGTACCACTACGTCATTGGAGAGTCGTAACTCGTCCTCACTCTTAAGCTCGATAACAGCTACGTCAAACCTAGGCCTAAAGTACAGGAGTTTGAAGTTCTCTAGAAGGTAATCTCGTATTCCTTCAGGCCCTATGATGGTCACTTGCGTTTCGGTGCCTGAGAGCGACCTGGACTGCAGTAACGGGATTAGTCCCAATATGTGATCGCCATGCATGTGCGTTATTAAGATATAGCGTATGGAGGCAACACTGGAACCCGCCTCGTGTATCCTATGTTGCGTTCCTTCGCCAGCATCCAGCAATAGGCGTGTTCTTCCATAGCAAACGATTATAGAGGGAAGGTCGTCACTTCCTGGGTATGGTCCTGACGCCCCTAATATTGTTGCTCTAATGGGGTTCAAGGCTTCCTCACCACGAAGATGTCCCTTGTTAGTGCTCCATGAACCCAGTTAAGGTGTCTCTCCATGATCTTTAAACCGACGTCATCAATTACCTCTTCCACCTCAACATCCTTTCTTTGGGCAAATGCTAAGTAACCACCACTGATTAGGGTCTCCGCTGCCTCATTCAAGAAGCACTCCATTAACTCCCGTAACCCCCCGCTACACTTCACCTGCGTTAACCTTCCGTAGGGCGGGTCTGTTCCTATGGAACTTACTTTCCGTACAGGCATACTACACGCATCAGCCACGAAAACCTGAGGCACACATCCATAATGCATGAGGTTCTCTGCCGCACCCGTAACGTGACGTACGCTTATATCGCTCCCAACATACTTGAGTCCCATAACACAAGCCTCAAGCAGGAATCCCCCAACACCGCAGAACGGATCATAGAACAAACCCTCAGGTCCAGCTCTACTCAAGTTCACGAATATCCTACTCCAGAGAGGGGTGAGTGTCCCCGGGAGATATACTGGCCTATGCTGTGGTGCCCTCGCATCGAACTCACGCATTCTCCTTGTGAAGAGCCTGTAGCCAATAATAATAACTCCTTCACTCAATATGATATCTATTAAGGGGGCATCAGGGGAACGTATAGCGCCTTGTAGCGTTCCTCGAATCGCATTGATCACGTCAGCATACCTCACGTTATATCCATACCTCTTCACTCGCTTGAACGCTACGTGGCTGAAGGGTAATTTCCTTAACTCATCACACTCCTTCAGGAGCCTACGTAGCCCCTCTACACCCTCACTTGTTTCAACTACACCAAGCATTACTCCAGCATATCTCACCAAGGCTGCCCTTCTTCTAAGTACCTCAAAGAAGCCCTCCTCACATTCTCCAATAACTACTTGATCCAGCTTAGCATGGATCTTAAGGTATTTGTGCTCAGCTTCACTAAGTGCTATTAACTCTGAGTAAGGTAGCGTCCTATGCTCTCCTGACAAGAAGAAGTATGCTTTACTAATTCGTGGTAATGAATTCATAGTCTATCACTGTCTTTCAGATGTGTACTTCATTACCTCATGGAGCACGGTATTCCCTAAGCACGGCAGTTAGTTCCGGGCTAACGTCCACGTACTCTATTAAGTCATCGTTAATTCTAACGGCCAGCGTATTCAGTGTAAGTACCTTGTCTACGCCAGCATTCCTCAATTTTCCTAGGGCTTCACCAACGAATAGCCCATGGCTCGCAACCGCGAACACCTCTGATGCCCCACATCCCCGCAAGAAAGATGCTATGTTAGCTACGGTGCCACCAGTACTTATTATGTCGTCCACTATTACGACTTCCTTCCCATCAACATCTATGTTTTCCGGTAACTCATGTCTTATTTGACCTGTAATCCTATCCCTGTGTTTCCTTATTACGAAGCACTCGCACTCAAGTTCGGACGCGAGCGCCTTAGCCCTATGAGATGCTCCTAGATCAGGTGAAACAACTATGGGGTTCTTAAGACCCATGCTCCTTAGTTTGCTGGAGAAAACCTTAGAGGGTATAATGTTCCTCGCTTGACCCGCGAAGTACCTTAGGCTTTCGGGTTTATGTAAGTCAACAACGTAGAGCTCGTCCACACCCGCATCGCTCAGTAGCCTCAACACAGTCCTTACGCTAACAGCCTCGCCGGGCAGGAACTCACGATCCTGACGTGCATATGCTAAGTAAGTAAGTACCACTCTGACATTGCGCACGCCATGACTCCGCAAGGCATCCACGGCGAAGAATAACTCCAGTAGCCTCTTATCTTGCTCAGGATACGTGGTCTGCACTAGAATGACGTCCTTATTCTCAACGTTAGTTTCTATCCTGACGTAGGACTCACCATCTGGGAACACTTTCCTTCGAATTACTTGGAAGTAAGATCCTAAATCCTCAGCAACCTTCCTCCCTATACCCTCAAGCTCTGGAAACACTAATACTATCATTCCCGTCCCCTGTGTTTTAATTCACGGTTCCCCTTATTGACGTATTCGGTGTTACTCGATAACTTAATCCTTTGTGTAAACACTACTTACCTAGTGGGTCGGTGGTGTTAAAATGCCTAGAAAACCTGATCTTTCAAAACCTTGGGTGAGAGAAGCTAAGTATTGGGAACCGCTCGATCATAGGAGAGTGAAGTGCAACCTATGTTCAAGGAGGTGTGTAATACAGCCTGAATCATACGGGGTTTGCGGTGTCAGGTACAACCATGACGGCAAGTTATACACACTAGTTTACGGTCTACTTACAGCCGCAAACGTAGATCCAATTGAAAAGAAACCCCTCACCCACTTTCACCCTGGCTCGCTAGTAATGTCTATCTCTACCGCTGGTTGCAATTTCATGTGCAAGTTCTGCTTGAACTGGACCATAAGTCAGGCACGTCAGGAGAAGATCATCGGAGACTACTTTACCCCGGAGGAAGTCGTGAATCTAGCCCTAAAGTATGGGGCTGACGGTATGAGTTACACCTATAACGAACCTACGGTCTTCTACGAATTCATGCTCGATACAGCTAAGTTAGCGATGAAACGCGGACTGTTTAACACAATAGTAACTAACGGATACATGACCCCTGAAGCCATACAGGAACTAGCACCTTATTTAAATGCTGCCACAGTTGATGTCAAGGGAAATGCGGATCCATCCTTCTACAGGAAATTCATGGGCGTGAACGATCCTACACCCATATTCGACGCCCTACTAGAACTCAAAAAGCATGGGGTGTTCATAGAAGTGACGGATCTTGTGGTTCCGAGATACGGTGAGGATGAGGATGCCCTTAGGAAGCTGGCTAGCTGGATAGTGGATAACCTCGGCCCTGACACACCTTTTCACGTGCTGAGATTCCACCCCGACTTCCTCATGCGTGACGTGCCCTCAACACCCTTGAGAACCCTAGAGAAGCACGCCAAGATAGCTAAGGAATGCGGGCTGAACTACGTCTACGTGGGGAACGTGCCTGGTCATCCCCTAGAGCATACTTACTGTCCCAAGTGTGGAACGCTTCTAGTGCAGAGGTACGGCTTCGATATAATCGAGTGGAATTTAAGTGAAGACAATAAGTGCCCTAAGTGTGGACATAAGATTAACATCATTGGAAAGTATAAGAAGCGCCCGAGACATCTGCTCTGGTGGTGAGTTAATGTATTACATCTTAATCTCCGGACCCGCAGGCTCGGGAAAGTCAACGCTAGTTAAGTCTCTCGGTGAATGGATGGAGGATCACCAAATGGATGTCGTTAGGGTGAACTTCGATCCCGCTGCTGAGGTACTTCCCTATACTCCCGATGTTGATGTGCGAAGGTACGTTAATGCTCGTGACTTAATGATTAAGCATGGATTAGGTCCTAACGGTGCAATGATTGCCAGCGTTGATTACTTAGTGAATTACGTCGCAGACCTAAGGAACGAAGTAGAGGAGTTACGCGCTAATTACGCATTAGTTGACTTGCCCGGGCAATTAGAGGTCATAGCGTTCAGGCGTTTAGGACCCATAATAATTAAGGAGCTAGTTAGGGGTTACAAATCCGCCATGGTTTTCCTAGTGGATGTTAGGCTAGCTACTGAGATGACTTCCGCGCTCTCAATAACCCTCCTCGCACTCTCAACTCTTTACAGATTAGAGCTACCGCTGACGCTAGCACTCAACAAGATTGATTTAATCACCGCCGATCTTGCAAATCCGAATGAACTGTTTACTACGCTTAAGAATAGTGTGAACCTCATGAAGCTCCTTGAGGATACCCACAGCTGTGCAGAATTAACCCTGTCAACGGTCTTTGTGGATCCGGAGATCAGCGAAAATCTATGTAGAGTAGTGAAGAACGCCTTCAGCGAAGTGATCCCCCTCTCGGCTAAGGAGGGTTACGGCATTGATTCACTCTACGCTGCCACCCAGAGGGTTTTGGCTGGAGGCGAGGATTTCCTTACCGAAGAACCCAGCGGGTTCTACTAAAACCTTAATTTACTCATGATTAAAGGATTAGTTATAATGAATTGAACCGTTTCTCCCTAAAGGTGCCACTCCAGTTAATTCATGTGGTTTTTATTGGCCACACCTAGGGAATTCCGCCTCGACTAAACGTCATCGGGTCATGGGCGACGGTCGAGACCAACGGCACGGTCCCCCATCTAGGGGACCCCATGGGGCTTGGAGCACAGCTCCCAACCCATAGAGCTTACTCATAGCAAAAAGATGTAATTTGATATATTTATAAGATTCTGCCCCACAAGAGCTTTTATTTCCCCCACGTAGTGTTAAGTGGGTTTCGCCATGAGTGCCGCGGAAAAGGTCAAGCGGATTATTGAGGAAGCAAAGAAGGAAGGCAGAACAAAGCTACTGGAACACGAAGCTTACGAGGTTCTTGCAGCATACAACTTGCCTGTCCCTAAAGCCGCGCTAGCTAAGAGTGAGGATGAAGCTGTTAAAATAGCCAATGAAATAGGTTATCCCGTCGTACTCAAGATAGTGAGCCCCGACATTGTCCATAAGTCGGACGTGGGTGGAGTTAAGATCAACCTAAAGAACGAGGACGACGTGAGGAAGGCCTTCAAGAGTATCATGGGGAGCGTCAAGGAGAAAGCGCCTAATGCTAGAATTACTGGCATTCTAGTGCAGGAAATGGTTCCTGAGGGTCTCGAAGTAATAGTTGGCGCCACGCGGGATCCAACCTTCGGGCCAGTGCTGCTCTTTGGTTTAGGCGGGATCTTCGTGGAAGTACTTAAGGATGTGAGCTTTAGAATAGCACCAGTAACGAAGTACGACGCGGAAACCATGCTCAGTGAGATCAAAGCATCTAAACTGCTAGAGGGGTACAGAGGCATGCCACCTAGGGACAAGGAGGCGTTAGTTAACATCATAATAAACCTCTCAAGATTCATGGAGGAGCAGGATTCCGTGAGCGATGTTGACCTCAACCCGATAATGGCTTTCGAAGTTGGTAAGGGAGCTAAGATTGCTGACGCACGAGTACTGATAAAGTGACGCCTAAAATCTCTAGAAGGGTTGGATCTTGCAAAGCGTGAGCGATGAAGAGAAACTCTTACAGCAAATAGACGAGCTACGGAGACAAATAAAGCACCTTAAAGAGCAGAGAGCCGAAGTAGCTTCAAGAATAAGGGAGCTAAAAGCCGAGAGGAGAGAGTTAATAGAGAGAATAAAGGGTTACAGGAGCGAGCTACAGAAGCTCCGTGAAACACTCAATGGACTTAAGGAGGAGCGCCAAGACCTAATAAGCCAGAGACGTGAGTTAATTAAGAGAATTAGACAAGTTAAGTCCGAATTATTCGCTAAGAAATCCGCATTAAGTAATGCTCGAAGCACCAACGTAACCATAGGGAAGATTAGAAGTAAGATCGACAGGCTTGAATGGAGGATAATCACAGAATCGCTCCCACTCGAGGAGGAAAACCGCATAATAAAGGAGATCGCTCGCCTAGAGGCGCTACTTGAAAAAGCCCTTGAAGCACGAAGAATGTACGAAGAATGTAAGGAACTCAGAGCAGAGTTGAAGAGTTTAATGATAGAGCTGAATGACATAAATAAGAAAATCAATGACCTTTCAGAGAAAATAAACAGTATACGAAGTCGCATAGGGGCATTAAAAGAAGACGTAAATAATCTCCAACAAGAAATAGATAGAAAAAGTAAAGAAATCATGGATAACGCACAGAGGTTAGCGGAGATAACAGAACAGCTTAATGAAGTCATACCTAAGTACCGTGAGGCTCAGAGCAAGCTACGTGAAATTAGGCTAGGTAGGAAGAAAGCTATGGAAGAAGCAATACTAAGTAAGAAACGTGAGGAGGCTGAACGAAAACTCAGAGAAGGAAAAAGATTAACCATAGAGGATCTAAAGGTTCTCTATGGCTTAGGGAACGAAGAAAAATCAAATACATAGTTATTTATCCTTAAAAGCCATAAACTATTGGCAATAATTGATTAAGGAGCATTGTGGTGATTATAGGTTAATATAATTCTCAACATATAATACATGCGTGATTAAGGTTAATTAGTGATATTGATGAACCTTGATTTAGAACGGAGGCTTAGAGAGTGAGCGAGGAGCGTACCTTAGTGCTGGCAATAGATTTCGACGATGATTTAGGACGTGTTGGTATTAAAACTCCTATTGTAGGTTATAAGGAAGTTCTTGCAGCTGCGGAAAAATACGCGTTAGCTAGGCCTCAGGACGCGGACCTTAACACGATATTCACTGCTCTAAAGGTTTACAGAGATTTAAAAAGTGAAGGTCACAATGTTGAGATAGCTTTAGTTGCCGGGCACGAGAAAGGAGGTGCTAGAGCCGGGCTTAAACTTAAGGAACGCTTAGAAAGCATCGTTAAGCACCTCGGAATTACGTCAGCGGTCGTTGTTGTCGATAGTGCTGAGGATGAATCGGTGATGCCTATAGTTGAGTCTATAGTTAAGGTCGTAGCTGTTGAGAAGGTTGTTGTTGAGCAGTTAAGAGGGGTTGAGGAAACCTACGTTTTGTTGGGGCGATACATTAAGAAAGCCCTTGAGGAGACACGCTTTGCTAAGTTCTTCCTTGGGGTTCCTGGGTTATTAATACTTACATACGTGCTGGTTGCTAATAGCCCCTACAGCAAATACGCATCAGCACTAACCTTAACTATCTTGGGCCTAATCTTTGTAGCTAAAGGATTCGGGATAAGCGCCGGTATTTCAAAGTGGTGGAGGGCCTCTCCAATAACGAAGCTTTCCCTGATGCTCACTATGGTTTCACTGAGCTTAACCGCTGTTATAACCTACACAACACTGTACTCTAGAGGATTTGCCTTTGATATAATCTCAATAGCTGTCTACATAAATAATATAGTCCCTTACGCCGTAGTGTCAGTAATTCCCTTGATTGCTGGGAGAATTGCCTTCAGAATACTCAAGAGATCCTTCAAGGTATGGAGGGAAATCATGGCACTAGCGATACTGGCAATAATATATCAATTCTTCACCAACATGGCTAGGATTATTCTGGCGTCCGGAACCAGCAACCTGAGTGAGATAATGAGATTACTCAACGAGAACTATCTTATCCAGACGTTAATACTGTACATAGGGATAATAATGACGGTATCCGTAACCATGTACGCCATAGAGAAAGAGCTAGTGTGATTACCACTCATTCACTCACTTCCCAAAACGTCGTTCCCTTCTCTGGTACGACCTTATCGCTCTCCAGAGGTCTATCTTCCTGAACTCGGGCCAGTACGCTTCACAGAAATACAGTTCACTGTAGGCTATCTGCCACAAGAGGAAATTGCTGACACGTAACTCGCCGGAGGTTCTGATAACTAAGTCGGGCTCGTCAAGCCCGTTCAGCTTCAGGTGCGACGTTGAAAGGTATTTTCTGAAGACTTCCTCAGTTATTTCTTCAGGCTTAACCTTACCTTTTAGGATATCCTCGGCTAATAGCCGAACGGCTGATACTATTTCTTGGCGCCCACCATAGCAGAGGGCCACGTTTAGGTATCTCTCATTGTAGTGCTTACTACGTTCTTCAATCACCTTTATTTTCTCACGAATGTTTGGAGGTATGATATCTAGTCTCCCGATGAATTTTACCCTTATTTTCCTCTCATCAATCACTCCCTCCTCAAGCATCTCACTTATGCCCCGCTCGAGTAACGAAAGTAAGTGTTCCCGTTCTCTTTTTGATCTCTTAGTACAGTTCTCATATGACATAGCATATATCGTGACGGCCTTCACACCGAGATCCCATAACCAGTCCAGCACCTCCTTTAATCGCTCATAACCATATTCATGACCCTCTATAGGGTCAAATCCTAAGAAGCGGGCCCATCTCCTGTTTCCGTCAGGTATTATCGCTACGTGCCTAGGTATGGGACCGCCAGATATTTGTGACCATAACCAAAGCTCATATAACTTATACACAGGCCTCAAGAGCGGATCAACGACACGCTGAAGCCTTCTCAGCACCCTTGCTACTACTTCCTTTCTCTTCCCTGTACTCGTCATGCTCTCGTAGGTCTTTCCCGTTAAAAGCTTTTAAGGGATATCGTCCACAAAGCTCTGGGCTGGAGTCAATGGGCATCTACCAAGGAAAGGATCTCCGGAAAATAACGGGCGGCAGGAGGAGACCTCATAGGAAGAACAGAAAGTATGAGTTAGGTCGATTCCCCACATTAACTATGGTTAGTACCAAGGAGAAGGTTGTCACAATCAGAGTGCGTGGAGGAAACGTGAAGATCAGGCTAAAGAGGGCGAAGTATGCGAATGTTATTGACCCTGAAACAGGGGAAGCGAAGAAGGCAGAGATTCTGAGGGTCGTGGAGACCCCCGCTAACCGTGAGTATGCTCGGAGAAGCATAATTACTAAGGGTGCCATCATAGAGACTTCAGAGGGACTTGCTAAGGTGACTTCAAGACCTGGACAGGATGGTGTGGTTAACGCCGTCCTTTTAAAGGAGGAAGCTGAGGCCTAAGTACATAGGCCTACTGTTTAAAATTCAGTAATCTTGCTACTTGTAGTTAGCTTCATCATGTACTACTTACGTTAAGGAAACGGCTTAGACCAGCGTAAACTCTTATTGAGCATGTTACCCTAATTGGATTATGTGGGGAAATACATGGCTATAAAGGACATAATAATTTGGCCTGAGTATCTGGACGCTAGACTCTCTAGAAAAGCTGGGAGGCGTATCCCGAAATCAATGGCGATACACCCTCTACGTAAAGAGGACATATTACTTGCTTGTAAATCGATAGGTGTGTCCTGCGAAATAGAGGAGGGGAAGTATTACCCTAGACTGTGGCATTCGTCTTATGGTTTTAGAATAATAGTGCGTATAGACGAAAACCGAGGAGTTAGCAAGGAAGCACTCATACGCATGCTTGCTGAGGCACTTAGTAAGGTTAAGGGCTGTTGATTTATTTATTAGTACCTCGGTAATACCGAGTAGGTACTACTCTGTAGCTGTAACGTCTTGAGAAAATACGTTATCCTTAAATTTGTCCTTCTTAAGGTATTACCACCTTAAGTATTTATCCCACATAGTTTTTGGAAGGGGATAGAGGCTGATTAAGCTCGGTTATTTTATACATAAGACACCGACAGGGAGATTGCTCGTCAAGATGACCACCATGAAGCCACCGCGGATAGGTAGCATTGTTATTGATTCTGGGGGACGCGAAGTCGGAATACTCGTGGATATAATAGGTCCCGTTAGGGGTCCATACGCCGTAGTCAGACCCTTAAGAGAGGGTGTTGAGGTGGATCCTCATAGTGTTTTGTTCGTTAAACCTAAACCAAAACGTCGTAGGAGGGTTAGGAAATGATTGAGGAATTCAAATCTAGATGTCCTTCAGGTGATATAATATACGATGAGTCCAGGGGAGAAGTAATATGCGCTGAGACGGGGGAGGTGCTCGCAGAGCATATCGTCGACCTCCAGCCTGAATGGCGGGCCTTTAGCTACGAAGATTCCCTAGCACGTGAACGCGTCGGTGCCCCAATGACCGAGAAAGTGCATGACCGCGGTCTTCACTCAGTAATAGATCAGAAGTCACAACAGGGTAGGAAGCTCGAAAGATTAAACAGAAGAATACGTGCATCCGGGAAAATGCGGCGCCTAGTCCGGGCATTACGCTTAATGAATAGTGTAATAGGGAGCTTGAATTTACCCAACGCAGCGGAACTCCGTGAGGAGGCAGGAAACATCATACGTAAATTGCATGCGGCAGGTCTGATAAAGAAGAAGAACATGCGTGCGATGGTCGCCGCATCGATAGTAATAGCCACTAGGAACCTCAACACCCCTGTCGAGCAGGCTGAGATCGCTAGGAGATGCATGGTAACGTTCCAGGATCTATGGAATGCCGAAATGAAAATCAGGCGCGACTCAGATAGCGTGATCAGGGTGAAGCCACTAGATCCCAGAAGGTACGTCGAGTCTATGGCCAACAAACTTAAGCTTTCACACCACACCACAATGCTTGCGTGGAAGATAATCACCATAGCTAAGCGCGATGGTTTAACCTCAGGGAAGGGGCCAAAAGGTGTTGCTGCAGCCTCACTCTATATAGCGTCAATACTCCTAGATGAAAGAAAGACGCAAAAGGAGGTTTCTAGGAAAGTAGACGTCTCCGAGGTAACCATACGTAACCGGTACCGCGACCTAATAGACAACCTCCTCATAGTGGTCGATATCTAATTTTCTAGAAACAAAAGGTCCACAGTACTTTCGTTGTCAACCCGCAACCGTGTGATGATCTCAATATTAACATTAATTTTCTTCTAAAGCTTGCTACCTACATTATAGGGGCGATGGTGATGGGCTTGCAAGAGTTAATCATCATTAGGGAAGGAAAGGCGTTGCTGAAGGTACCTAACCCTGAAAAGTACCGCAGAAGCGACGGAGTGTATGAACCCTCGTGGGCTCCTGTTTTCTATAATCCCAAGCAGGTACTTAACAGGGACCTATCCATACTTGCACTTAATGTGCTTACTGCATTATCTGGTTTTAGCGACCTCCGAATTCTTGATGCTTTAGCTGGAAGCGGCGTTAGAGCCCTTAGGTATTATCTAGAAGTTCCTAACGTATCGTTAGCCATAGCTAACGACATAGATATGAATGCATTTACTGTAATAAAGGAGAACATCAAGCTGAATAGTGCTGAGTCTGTTGTTAAGGCCTGTAAACTCGACGCCAATGCCCTAATGTACCTTTGGAAATCCTTGGGGAGAACGTTTGAGTTCATTGACATAGACCCGTTTGGATCCCCAGCACCTTTCGTTAGATCATCACTTTGGTGTGTACGAAGAAACGGTGCCGTTGGCTACACCGCCACCGATACCGCGCCCTTGAGTGGCGTTAAGTGGGTTGCTGGCTCAAGGAAGTACGATGTTAGATTAATTAAAACCGATATCCCCCACGAGGTGGGGTTACGTGTACTGCTGGGGTATATCTGCAGACGCGCAGCTGAAATCGACAGATACATCGAACCCCTGATAACGTTCGCAAAGCACCACTATTTCAGGACGATCGTCCAGGTAAGGAAGGGCGCTAGTAAAGCATCCGAGGTCTTGGATAAGTGCTTAGGGTACCTAGCGTATTGCAGAAAGTGTTACTATAGAGAAGTGGTATCGATCAACGACATTCCCCATAATCCTCTATGTCCGTCCTGTGGAGAGCGGCTAGTAACTGTAGGTCCATTATGGACATGTAACTTGTTTCATGAGGACTTCCTAGGTCATATGTTAAATCTCGTTAAGAGTTCTGAATACGAATATCTCCCTACCCAGCGGGACTCCCGCAAGTTACTAGAGTTGCTGATTGCGGAATCCCAAGTTAATGGTTTAACTTATAATGTGTCGTCTCCTGCGAGGATTAGGAAGATAGATATGCCGCCTACTACCGCCGTTATTGAATGCTTGAAGTCACGCGGGTTGAAGGCCTCACGGACACACCTCGGTGGGCAATTCATAAGAACTAACGCGTCATGGATGAACTTTGCTGAGTGCGTGGCTAATGGCTACCATTCTCAATAAAATGCGACAGGAAGAGACACTTGTACGGGTTATAATATCCGCCCATTCCGCATCTCAGCAATTCTCTGCAAGTAAAGCATGGGATGTACATTACTGGGTTTAACTTAACGACTATGCTCAGCTTTGCTGACTTTACTGGGCTGTATATTAACTTGTAGGTCCTGCGCCCTTTGAATGTTACAGGCTCCCTCTTTATGAGTCCCTTACGAACAAGTCCTAGCACTATCTTGGTTCCTTCCCTGTTGTCTATACCAAGCATTGACCAAAGAGTACTCTGTATTACACCACCTTCCTTCTCTGTCTTGCTCTTTATTATCTCCAGTATCTTCGACTCTAGTGAGACTTCCATTACCGTAACCCCACCCTCACCTTGATAAACTCTGTTCTGACGCTAATATAGGTTAATCAGGTTATGATGCCATAGCTTGGTATTATTGTACTTCATTTTTTCTTTTTAACACTATTTGCAATAATATCCGCTATTAAGTTGGGTAATTCTACCCTATTATCTTCGGTTACCCAGAAGAGCCTATGCTCGCCCTTCACTAGGTTACCTATGTTGCTAGCTAATCTTCTATGCAGGACTATTAAGGCAATAACCTGAGGGTTCTTCAAAATTCTCTCCATACATCTTCTTAGCTTAGCTAGTTTAAGTTCCATAGGACCGACCTCGTCTATCCCAACAACGTCTGCTGCACGCAAAGCTACGTCAATAGCTTTACACCCTACGGTCACCGCATCCTCTAAGACGCAGTACTTACCAACCTTTGCAACGCAAACACCGGGTAGGTTAGGTCCGGATACTCTCGCGAGAGGTGAGCACTCCCCGCTTAGTATGTCAATGATATCAAACCCCACTCTTACGCCTCCCCTTCTGATCTCAGGACATACGAAGCCCCCAACTGTAATACCCTTATCTCTCAGCAATTCTATGGTCTTGCTAAAGACCGTGGTTTTACCTACGCCAGGTCGCCCAGTAATTATTACCTTCATCGGCTATCAGTCCCTGCGAGTAATTACTCTAGCATAAGTTAATTTGGGTTTACGCATGGTAAATGTTGAGAGTTACCTTAAGTATAAGGTTTCACTCTAATTTCTCAATGCTGACTTTGTTTAGGTTAACGTAGGGGGATATCTCGTCCTTAACCAAAGACTCATTTTCTCGTGAAGCGATAACGCTCACACTAGCCTTGAGTTCTCTCTGCACAACATCAACTAATTTAACGCATTCCACGGTTTTCCTGACGACATCCTTGAGCGTGTTCCTGCTTGGTGGTGTGGCGTCGACCACAACCTGTATCTCCTCTCCTGATACTATGTAGTCGGGAGCTGACTTACGTATGTCGTACACCTCTCCCCATTCTCTCAAGCGTTGTTCTAGTCGTGGATTGCTTAGTGCCTTACGTAGACATAACCCTAATTCACGTATTCGTTCCTGGATATCCTTAGCTATTATGTCAAAACTTATTGATTCTACGACGTCCTCGCCTACCACACTCACTAGTTTCTCGGCATTCTCAACCGTCACCATTCCTCCTTCTTTCTTGTATTTGAAGACCGTGCGTCTAGAGATGCTTGTAAGGTATGATAACTCACTAATGCTCATCATTCTCCTCCGCATTGCTTCGTTGAGCTTTTCTCTATTTACCGACAGATACAGCTCGCCCTTCTTGTAAAGGGCTATCAGCTCCGTTGGCTTGAGGTACATGTTCTCCAATGTCCTTTCATTCATTACATACACGCCGCTCCTCTCATATACGATATTATCGTAGAGCTCTGGATCATCGGATATTACCACTGGGACTGAGTCCAGCGCTAACGACGCTTTTAACATGTCGTGTGCTTCGTCCTTGCTTACGCTCGCGCCTGTCTTAACCCTAATTATCACGTCGGCAACGTCACCACCAACTGCTATGAGGTCTATGGACCTCTCTCTGTAGCTTGATGGAAAACGTAGTATTGTATATCTCTTCCCTGTGATTTCTAGAATATTAACTACCCTCTCCAGCAACATCCTCAGCTTTTTCCTTCGGTTTCTTGACTCCCCGCTCATTGTCGCACTAATAATTTATTATGTTATAAGCGTAAAAAGAAATTCCCTGACCTTAAGGAACACCTACGCGCACATATTATCTTGCTTGATGATCTCTAACTTGGAAAGTGGAGTATCGGGAGTTATGTTTAGTTTATGTTTAGTTATTATAAAATATAGTTAAAATAAAACGTTAGATGGGTTCATCCTACCCTCTTTTGAATCTGGCGAATACCATCGCGTGGTCCTTGTCGTAAGGGTCTAGGTGCACGACGTCTATTATTTCAAAGCCACCTTTAATGAGCGTGTTTATTTCTCTTTGATAGACTTCGTCAGGCTCTTTAGTTACGTCTATGCTTCTGGCCTTTATTGCTAGGTAGAGGTACCCACCATCACGCAGGAAGTACTTCGCGTTCACATTTACTATTGACGCCTGCTCGGGTTGTGCTACGTCAGCATATATTATGTCAGCATAGTCTACTATGTGCGCATACTTATTCGGGAACCTTGCGTCACCCAGTATTGGAATTATGTTCTTCCTAACTTCAGCCACCGTTATTAGTTCTCTAACCACTCTAGGTGCGAATTCCACGCTATACACTATACCCTTGGGACCTACGAGGTCGGAGACGTGGCTCGGTGTGGTTCCGGATCCTGCGCCTAAGTATAGGACGCGGCTACCCTCCTTAATTACTAGCTCCTTTATGCCCTTTAGGAGAGCAGCCGATAACTTGCTACGGTATGAGTTCCACTCTCTGTACTCCTCATCACCTATTCTGAAGAGCCATTCCCCGTAAACCTTCTTGCCTGGCACTAGATTCTTAGTAGCTAATCGAACCGAGCCATCCTCCAGCTCTACTATGTACACGCCCTTGTACTGTGGATGCGGTTCTATCTTAACTACTTCCGTCATGCGTGCTCACCTCCAGGAAGTAATCTCATTTTCTACGACCCCTTCTCCCTCTGAATTTCTTTTTAGGTCTAGGCCTTCTCCTGCCAAATCTTTCTCTCTTCTCCTTGGGACGCTGTGGTGGTTTGACATATAGTTTCTTTATCTCCTCTATTCTCTCCATTAATTCCTTCTTTAACTTATCCGCTATGAACCTTCCGGTGAAGTAATCTGCTTTAGCGGCTATCGCTAACTTCGTTGCTAGTGCGCGGGCAATCTTTCCGCGCTGCCATCTCGGTGAGGAATGTATCTCCGGGTACTGGAATATTATGCCGTGCTTCGGCGGCTTCCCACCCGTCCTGAGCGCCCTGAATAATGCTTTCTCAGCTCCTAGCACCTGTATCGTGCTGGCAGGCATCTTAGCGAGGTTTTCGAGGCTTCCTGCTAAGGAGAGTAGCCTAGCACCTAGTAATGGGCCTACTAGGGTCGTTATATTTGGGGCTACCTCCCTCATTACCTGGCCTATGTACTGCGTTAGTGTCTCTCTGAGCCTGCTCATCTCCAGCATTATGTTGGCTAGGGTCTGTATTGGCCTTATATCGAAGTCCGAAAGTTCGGCACCGATACTCTTCTTAGCTGCCTTAGCTATCCTCTCTGCCTTCCCCTCGCTGAAGCCTAACTTCCTTAACGCCTCCTTCGTTATGTTCTCCCTGCTACCTAACTCAGCAACTATTCTCGCGTAGTTAAGGTGGTCAGCTACTAAGTCGTCAAGCTCGGGGAAGTGAATGCTGTACCACTCCCTGAGTCTCGCCGCGAAGAGATTCAACGTCTTATCAATGTCATCTATAGCCCTTATCGCTTGAATAGCTAGAAGGTCCCGCTTCTGTGCAACCTTCCTTAATTTCATCCTCGTTATCTGCAATGAAACTTCATTAGCGAAGTTCACCCACTCCTCAACAGAGCTTATGAAGCCCCCCTCAACAGCTAGCTCAGCGATTCTGCTCCTTAAAGCAAGCACTGATTCGTCGCCTGGAGCTAACTCTATCTTAAGGTTTAGACCCCTTAGCGCTCTTGCATGCTCCTCGTCCTCGACGACGAACACTACTTCCTCCGAGTTCCCTAATTCCCTGGACAGCTCTAGGAATTCCTCTGAGGGCTTACCCTCCTCTATCGCTAAGGCCCTCGAGACTAGTTGATTTATTTCCTTAACCGTAAATTTCTTCGCTACGGAATCACCGTCAAGTGCAAATGCACCTATGACAGTATCTATTACTGGTATTTTCCTCAAACCACGCACCAAGCTGAATACATTATTAACCTATTTTAGGTTTTGCAGATAGTACGGCTACGCAAGACGTCGCTCAGCCCTTGAAGGGACATCGTTAGGGCGAGCCAAGCCTTTTAAAGGTCTAACTCCTCTGAGATACGGGCGTGAGAGAATGCCAACGCACGGTTCGATGACTAAGGCGGGTAAGGTGAGGAGCCAGACACCGAAGATAGAGAAGAAACCTAAGAGGAACTTACCTCCTAGGGTACGGAATAGGAGGGAGTACTGGATTAGGAAGAGGAAGGAGGCAGGTCTTCCCGTACCGACTGTAGTGCCTCCCTCATCAGTACCGCGCGGGAGCAAGTAACACGCTTTCCGAGTATTGTCTAAGGACGTAATTGTTTCCTTAGGATCTTTTTAACTTAGGCTCACCTACTATTCTCAGGTGTTGCGAAGTGAGTGATAACCCCGAGGTAGGGGATTTAGTTCGTGTATATACGGAGTCTGGCTTAATACTCGAAGGCATTGTGATGCCTTCTACGGAGTTCAGCTCCAGTGAAGTACTAGTGATCAAGCTAAGCAACGGATATAATGTTGGGGTTTCTAGGAAGGGTGCTAAGATAGAGATTCTACGCAAGAAAGCTGTAGACGTCGGGAAGGTGGCCCCACCAGGCACTAGCAGGATTTCCGGGAAAGGCTCCCTGAAAACATCCTTGATAAGTACGGGTGGCACCATAGTAAGTAAGGTGGAGTATGAGACGGGAGCTGTGAAACCAGCTATCACGGCGGAGGAACTTGTGGAGATGGTTCCTGAGTTTCTGGAGAATTCCTCTCTGATAGAGGTTCTTGAGCTTTACCGAGTTTTCAGTGAGGATATAACGCCGAAGCACTGGAGTAGGCTAGCGCAGGAGGTAGCTAAGAGGATTAATGAGGGTTTCGATGCCGTAATAGTTGCTCACGGTACTGATGCCATGGCATTCACGGCGTCTGCACTTGCCTTCGCGTTACAGAACCTCCCCATACCCGTAATGTTTGTTGGCGCTCAACGAAGTAGTGATAGGCCGAGTACCGATGCTGTGCTTAACCTCAAGGCATGCATGAGCGTCGCTAAGCATGCACCCTACGGAGAAGTAGTTGTTGTCATGCATGGAACCACCTCAGACGAATACATACTGGTGCACCGGGGCGTTAAGGTCCGGAAAATGCATACCAGCAGAAGAGATGCCTTCCAATCCATCAACGATGTGCCCTTAAGTAAAATAATCATGCCTGAAGGGAAATTCATTCAGCTAAGCAACACATACTTACCCAGAAAGAGAGGGGAGCTTCTTGTGAGGCCTAAATTCAGTGATAAGGTAGCATTACTGAAATTCTACCCCAACATGGACTGCACCCTAATAGATTACCTAGTCGATAAGGGTTATGAAGGAATAATTATTGAGGGAACAGGTCTAGGGCACATAAGGGGTCCATGCATAGATTCCGTGAAGAGGGCATCCGAGGAGGGAGTCATCGTAGGTATCACGTCACAGACATTATTTGGCAGAGTTAACCTCAAAGTGTACACTAACGGGAGAAGACTCTTGCAGGCCGGAGCTATACCGCTTTCTGACATGCTTCCCGAGACCGCATATGTTAAACTTTCATGGATCATAGGTAACTTCCCGGACACCGAGAGGAGAGAGCGTGTAGAGATGTTGACCAGGAACATGGTTTTCGAGATAAACCCCGTTCACGACATGAGGCATTACCCGAGGTGGTACCATGGAGATTGACTATAAGGCGCTAGGTCTGAGGGTAGGGCTTGAAATACATCAGCAACTTGATACTAAGCACAAGCTCTTCTGCTCATGCCCCACAGCACTCTCAAGCGATAACATCCCTGAAACTACGATCACCCGCTACCTCAGGGTAGCGAAGAGCGAGGTAGGGGAGATAGACCCTGCTGCCCTCTACGAGATGAGGAAGGGACGAAGGATAATATACCACGTTCCACAAGGCCACGCATGCATGGTTGAGACGGATGAGGAGCCCCCTCACGACCTCAACAGGGAGGCGGTAATCATCACTCTAGCTGTGGCAAAGGCGCTTCACTCAACACCTGTTGATGAAATCTACGTTATGCGTAAGATCGTGATAGATGGCTCAAACACTACGGGATTCCAGCGAACTGCCATAGTGGCGTTAGGGGGCTACGTAGATGATGAGGAGGGACGCGTAGGGATACAGACGATATGCTTGGAGGAGGACGCCGCAAGGAAGGTTGGTGAAGGGCCGGGCTACGTGGAATATAACCTCGATAGGCTAGGCATACCCTTAATCGAGATATCCACAAGCCCCGACATACATTCACCAGAGCAGGCAATGCGGGTAGCTCTCAAGATAGGTATGCTCCTACGACTAACCGGTAAGGTTAAGCGCGGGTTGGGAACCATAAGGCAGGATCTTAACATATCAATCTCAGGCGGGGTAAAGACCGAGGTGAAGGGCGTAAGTAAGCTCGAGCTAATACCGAAGATAGTGGAGTACGAGGTAATGCGTCAATTAAAACTTCTTGAGATTAAAGAAGAGCTTGCCAGAAGAGGTGTGCGCGAGGAGGAGCTAACCTACGAGTTCATCGACGTCACGGGAATCCTCAAGGACGTCAAGACCAGGTTTATACAGCGAGCCATTAAGAGGGGGGCAAGAGCACTTGCTGTGAGGCTCAAAGGCTTCGGAGGTCTATTAGGCATGGAGGTACAACCATCGCGCCGTTTCGGCACTGAACTATCAGACTACGCTAAAGCGTGGGGTGGTGTTGGGGGTATAATACATAGTGATGAGCTACCAGCTTACGGAATAAGCGAGGAGATCAAGGATAAGCTCTTCAAAGTCCTTGGGCTCGACCCCCAGAGGGACGCGTATGCCATAGTGGTCGCTGATAAGGAGAAGTGTGAACGAGCGCTGAGAGCATTAGTCGATAGGGCTAGGTATGCACTCAAGGGAATACCCCCCGAGACACGTGGGGCGAATCCCGACGGCACCACTAGGTACTTACGTCCACAGCCAGGCGCTGCCCGCATGTACCCGGAAACCGACGTGCCTCCGTTAAGGTTAGCCGCGGACATTCTTAAAGAAGCAGATAAACTAAAGCCAAAAACACCCGAAGAAGTTCTGGAGGAACTCATCAAGGATCACGGGCTTAGTAAGGAGCTAGCGCACCAGCTAATAAAGGACCCTGCCTTCACGACCTACCTTGATCTTCTAAGGGAGCTTCATGGTAAAGTACATCCGCAGATCATAGCTTCAACGCTACTCATTCACCTGAAGGCCCTTAAGTCAGAAGGCTTAGACGTGAGTAAAGTATCCTTCAAGGACCTAGTCACAGTACTATCCAAGGTTGGCGAGGGATGCATAGCGAAGGAAGCTATCCCTGAGGTACTAGCAGAATACTTAAGCTCAGGAGCACCCATTGAAGAAATCCTACGGAAGTATGAGAGCTTACCAGATGAGGAACTCCTCACGATAATTAACGAAGTGATTAACAATAATGCCCAAACGGTATGTGTCCGGGGAACTAGGGCGTTTGGGCTTGTTATGGGAAAGGTAATGTCTAAAGTCAGGGGTAGGGTGGATGGCAGCAAGGTTGCTCAATTAGTTAAGAAATTACTGGACAAATACATTAGTGAGCACTGCGGCAATAACGTCACTGCTCAATAACCTTCTTCAATTCCTCCATGAACTCCCTGTTTTCCTCTAAGGTCTTAGCAAGTCTACGAGCATGCATTGTGCTAATTCCGGACTTCTCGGCGACCTCCTTGGCATTAATTCTCCTTCCTGTCAAGAGCATTAACGCCATCAAAGCTAACGCTACCTTAGCACGGTCCGTCCTGGAAGACAATCTGGGGAAGCGCAACATTACCTCTAGTATTAGTCTAACCTTAGGATCTTTCAACAGCATCTGAACGTTCTGCGGGTTCCTCTTAAATATCTTGACGGGCGGTCCTTCCCCGTCAACATATCTCCTTAATTGCTCAGAGTCTATAACTATGTTCTTTAATCTTTTACTTCTCTTGACCTTGTCTATTAGCTTTAGGTACTCTGACGTGTACTTCGTTATGGTGACCCGCCTGCTTCCGTGCCTTTTGTGGGTGCGGGTCCTTGCAGGCTCCTGCATGAGTTCTTGACTAATGTGCTGCTCGGTAACGTATATTCTCTCAAGAACCGTACCACACGACGCACAGATAACATCGCCTCTCACATAGTCCCAAACAATATTATTAGATCCGCAGTATGGACACCTCATATTCCTTACCGCGCAGTGGTCGAGGGTATTACTCTTTCTTATTTGCTGGGTTGCTAATCTATGGTGTGAGGGAGAGCTCTGTGAAACTTTTATTCCGGATCCCATGGATTGGGAGGTGGGTACTCCATGTCAGTAATGGTGGGGTTTCTTGTTAATCCAATTGCCGGTATGGGAGGCTCTGTAGGGTTAAAGGGGACTGACGGCATGCTATATGTTGAGGCGGTAAGGAAAGGGGCAACACCCGTAGCTCCCTCGCGTGCGTTACGTTTTCTCAAGCACTTACGTCAAGCAGGGTTTAACCACGGTTTACTCGTAGCTGGCGGGGTCATGGGCTGTAAGTATTTGAGGCAAATCCCTTCCCTACAGTATAAGTGTTTAAGCTATCCTCCAGAGTCACAGGAGAAAACTTCCAGCACAGACACAAAGGCTGTCGTAAAGATGATGTTAGAACACGGGATTGATCTTTTAGTATTTGTGGGTGGGGATGGAACTGCTAGGGATGTTGTGGAGGTTCTTGACTGTGAGGTACCTGTGTTAGGTATACCCTCGGGCGTTAAGATGTATTCAGGAATCTTCGCTGCATCCCCTGAAGCAGCTGCTGAGCTGGTGACAATGTTTTGTGAGGGCAACACTGTGCTTGATTACGCTGACGTTGCCGACATTGATGAGGGCTCCTTGCGGGTAGGGGAACTTAAAGTTAGGAAGTATTTTAGAGCAATTACGGTACGTGCAGACGGTCTCAGCGTTCGGAGTAAGGATTTCGGGGCTTCGGGCTCCTCCGAGGAGAAGTATGCGCTGGCTGAATACTTCATTGAGGAGTACCTTCGTGACGGCATTCTCTACCTGCTTGGCCCCGGGTCCACCGTAAAGGCTATAACAGACGTGCTGGGACTTCCGAAGACTATCTTGGGTGTTGATGCGTTGTTCAATAGATTAATAATTGCCAAGGATTTAGGGTACCGTGAAATCCTTAACCTATTGAATTCATTTGCTCAAGCCAGAATAGTTGTGACGGTAATTGGAGGGCAAGGGTACCTGTTTGGGCGAGGCAATCAGCAGTTCACCCCCGAGGTTATATGGCGCGTTGGTAGGGACAATATTCTCGTGCTGGCGACCAAGACCAAGCTAAGAGGATTAAAATACCTGTTAGTGGACACCGGAGATCCCAAGCTGGATGCTGAGTTAAGTGGGTATATACGAGTTATAACTGGTTACAGGGAAGAAACTATGATGCGTGTAGTACCTGCTAGTAATCCGACGTTACTTACCTGTTGACGTTTCTCTTAATGTACTTGTATGTAGGCGCTAACGTCCTTGGGTGATTAGCCCTCAGTGCGTCTAGTCGTCTCACTGACGTGTTTTTAGGTGCTTCCTTTAACTTGCCTGGGTCCTCGTACGCTTGGCGTATAATATCCTTGTACGCACTTATCACTTCGTCTATGGTTCTTTTACTTTCACTTTCCGTGAATTCCACCATATGTGCTTCAGGGACTGTGAGGGGGAAGTATATTGTTGGGGCATGTATTCCTCTATCTAGCAGGGCTTTCGCTACGTCCTCCGCGCTCACGCCGGTCTCCCGATGAAGGCCCTCAAAACTTATTACGACCTCGTGTTTCCTCCAGCGTTCACGCCCGTAGATCAGGTCGACTCCGGGAAGTTCCTTAACCTTCTTCATAAAGTAGTTGGTGTTTAACACAGCTACCTCAGCTACCTCACGTATTTCGGGACCTAACATCATTAAGTATATGAATGATTTCACAGCTGGCACGATATTGCCATAGAACCACGTTATCCTTCCTATACTTCTCCTGATATTATAGTCTAGGTAATACCTGCTTCCCTCCCTCCTTACTAGTGGTTTGGGCAGGTAGTCAGCAAGTTCCTTCTTAACGCATATAGCACCCGCTCCTGGACCACCGCCGCCGTGAGGTGCCGCGAATGTCTTGTGTAGGTTTAAGTGGACGATGTCGAACCCCATGTCGCCTGGCCTAGCTATACCTAGTATGCCGTTTAGGTTTGCTCCATCGTAGTAAAGGAGCCCTCCTTTAGAGTGTATCAGGTCGGATATCTCCGTTATTTTCTCCTCAAACAGTCCAAGTGTGCTTGGGTTCGTTAGCATTATTCCTGCCGTTCTGTCGGAGACCGCGGTCTTCAACGCGTTTAGGTCCGTATTTCCCCTTTCGTCTGTAGGTATGCGTACTACTTTGAAGCCTGCCATGGCAGCGCTGGCTGGGTTTGTTCCGTGCGCGCTTTCAGGTATTAGGATTTCGTCCTTATGCGTGTATCCCCTATCCCGCAGGTATTCCCTAATTATCAGTACGCCGGCCAACTCACCTGCTGCCCCTGCCGGGGGGTGTAGGGAGCATACATCCATACCAGTTAACTCAGCTAGCCACTCTTGCAGGGTGTAAAGCATTTCTAGTAGTCCTTGTAGGTGCTCCTCACTCATGTAGGGATGGGCATACGTTATCCTGTCGTCGTTGGCTAGGTCCTCGCAAATCTTAGGGTTGTACTTCATCGTGCATGAACCGAGTGGAACTACACCTACGTCTATCCCGTAGGACATTTGAGTTAATCGGGTGTAATGCCGTACAACTTCAGGCTCGCTGAGGTTAGGTATGTTAGGATCTTTCTCTCGAACAATGTCCTGCGTTGCTTCAGTGAGGGTTTCCTTACCTAGATTAGCGAAGTAATCGTCTCCTAGCTGGAATGTTTCCCTGTCTTGATCAGAGGTTAATTCGAATATTAGTGGTTCGTTCCAACGTGCCTGCCTGTACTTCATCTTGCCTCACCTCCGAGAGTCAAAGCTAGCTTACTTACTAGCTCATCTATATCGTCTTTGCTGTGAAGTTCCGTGAAGCACAGTAAGCTACAATCATGCATCGCATCATAAAACCTAGACAACGGCGGCCCTACGTGGATTCCATACTTCTCTAACTGGCTTATCACGTCCCTTGCATCCCTGCCCTTAAAGGAGATCGTAACTTCACGGAAGTACAGTCCTTTCTCGAAGAGCGGCATGGCCTCAACGCTGTGCTTATGTAAGACCTCTAAGAAGTACTTAGTGCGACCCAGCAGTGCCTCGCCCAACCTCCTGAGGCCTTTAGCACCGAGTAACGACACGTATACAGCGGCGGCTATTGCTTCAAGGCCAGAGTTCGTTGTGATGTTTGATGTTGCGCGCTCCCTCCTTATATGTTGTTCCCTAGTTTGGAGGATTAGCATGAAGCCTTCTTCTGATCCGTCGATAGTCTTAGTCATGCCGACAAGCCTCCCTGGGAGTTGCCTTATAAGCTCCTTTCTACCCTGAATGCCTAGTATTCCGGCTGAGGGGCCACCATAGTTCAGGCCCACGCCTAAGGGTTGTGCGTCCCCAACCACTATGTCGGCACCAAGCTCCCCGGGAGCCTTGAATACCCCTAATGAGAGTGGGTTCGCATTCACTATAGCGAGCGCACCTGCATCATGGGTAACTTCTATAATATCACGTAACTTACGCTCAATTATACCGAAGAAATTAGGGGACTCCACGTAAACCGCGGCTACGTCATGATCGAGCTTTGTGTGGAGTGCGCTAATGTCAAGCTCACCGTCTTCCTGCCTGTAGGGGATCTCCTCTAACCGGACGTCTAACCCCTTAACCCAGGTCCTAATGACCTCCTTAATCTCAGGGTGCGCTGAGGATGCTATGAGTATTCTCTTCCTTCCTCTTTTAACCCTGAGCGCCATTCTAACCGCTTCAGCGGCCGCCGTGCTCACGTTATACATCGAGGCGTTTACCACGTCAACGCCATAGAGTTCCGCCATCAGGCTCTGGTACTCGAAGAATGCCTGTAGTATGCCTTGATTTATTTCAGGCTGGTAGGGTGTATAGGCGGTGTAGAATTCGGCCCGGGACACTATGGCCTTAACCACCGAGGGGACGTAGTGAGCGCAGATGCCTCCGCCTAAGAACACACGGTGTATGTCCGCAAATCCTGCAAACTTATTCTTACTTAGTATTTCGAGGAACCTCCTTCTGGCCTCGTGTTCAAGTAGCGGCTTACCGAATCCTACACGTAATTCCTTCCTCAAACGAAGTTGTTCTGGGATGTCCTTAAAGAACTCCTCAATGTCATCGACTCCTGTTTCCTTGAGCATCTCCTGCTTTACTTCTTTAGCGGAGTTCGGTATCCAGTAATGTGGCATCCCAACACTCCCTTACTAATTAGGGGTATCACTAAAAGTGTTTAACTATCCACGCATGAAGTGATGATTAATGTTGTGATTGCGCCTCAATTTTTATATGTTGCAGTGTACTCGCTTAGATAAAAGTTAATCAGCCATCACTGCGAGAATTTTTAAGGTGTTAAAAACGGTTAGGGAGACACCGCTCCTAGAAACCCTCAGAAAGTACGGTGCCAGCGTGGGAGAGTTTGCAGGATGGATAACCGCGATGGACTATGGGAACCCTCTAGAGGAACACATAGCGACCCGCAACTCCGTTACCGTGTTCGACGTGTCGCATATGGGGAGGTACCTTATACGCGGGGACAATCTCTTCGAGTTCTTCCAGAAATTAGTGTCTAAGGACCTGAGTAAGTTCAGGGAAGGGCGCATGAGTGGCCCAGTACTGCTACTTGACGAGAATGCACACATTATTGACGACGTCATGCTGTACTACTTAAGCAATACCGAGTGGCTTGCCGTTGTTAATGCACCTAACGTTGAGAAAGATCGTGCATGGATGTTAAAATGGGCTAGGGAGTGGGGATATAACGTCACGATCGAGGACATCACTCTGAGTACCACCCTTATAGCTATTCAAGGTCCACGAGCTCCTGAAGTACTTGAAAACCTAGGCGTGGGGGAAGCGGAGAACCTGAATGTACTTGAATTCCTACGTCGCCCTAGCGTGCTAGGAGAGGAAGCAATGCTCGTGAGTAGGTCTGGCTGGACGGGTGAGGAGGTGCGCTCGCACGGATACGAAATCATGACCACGGTCGAGCATGGGAAACGCATATTTGAAGCAGCGGTCAAAGCGGGAGCCAAGCCCGCGGGGCTAATAGCTAGAGATAGCCTAAGGTTGGAGATGGGGTACCCACTCATAGGCGTTGACATAGGCAACGACGTGAACCCCATAGAGGCAAGGTACTGGATGGCCCTTAGTCTCAAGAAGCAAGGTTTCCTAGGGGAGGAAGCTCTAAGGAAGATCTACAAGGAGGGAGTAAGGAAGTTTAGGGTGGCATTCAAACTTAAGAAAGGCGTTAGGAGGATCCCCCGACACGGGAATAACGTATTGATCGACGGTAAAGTCGTAGGTTACGTGACCAGCGGAGCCTACTCCCCCCTACTCGGGAGAAGCATTGGTATGGGATATATTGAGGCAACACACGCCTACATAGGCTTCAAGGTAGCAATAGATATTCGCGGCAAACCCTGTGAAGCTAAAATACTTGATTTCCCTCTAATATAGTGTGATCCGGTGAAAACAATGAGCACAGAGGACATTTTAGTAAAAACAAAACTTGGTGAATATTTAGTTAAGAAAGGATTACTTTACACGGAGAGCGACGAGTGGGTCAAGGTCCAGGATGACGCCATCGTCTTTGGCATAACAGACTACGCACAAAAGAAATTAAAGTACATAGTGAACGTTGAGTTACCCGAACCGGGCACATCAGTAAATGCAGGCGAACCAATAGTTACGCTAGAGTCAGTAAAGTCAGTGGCTGACGCGTACTCCCCCTGCTCTGGTGAGGTACTGGAAATCAATGAGGATCTCTATGATAATCCTGACTTAATAAACAAAGATCCGTACGGTGCGGGATGGTTAGTTAAGATAAAACCCATTGAGCCCATAGACAAGAGCAAATTCTTGGATCCCGAAACTTATGCGGAGAGAATTAAATCTAAGGAAGGATAAACGAAGAATTCCGGAAGTTTTTTCCTTGATTAAGTCTCTTACTTTAATGAAGTAAAATCACCTAGGTGACAAATATTGTCCTACCTCAGGATGCCTCCAAAAATAAAGGTATTAGAAGCTGCGGGTGCCGTAGCTGACGGTAGGATTACATTCACTGACAAGAAGAGTGCCATAGTCGTGTCCTCTGATGGTAGCCGAAGGTACTCGGTTTACATCGATCTAGCACGTAAAGAAGCATGTAGTACCGACAACGGTACAGTCTTCAGGAGATACGTGGGTTACCCCATAATAGCAGTACTCATGATTAAGGGTGTCTTACCTTACGACACAAGAGTAGGGGAGGCACTCAAGGGAATACCCTGGAAGATGTTAAATGAAAAATACAAGAAATATGCTATAGTTGAAGAAGAGGTGAAGAAGATTGCCGCTAGGCGGGGACTTCCCCTAGAGGAACTGGAGGAATTTAAGAACAAAGTCTATAAAGAGCTAAAGAGGTTTAAACTTAAGTTAACCGATATTTGCATAAGTAAAGAATGATCCGTAAGTTTAATACCTGATGTAACAGGTATCAGAATAGAGAGATCATGGTGAAGAGCCTAAGGATCGTTGGAGGATACAGGATAGTGATGGAATTATACTCTCCTTATAGAGTTAGGATCTATGAGTACAACGACAAAATAAAGGACAGCGGCTACTACTTAAAGCCCCTTCACATAGTCCATAAGGTTGTTGGCGGGAGAAAGTTAAAGTACCTATACTTTGGACGTTACTGGTACCGCGTAATAAAACGAAAAGGGAGAATCAGGTGGGTATACGTAGGTAGGGATAAGCCTGACCCCCACCTTCCTGACCCACCGATCTCACCATTTGAGGGCCTTGGTATACTAGTGGAGGGTGAGGACGTATTAGTCGACGAGAAAACCTACGAAGCCCTCTCGAGGATATCAATTAAAATAAAAGGAGAGAACCTACTGCCAGAGATTAATGTTTAACTGAGGTTCCTGTTGCATTGGTTGCCTTAGTGGACTATCCTTATCTTAATAAGATACCTATTATAGCATAGTTTACGACTTATGATGGGGCTTAGAGAGAATGCCTAAGGAAAGACCCTTCTACGCTAAATACCCTTTTATGGTATCCTTAAGGGAGTACCTCCTACATACTTACGGGACTGAGCTGACTCTCAATGACTTACTGGATCTGCAAGATTTTAAAGAACGTGGATTGCTGAGGGTCCGATCAGCGCTTGGGAAAGGCTCTTACTTAGTTTCGTTTGATGAGGATCAAGAGGTTATTTCGTTTTACTTGGCGTTAATGTTTGCTAGCATCGTGGATCCTTGGGCTTTACGCAAGTACGCCGATGTTGAGGCCAAACGCGCTACTAACTTCATGTTGGGAGATAAAGATAAGGTAGTCGGCATAATAGCTGGAAAACTCGGTGTTGAGTTAGAGTATTTTGGCTCAGAGTCAAACATCTGCGGTCATAGAGTGATCATAGGCGTAGAGAAGCGCACAGGTAGAGAGGTAGTTGAGTGTTACCCTTTCAGAGTAACTATCCCTACGTACCTACGGTTAACAGAGTCACTCGTTTCAGACCCTAAGTGGAAATTAGTGAATAGGTACGTGATCGGTGGATACGTGTACCTGAACAAGCATGATGCCGCTAGGCTACTTGAAAACGCAATTAAATTAAGAATTACTGAGTTAGCGAGTGAGTTAGCGTCAACCGCAAGTATTGACCCAGAACGCGTCATGCCTGAGGTTAATGAACTTAGGGAACTTGTACGTAGCGTGCGTGGCTTCTTAAGCACAGAGAAGGAGAAATTCATGGAGGAACTCAGGGGTCAGATTGTGGAGAAATTCTTCCCTCCCTGCATAACAGAAATCATGAACACCTTACTTAAGGGCGAGCACCTCTCACATCATCAGCGTTTCGCCTTAGCTACGTTTCTCTTGAATATTGGCGCGGATGTCGATTATGTGCTTGACCTAATGCGTAATCTCCCGGATTTCAATGAAAGAATAGCTCGTTACCAGATCGAACATCTAGCAGGTTTAAGAGGGTCTAGGAAGAAGTATAGCATGTACAGTTGCGAGAAGATGAAAACCTTAGGTATGTGTGTAGCGGAGTGCGGCGTTAGAAGTCCTCTCCAGTATTACTGGCGTCACTTGCGTGCTTCTCGGAAAGCGGAGGGAGGTAAAACAGTATCTTCTCATACCCGGGAGTAGAGGAACCCTTCGGAACTCTGAATGAAATCACATTATCAGGACCTACTTCATACTTAAAACCAAACTCAGCTTCAATAATGCGGCTCCCTGGGGGTAATACCCACGTAACCGTGTAGTCATACTCAGCAATGTCCTCTTCGTATGTATCCTCATACATGTTCAACCCGGGCTTAAGGGATCCCCTAAACCTAATAATAAATGATATGTAGGGTCTATGCGGGTCGCCCGCAATACCCGCTAGAACCCTAATTATTCGCGGGTGAACACGCTCTCCATTCACCCTGACTTCCTCGGTGTCAATAAATGATTGCATGTTCTCTTTTACCTTAGCTAGCTCTTCACGTAGCCTATGACTGTCTGATAGGATCTCCGCAAATTCTTGGTTTTCATCAGTGTACTCAAAAACTATTACTTCTGTGAATTGTCCTGACCTGTCTACCGTGAAGTAGCAGTATCCAAATATGGGCTTCACGGTGGTGTTACCTTTCTGTCCTCTTTAATTACACGTAGTACGACAGCTGTTGATGTGTGCTGAACGCCTTCGATGGTTCCTATCTTGTCGAGGAGTTCTGAGAGTTCCTTATGGTCCCTGACAAGTATCTCTAATGCGAACGTCCACTCTCCCGTGATGTCGTAAATTACTTTTATCTGTGGAATCTTGAGGAGTGCCTGCACTATGTCATTGTACTTCTTTATGTCTACTGCAAGGAAGACTAAGGATCTTAAATTATACCCTAAGGTTTCTGGCGAGACCTCCGCAACGATCCTCTTAATAATACCTCTCTCCTTAAGGCGCTTAACACGCATGTAGACCGTAGAAGAGCTAATGCCTAACATTCTTCCAAGTTCCGCATATGTTAGGTCGGCGTTTTCTTGGAGAATATTTATTAATTTCTTGTCTATTTCGTCTAAATCTAAGACGGCCAAGGTAGCACCCACTTAATTTTTTATCATCAGTCAAATAAAAATCTTATCATTACATCTTTGGCGCCAGTAGATATTCAACGCTTCCCCCTTCAACAAGAGTGAATGAAAGGTAGAGAGGAACATCATTCCCAAATTTTATGTTTACGGCATCGGTCACGCCTGTTAAGTTAAGCACCTTTAATATGTAGTCCTCATCATAATTAGCGCGTGAAGGCTCCTTAACCTCCATCTCAAGTATGGATCCTCCTACCCTAGAGAGCCTTGCCTCAGCACTTACCTCCAGCGCCTTTAAGTAAAGGTACTGATCATCCTCAGCAACGAAGGTTATCGTACCAGCACCCTTAAGATCCTTGAGAGCCTCCTTAAAGGCCCTAGCAACCACAAGCGCTGAAACCTTAAACTCAGGTGTAATCTCACCAACTTCCTGCGCCGAGACCTCTATAGACCTATACTTATATCTCTTTGTTGATATCCCTTCTATTATCACTTCATAGAACTCCTCATTAGCCTTAAACACAAATTTATCGCCCTTCTTGGGTTTGGGTAGCGTCTTGACGAGGTTGTTAACATTTACGCCAACCTCCAGATCTTTCTCTATATTGTACTCAAGAAATGCCTCCGAAGGCATTCTTATTACTATTAATGCTATCTGCGCCGGATCCAATGCCTTAACGGTTAAGCCATCCTGCGCGAACCTAAACAGCGCCTCATCAACAATATTCCCTAACGCCTCTAAGACCGTTACTAATTGCTTAGCACTAGAATGCTCAAACTTGACAATGTACTCCTCACTCATCTCAACAATCCCGAAGTAATGTTAATTAAGTTTCTAAAAACATTAGCGTGCACATGATGAGGACCACTCCGGAGCGGATTAAAGACTTTAAAGAGCATGAAGAACCGTGTGAGGGCTGATGGTCTCCTTTCGGTAAGCTAAAGCTTATTTGAAAATCCCTAACAAATCTTAGGGAGTGGTAAGTTGTCCTCCCTAAGCGATATTGAAAGGGAAGCTAGGGAAATCATAGAGAGAGCTAAGAGGGAAGCGGAGGAAATATTACGTAAGGCTAGGGAGGAAGCTGAGTCTTGGAAGAGCGCAGAAATTAGTGCGCCATTGACCGAGGAAGAGATTAAGGAGATAGAGGAGGAGTTCCGCGTGAAACTTAAGAAGGCACAGGAGAACTTCGAGAAAAATAAGCAGGCGCTGAAGGAGAGGTACAGCCAGTACAAGGGCGAAATTATTTCCAAGGTTGTAGAGTTAGTTGCAGGGACAGCTCAAGGGAGTTAAGATGATCGTATCTACCCCGGAGAAGGTAGTCTACGTAAGGGTGCTTACCGAGAAAAAACTAGCTGGGAAATTACTGGAGGCTCTCCAGAGCGCCGGTTCCCTACACCCAGAGTTACTTACAGAGGTTAGTGAGAAGGACCGTGAGGCCCTCTCTAAAGAAGCCGATAGGCTGCGCAGGCTAGAACGCATACTCAGCGAGTTCGACGCAATCATTCCCGAGCAGATTCTCGTCAAATTAGACGGTAAGATATCGGCAAGTAAGCTTCACGAATACCTCCTAAGTCTACTGAGTAAACTCTCGGAAGCTTTACAACGGGCCAGGAACATTAAGGCTAAGATTGAGCAAATCAACGAGGAGATCACCAAGTCTGAGGAAATTCTACGGGTACTATCAATATTGTCCGCGATTCCGAAATACAGCAACGTCCCCATTGATAACATATCCTTTAACGGGAATATAGTGGCTGCACGCACGATACTGCTGGAGAAGGATCTTGTTAATGAATTTCTCACTGGGTTACCTGAGGAACTCAAGCAACGAGTGATGCTTGACATAGTAACCTTGAAGGAGCTTAGGAAAGCAGTAATCATAGTTGCCGGCCCAAGGAGTGACGTGGAGAATGTTAGTGAAATCTCTAGGAGTATTGGAGGTAAGGTAATCGAGATACCTGAAGAACACACTACGGTCTCGGAATTCCTGAAGAGACTAAGGGTACATATCAAGGATCTGCGTATAGAGTTAGGTAAACTTAAGGATGAATTTGAGAAGCTCATAAGCAAGGTCTCAAAGGATCTGGCCCTAGGTAAGGTGGTGGTCACAGCGTACAGGGATAGGTTGCAGGTTCTTCTCTCCGCTTTGAAGGGGAGATACCTGGTCGCCGTTGAGGGGTGGGTGCCTCTCTCGAGCAGAAAGTGGTTGGAGGATTTTCTCTACTCCGGCTTGAAATACGTGTATGTCGTTGATTCTCCCCCACCACCAGACAGGACACCGCCGACAAAGCTCAGGAACCCGCGCGTGTTTAAGCCTTATGAAATGATAACAAAAATTTACGGTGTTCCAAATTACAATGAGTACGACCCGACCCCCATAATTACGTACTCCCTCACAATATTCTTCGGTCTAATGTTTGCTGATGTGGTCTATGGCACCGCTATGTTCATCATAGTTAACTACCTTCTAGAGAAGACAGGGTTCATAGAGAACCCGTACTCCGAGGGATACAAGTTATTCAAAAGACTCTGCACGTACCTCTCACTATCATCGATATTCTTTGGTTTGCTCTCCAACAGCTTTGCTGGGTACTCAATAGTTTTCAATAACGGCAGAATAGACCTAGTCGCCTCCTCGGGATCAACGCTACAAGCTTTACTACCGCTACTTAACCCCATGTTCTTTATAAACCTTGCACTGATTATTGGACTAATACACGTTAACATAGCGCATGTCCTATCATTCATAAAGTACATTAAGTTGAGGGACAAAGGAGAAATAATCTCTAAGATAGGGTTCTTCATAAGCGAAGTATTCGGCATACCATACGTCCTGTATAAGTTCCTCAACGTCAGTTTACCAGCACCGCTGAATTCTTACGCTAACTACCTAGTGTACGGCATAGTTGTTGGGTTATCCCTACTAATTGCTGGCAAACTAATAGCTTACAAGGCACTAGGCTCACTATTCTGGCTCTTCGACCTAACAGGACTCCTCGGCGACATAATGTCATACACAAGGTTAGCGGGGATAGGTCTGGCCACGTCGTTACTGGCACAGAACTTCAATAGCCTTTCCTTAGAACTCGGCAGTGCCGTTTCATCAGCGATACCGATACATGCCTTAGGATTAGTTCTCGGAGCCATAGCGACGTTCATCGTCATGATATTAACTAACCTGCTGAATATAGCGTTCGGAATAATTGGCGCGTTCGTTCACTCGCTGAGGCTATGCTTCGTGGAGTTCCTTCCCAAATTCTACGAAGGAGACGGAAGAGAGTTTCAGCCCTTCACAATAAAGATTGAGGACGCCATCCTAATAGGTTCCGGCGGGATTCACGGTTCCTAGTCCTGCTAAGACCATCACTATTTTACGTAATAAAGTACTTAATTTTCCTTCATACGGGTACGCTCAATCGTTGTTAATACGTTACTATTATTACGTTACGGATTTGAAAGTTTGTATAGTTCATTATATAATATTCTTTATAAGCCCCCCTTATTTTATAATATCGAAGGTGCGACGCCGTGGATCTTGTGAATTTCGTTGCGACACTAGGCATAGCCCTGGGTCTGGCAGGAGGTTTGGCAGGATCATCCATAGGGACAGCGAGGGCAGCATCGGCTGGTCTAGCAGTATTAGCTGAAGAGCCCGGATACTTTAAGCAAGTACTGATCCTGTCTGCGCTACCCATGACCCAGACATTCTACGGTCTAATCTTTACCCTACTAGGTCTCACGTCAGTACTTCCATCGGTTAGTGAATTAACCGCCCTTAAGGGCTGGGCTTTCCTAGGCATAGGGATAGCGGTATTCTGCGCCGAGTTCGCGTCTGCATGGATGCAGGGCGTCGTGTGTATGTCAGGCATTATAGAAGTACCGAAAACTAAGGGAGGAATATGGGTACACACGATGATACTCGCGTCCTACGTGGAGCTCTTCGGAATACTTGGGCTAGTGTTTGGGTACTTACTCCTCACCATGGTTGCTGGCCTACCTGTGTAGGCGATGCACTATGAGTCTAGAGGAACTAAGAAAAAGGGTTTTGGAGGAGGCACAGAGGGAGGCGGAGGAAATATTACGTAAGGCTAGGGAGGAAGCAGAGAGAATCATTGCCGAGGCCAAGGAAGAATATTACAAGAAATTAAGAAACACTAGGAGGAGAGCGCTACAGGAACTCATCGAAAAGAAGAATGCAGAGTATGTTAGTAAATTAGTTGAATTTAACATTGAGCTCCTGAAGCTTAAGAACAGAATCCTCAATGAAATATTAGAAGAGGTACGGAAAGAACTAGCAGAGCTGCCTATTCCCAAGCGCAGGGAATCCCTTAAGGTTCTTCTTAAGGAGAGCATTGATAGCGGTATCTTTACCGATAGCGTAATAGTTAAGGTGGTTCCCAAGGACTCTGATGTGATTAAGGAGGTTATTCAGGAGCATTTTAAGGACGTTGTGACTGCTGTGGAATTATGTGACCCGGGAAAGTTGGGTGGTGTACTCGTTGAGAGCCTTAATAGGGAGCATGCTATTGATAACACTTACACTACACGGCTTGAGAAAGCAATGCCCGAAATTATGAATATGCTTAACGACAAGATATTCCGTGCTGAAGGGTAATCCGAAAATGAGTTCAGGAAACTTAAGCTTTCTTGAGAAGATCAAGGTCGAGTTTCAGCGCATCGTGACTCTCAATGTGCTGCGTTCATTAGGTGAATCTAACTTAACAGACATTGATGCCATGTTGGAATCTCTGAGCCATTACTCAGCTATTGAGTGCTTGAAGGTGCGGGCCAGCATTGATTTCCGGAAAGCATCTCTTAAGGAGATCTTCGCTACACTCATGAAGTGCTGGCATAATGACTTAGTAGATATTACGGAACTAACTAAACCTGGGGATAATGTTGTCCAGTTCATTACGTTATTCATGAAAAGATATGAACTCCTAGAATTACTTGAGGCATTGCGGGAGGTTTCGTCAAACCGGAGGATACTAACCCACTTTCCCTTCATCGGTGAGTGGTTGCTGGAGAGGCTCGCAAGCGTTGAGAGCACGCAACACCTGATATCTGTACTTAGAGAGTATCGTTCCGTACCTGCAATGATGGTGGCTGATGCCCTCATGCTGAGTTCTGAGGGCTCTATTCACGAACTTAATGTTGACTCTCTACGCGATTCTGTACTTGAGGAATACTGGCGCAGAATAATGTCCGTAGCCAATAGTATTTGGCCTAAGGTGAAGTTCGATAAGTGCTTGAGGAATCTCAAGCTAATTGATGAGCTTGAGTTGAGAGTTAGGAGAGCATTCCTAGAGGATAAGGAAGTCTCCGCAGAGCTTCCGAAGTTACCTTCCAAGATTTCTGAAGTCATTGAAGGTAGTGATCCCTTAGAGACTGACTTCATCATTGCTACGCTGAGGTACGCCACGTGTGTTGATGAAATGGCGTTCAGCCCCCTCTCACATGACGTGACTATCGCGTATATGGTTGCGAAGGAGTATGAGGCATTCCTCCTCTCATCGTTTATTAAGTCGCAGGCTCTTGGTTTGGGCAAATATTTCCTCGACGAAGTACTTAGTAGGTGGTTGAACGCCTATGGTAAAGTTACCGGTAAGTAAGGGTAACGTATGCGTTGTCGGGGACGAGTACTTCACGCTTGGTTTTGCGTTAGGAGGTGCTGGTGAGAGGTACATAGTTAGTGTTAATGCTCCTAAAGATGAAGTGCTTAAGACGTTAAATACCGTGGTCAATAATTTATCCAAGAAGGGTATAACGCTAGTGATTGTGCAGGATAAACTCAAACCTTATTTCGAGAAAGTGAGGCAATCGTTAAGTAAGGGGATCGTTGTTTACGTTCCTGACATTACGTCCGCCTCTAAGGCGGAAGTTAAGGAGTATTACTCCTCCTTAATAAGACGTTATTTAGGTATAGCTTTGGAACTCGGGTGATACCTTGGTCGTGGGTAAGATAAGACGTATCTCAGGCCCACTGGTTGTGGCTGAGGGCATGGGCGGATCCATGGTCTACGAGGTAGTATACGTTGGCGAGGAGCGCCTCATAGGCGAGATCATAGGTTTGCACGGTGACCATGCTTACATCCAGGTTTACGAGGACACCTCAGGTCTTGAGGTCGGGGAACCCGTAGAGGGATCGGGGAGTCTTTTATTCGCTGAGTTAGGGCCCGGAATCGTTGGCAAGGTCTTTGACGGGCTTCAACGACCTCTGTCAGTTATTGGGAGCCTCATAGGCCCCTTCGTGAAGAGAGGTGTGAAGGTCCCAGCACTCCCGCGCGACGTTAAGTGGCATTTCTATAGGAACAATGAATTAAAGCCCGGCGATAAGGTGGGGCCAGGAACGATTCTTGGGGTGGTTAAGGAGACCAAACTCATTGATCACTATATAACGGTCCCACCAAACATTCACGGTAAGTTGAAGGAAGTCGTTGATGATGGGGACTATACCATAACCGATACCATAGCGGTTATTGAGGCGAATGGGAAGAAAGTTGAGTTAACAATGCTTCAGAAGTGGCCCGTGAGGAAACCAAGGCCTTATGTAAGGAGGCTTGAACCTACTGAGCCCTTAATCACGGGTCAGCGAGTGCTTGATATGATGTTCCCAATAGCTAGGGGTGGTAAGGCGGCTGTGCCTGGGGGCTTCGGCAGCGGTAAGACCGTGCTCCTTCAGACGCTTACTAAGTGGGCACGCACTAGGCTGAACATCTATGTGGGTTGTGGGGAACGAGGTAATGAGATGGCGGATGCCCTCCATAGCTTCCTTAAGCTCAAGGATCCGGCCTCAGGGAGGCCTCTCGCTGAGAAGGCCGTGTTCATTGCTAACACCTCAAACATGCCCGTGGCGGCTAGGGAGACAAGTGTGTTCCTAGGCGTTACAATCGGCGAGTACTTCCGTGACATGGGGTACGACGTGCTCCTAGTCGCTGACTCAACGTCTAGGTGGGCTGAGGCAATGAGGGAGATCTCTGCGAGGCTCGAAGAGATGCCCGGTGAGGAAGGATTCCCAGCCTACCTAGGGTCAAGGCTCGCTGAGTTCTATGAGCGCTCGGGAAGGGTAAAGTGCTTGGGCGAGAGCGACCGTGTAGGCTCGTTAACCATAGTTGGTGCTGTATCACCTCCTGGTGCCGACTTCAGTGAGCCTGTCACACAGAACACCCTAAGGTATATTGGTACGTTAATAGCGCTTGACGTATCCTTAGCTAACCGCAGGCACTTCCCCGCAGTAAGCTGGTTACTTAGCTACTCACTCTACGTGGAAACAGTTGAGCACTGGTGGAGAGAGTCATTCCCCCAGTGGAGGAGGCTCAGGGACGAGGCGCTGAACATCCTTCAGCGTGAGGCGGAACTCATGGAGATCGTTAGGCTAGTCGGTCCTGACGCCTTACCCGACAATGATAAGTTACTACTTGATGCGGCTAGAATGATTAGGGAGGACTTCCTACAGCAGAACGCCTTCCATCCAATAGACAGTTACTGCCCGCCGGAGAAGACCGTGTTGATGATGGACGTCATACTCACGTTCTATCATGAGGCGTTAAGAGCGCTAAATAACGGTGTACCACTCGAGAAGATTAGGGCACTACCAGTAAGGGTTAAGATAGCCCGTATGAAAGAGGTGCCCTACGATCAGTTCAAGGACACCCATGACGCATTAATCACTGAGATCAAGGACAGCATCAAGAAGTTGCTTGAGGAGGTGAGCAGGGAATGACGGAGCTCTATGTAAAGGAAGTTAGGAAGGCGTTGAGCGCTAAGGGATCACTACTCTTCGTTAAACCTGTTCCCGGAATCAAGTATAATGAAGTAGCTGAGGTAATTCTGGAGTCTGGTGAAACAAGATTCGGACAAGTAATAGACGTATCGCGCGACGTTGCCGTTCTCCAAGTCTTCGGCGGGGTCAGCGAAGTTAACCTAAAGAACGCGCACGTGAGGTTCAAGGGTGAGGTTCTCAGGATACCCGTATCACTGGACATGCTTGGCCGTATCTTCGATGGCTTAGCGAGACCTATTGACGGCGGCCCTCCAATAGTTCCGGAGGACTGGCTAGACATAAACGGCGCCCCAATAAACCCAGCCGTCAGGGAACCACCTTCCGAGTTCATTGAGACTGGTATCTCAGCAATTGACGGCTTATTCTCGGTTGTTAGAGGGCAGAAGCTCCCTATATTTAGCGGGGCCGGCTTACCCCATAACAGGATAGCTGCACAGGTAGTGCGTCAGGCAAGGGTTAAGGGTAAGGGAGAGCGCTTCGCCGTAATATTCGCCGCGATAGGCGTAACTTACGAGGAGGCGTACTTCTTCATAGAGAACTTAAGGAAAACGGGGAACATTGAGAACATCGTCGCGTTTATCAACACCGCAGCCTCACCAGTGATTGAGAGAATCGTTGTCCCTAGGGTGGCCCTAACCACGGCTGAATTCCTCGCATGGCGCCACGGCATGCATGTCCTGGTAGTAATGACCGATATGACTAACTACTGTGAAGCCCTGCGTGAATTAAGCGCTGCTAGGGAGGAGATTCCCGGAAGGAGAGGGTACCCGGGCTACATGTACACCGACCTCGCAACAATCTATGAGAGAGCTGGAAGGATTCAAGGTATGAAAGGGTCAGTAACGCAGATGCCCATACTAACAATGCCTAACGACGACATAACACACCCTATACCCGACCTCACGGGCTACATAACTGAAGGGCAGATAGTGCTCTCGAGGGACCTGCACAGGAAGGGTGTTTACCCACCGGTAGATGCCCTCCTCTCACTCTCTAGGCTCATGAAGGACGGCGTCGGTCCCGGCAAGACTAGGGAAGATCATTATCAAGTATTCATGCAGTTGATAGCGGCTTACACGGAGGGTCAGTACCTGAGAGAGCTCTCTGCAATAATAGGTGTTGAGTCGCTAAGTGAACGTGATAAGAGGTACCTTGAGTACGCAGAACTATTCGAGAGGAAATTCATAAACCAGGGTGAGTTTGAGCGTAGAACTATTGAGGAGACCTTGGATATCGGTTGGGAGCTCCTGTCAATGCTGCCGGAGGAGGACCTGAAGCTGATTAGCGTGGAGAACATTAAGAAATATCACCCCAAGTACCGTAAGGCGCTGAAGGGCGGTGAGGTGAGTGTCACAGCAGACGTTGAGGGTAACTAGGCCGACGAAAATAGAGTTAATCAGGTTAAAGAAGCGTGTTAAGGTAGCTAAGAGGCTACATAAGGTACTGAAGGATCGCCTCATAATACTGACGCAGGAACTCATAATGCTGATGAAGGACGCCGTTGAGTTACGTCAGAGGGTCTGCGATAAGGTGCAGGAGTGCGAGTCCCTTCTCATTAAGTCAACATCCCTTATCGATCCCTCCTTAATGGAGTCCTACGCACGCACCAGGTACGATAAGGTCGAGGGTGTAATAGGGTCGCGCGCAGTTGCCGGCGTCCGTGTACCGCTAATCGAGGTTAGGAGGGAAGGTGCGCCTAGAGAGAGTCCGAAGTATCCCATACTGCTGATGCTTGCTAGCAGGTGTTTCGAGGAACTGGTGGATCTCACAGCTAGGCTGGGTGAGGTAGAGGCCTCCATAACTAGGTTAGGTGCTGAGGTAGCACGTGTTAAGAGAAGGGTTAATGCGTTAGAGAACGTCCTAATACCTAGGATGGAGAACACCATAAAGTTCCTGGAATTCAAGTTCGAGGAGAGGGAGCGTGAGGATAAGACTAGGATGAAGAAGGTGAAACAAATACTAGCGCGGAAGGAGGGGACCGTCTCTGCCTCCACTTAGTGGTGAAGAGTTCGGGAGCGACACTACTGATAAAGTTTTGGAGCGCTTACTGCGCGATGAGCTCAAGGCCGTTAACTACATGCTCCCAAAGAAGAGAAAGAACCTCAAAGAACTCCTCAACGAGGAATATCCCCATGTCCCACTACGTGACGGCAGCGCCCACATGTTCAGATACTCTGAACTTCAGAAGGCCTGCAACATCCTGGGAGATGAACTCTGCGGAAACCTCCTCCTACCGATAATCCTTGAGATGAGGCCCGAGCTAAAGGAAGTAGTTGCTGAAGTTGAGGACCCCATTGCCATAAAACTGATCTGTAGGGTACTCAATATCAACGAACCTGAGAGCCCTCCCTTACGATTATACCCAATCCACCTAAGGGTTCTCAGACAAGAGATAGGTACGCTACTGATGTATGCTATTAGCTTCAGACGAGTGCTAGGGGAAGAACTCTAACACTGCTCTATCTTGTTCTTGAATGGTATTGAGGGTCGGTGGTTTAATTAAGGGGTAGGTGGGGCTCCGGCCGGGACTTGAACCCGGGACCTCGGGGTCCACAGCCCCGCGCGCTACCGATCTGCGCTACCGGAGCCACGCGACCCATTATTTTGTGGGGTATAACGGGTTAAAATTGGTTTCTGCCTAGGCGCTTATAAGCCAGCTTAGTTCTTCATCATAGGGATGGATGTCTTGGGGATCCGAGAGGTAGGTGTTGAAGTGTTTGTGCCTGACGTGAGCGTGATTACTGACGGCACGTTACGTAGGTTAGTAATTGATGGGAAGCTTCGGGGTAGGCTCGTGATACTTAAGGAGGTAGTAGATTCGTTTGAGGAGCAAGCTAAGGAGGGACGAGCTGTTGGTCTCATAGGCCTTGAGGAGTTAAGGCTGATTAGGGCTGCATGTGAGAGCAGGGACCTTGAGCTCGACGTTATTGAGGCATCGGGAAGGAGGAAGTACTCAACGCTTGACTCCCTGATACGTAGTTACTGCTTAGACTCGGGTGCGACACTTATAACCTCATCGAAGGTCCAGCAGTTAGCTGCTGAGTCCTTAGGCATTAAGGTGCTTTACGTCCCACCGCCTAGGGCACGCTTAACGCTACTTGAAAGGTTCTTCGATGACTCGACCATGTCGGTGCACTTGAAGGAGGGCGCACCCCCGTACGCTAAGAAGGGATACCCTGGGCACTGGTCCTTAGTTCGGTTGGGTGAGTCACCGCTTAGCAGGGAGGAGATAGAGGCGATAGCTGACGAGATCATAGAGGCTGCCAGAACAACGTCCGAGGCTGTCGTGGAGGTTGAGAGGATGGGCTCAACGATTGTTCAGCTCGGCGACTATAGAATAGTGATTACTAGGCCGCCGATGAGTGACGGATGGGAAATTACTGCAGTACGTCCCCTAGCCAAGCCTAGGTTAGAGGACTATAACTTACCTCCCAAGCTAGTGCGGAGGTTGGAGGAACGCGCTGAAGGTATACTAATAGCTGGAGCGCCTGGGATGGGTAAGACCACCTTCGCACAGGCCCTCGCCGAGTACTACATGCGTAAGAGGAAGGTCGTGAAAACCATTGAATCACCACGCGACATGAGACTACCACCAGACATAACCCAATACTCCAAAGTGTACGCATCACCTGACGAGCTACACGACATACTCCTCCTTTCTAGACCGGACTACACAGTATTCGACGAAATGAGGACCGATGACGACTTCAAACTCTACGTTGATTTAAGGTTAGCCGGCATAGGTATGATTGGCGTCGTACACGCCACCACGCCCATAGACGCGGTCCAGAGGTTCCTGCGTAGGGTCGACTTAGGTATGATACCGTCCATAATCGACACAGTCATATTCATCGAGGAAGGTGAAGTACGGAAGGTATACGAGTTAAATATGACTGTGAAGTTACCCACAGGCTTGAGGGAAGCCGAGCTGGCGAGACCCGTGGTGGAGGTGAAGGACTTCCTCACAGGTCAGCTAGAGTACGAGATATACACATTCGGCGAGCAAACAATAGTTGTCCCGGTCAGGGGACTCGGGATCACTGGGTTAGAGAACAGGTTACGCAGGATACTCCATAACATCGTGCCGACAGCCGAGATCCGTGTAGAGGGCAGTAACGTCACGATACTCGTTCCCAGAGAGGATCTCAGGTCACTCAAGAGGCTAAGGAGAAAGTTAAGGAAGCTTGAAAGCGAGTACGGCATAACTATATCACTGAAGCTAATATAGTAAGCAGCATAAGCAGTAGTTATGAGGTAGCGGCATCCATGCTCCACGAAGCTCGAGGATATATGAGGACCCTAACCTACTTATCTAGTGATAACTTAGACATACCGCCGCGATCTAAGGCAGCAATACGTGAGAGGAGAGTAGTAAGGGTAAGTGTTAAAGATAGAAGCTTCACTTTCTTTAAAGGTAGGGATCGCGACTACTTCATCGTGAGGGGACTCTTCTGCACGTGCAAGGACTTCGAGTTTAACGTCGTGTTACGCCGTAGGAGACCCGCCTGCTATCACCTCGTGGCGACTGAGGTTGCTGAGAGGAAAGGTACCGTTAAGGAACTCCAGTTGAGCATCGACGAATTTTACGACATAGTGTACGAACTAGTTCTTGAGGGTAAGTCTAATACCTTGCGCAGGTTACTTCTCAAGCGGCGGTAACTTAATTACGGGCTCCACGTATCCCCTAACACGGTGATTTGATGGGTAGGCGCAGGAGGAAACGCTATAAGAAGATGGGTCAGCAGAGGCGCCGACTACCTAAAGTATTTCAATGCCCCGCCTGCGGGTTACCTAACCTAGTTATCGACGTTGAGGAATACACCGTTAACGAGGGGGATGAGGGACTCACTAGGAAAAGGGCCGTAATTAAGTGCCTTAACCCTTCATGCGGACTACGCGCAACTATGGAGGATATACCCCCGATACTTGACGCAGTGGACATATACTCGAAGTTCCTAGATAAGTTCACCTCCGGTGAAATTGAAGTAACTTACGAGACCCCAGAGGAGGAAAGCGTTGAGGAGGACACGGAGTAGCTGGTCATCAGTGCATGACTACATCACCAACAAGATTACTGAGGAAGGCGCGCTACACTTCACGCTAATAGATCCCGACAAGGCTTGCGGGGAAACGCTAAAGAACGTGCGCAAGCTAGGTAAGTCCATGGTCGAGGCAGGAACGGACGCGTTCCTCGTCGGCGGATCCGTGGGGGTCTCGGAAAGGGATGTAGACGCGGTGGTTCAGGAACTCAAGGGTCTAGGAGTCCCTGTCATACTATTTCCAGGAAACATCACCGGGATATCCAGATACGCCGACGCTATACTCTTCCTCTCACTCCTAAACTCAGACGACCCATACTTCATCATAGGCGCACAGGTACTCGGGGCACCAATAATAGAGAGATATGGCCTAGAAACCCTCCCCACAGCCTACATAATAGTCGGGTATGGCGGTGCGGCAGGATACGTCGGGAAAGCAAGGACAATACCGTACGATCGCCCCGAAATAGGGGCCGCATACGTACTAGCAGCCAGAATGATGGGAATGAAGTACGCATACCTCGAAGCAGGATCCGGAGCACCAGAACCAATACCACCCACATTCATACGGTACGCAGCCAAAGTAAAGAAGAACCTAACACTCATCGTCGGAGGAGGAATAAGGACACCCGAGAAAGCAAAGGCCGCCGTAAAAGCAGGCGCAGACATCATAGTAACAGGAACAATCGTAGAGAAAGACCCCGAAAAATGCGTGGAGATCATAAAATCAATAAAGAGAAAATAACTAGAACTTATAAGCCTCACCCCGAACAGAAATCATGGCGCGGCGGTCGTCTAGCCTGGTCTAGGACGCCGGCCCCCCAAGCCGGAGATCCCGGGTTCAAATCCCGGCCGCCGCACCACTTCACCCATGTTTAAACAGTGTTTATGTGTGAAGTTAACTGCGGTATGTCCCTGGCGTGGAACTCCATTATTCCTTGAAAGCTATTAACTTACTTCTCGTGAAACCGCCATATTGATTACGGTTTTGTTGACATAATGACTGCTGTTATGAATATTACTGCCAGTGCTAGCGTGGCCAGCATAAATGTTTTTAGGTCGTGTTTGATTGCGTGTATTGCAGCTATTGTAGTTAATGATATGATGGGTGTTGCTACTATTACTTCTAGTCCATAGTACGTTAATTGCTTGAATGCGGGGTTTAACGTTGTTAGGATTTCTCCTAGTATCGCTATTATTAGTCCGGTGATTGTGCCGTATCTTAGGATCAGTGATGGTGTTTTGTACTTCATAGTTCTCCCTCCATATTATGGGGTTATTGATGTAAGTAGTCTTAGGGATGCGTACAGTAGTACAGCACCGAACACTATTTTCACGTATCTTGGCTTTGTTTTCTTTAGGCATTTTGCTCCGATGATGGCGCCGGGTATTATGCCTAGGGAGAGTAACGTGGCTGTTAGTGGGTCTGTGAGGCCCTTTGCTAGGTAGACTATTTCTCCGCTGGCTGCGGTGAGGCCCACCATGAAGGAGCTTGTCGCCACCGCTGTCTTTATGGGGAGCTTCATGATGTATGTCATTATGGGTACCTTAATCACGCCCCCGCCTATCCCGAAGATCCCGGAGGTTAGTCCCGCCATGAATGAGAGGGCAGAGCTTACTGCTTTACGGAAGGTCGTCACGGCCCTGGGAGTCTGCGCATGGTTTTTCTGTTCGTGAAGTGCCTTCCATATAGTTTCGGCTGATATGTACAGAAACAGTGCACCAAGAGCTACCTTGAGCGTGTTTGCTGGTAGTGATAGCGTTACGTAGGCACCTGTTATCGCCCCTAACGCTGTGAGGGGTTCAAGTAGTAACGCTGTGTTCATGTCAACTAATCCTCGTCTAAGGTATTCGCTTGAGGCTGAGGATGAGGTAACGACTATACACATAAGACTAGTTGCTATCGCAATTTTAACGTCGTAACCGAGGGCTAGAATAAGAAACGGTACTAGTAGGCTCCCGCCGCCTATGCCAGCTATAGCTGAAATGAACCCTACTCCAAACGCACCGACTATTATCAATATAGGTGTCAATCTCATGCGCCTTTGTACCTTAACTTATTACCAATGATAAATCACGTCATAACGCTTAACATTATCTGTATCTGTTGTTTTTAGGATGCGATTGTAGTGGCATTTTCACATCATTTAGTTGAAGTTTCGTTCATATTACATCAGGAGGGACTTTGAATATGTACATCCTTCCCTCTACCTTAGGTAGCTTCATGATATACTCTAATGCCTCCTTACCGTTTAGCGACTTATCTTGAAGGTCAACCCTAACACCCGTTAACGTACCCTTCTCTATAAGGAATTTTATATTAATTTTCCCATCCGAAGACCTCACATTTATATAGAGTGTATCCTCCTTGATATTACTATATTTCCTGCTAACCTGATTTAGTATTTCCTCACCACTCATGCTAACCTTTACAGTATCAATTAGCTCGGACTTAAGTAAAATCATACCAAGTACTAATTCATCACCCAGTTTGCTGGGGTTCTCTATAATGCTTACCTGTACTGGTGTTTTAGTGGATCCATGTACTAGTGTCTCCCTCTCTACTTTCTTAGGGGTTTCTTTAGGCTTAGGTGCCTTCTTGGGTTGAGGCTTGACCTCACGTCTAACTGGTATTGATGTCTGTTTGGGCTGAGGTGCTGGCGGTCTGATCCCAGGTTTCTTGACCTCCTCAATTTCCTCTCTAGACTTCTGTGCTGGTGGTTTTTCTGTAGCCTTTCTTCTCTCTTTATAGACTTCGGCAATCATTGGTAGTTGAAACATTATCTTATTCTTCGTATCATCTATGAACGCCGCTATTCCCGGAGCAAGTATTCGTTCTTTAAAGAAACCCGCCTTAACCGTGACCTTCCCACTTATTATTGTTCCCGCACCACGTCTCTCAACGTTTATTACTATCACGAGCGTGATAGGGCCTGTTCCCTCAATCCTTATTCTGTTTCTCTCCCTCCTCAATCGTATCCTTAACCTGTAGGTGGAGCCAGATATTCTGAGCGTTACGTAAGCCTCATTATCGTTGATTAGCTCCATTGACTCGTAGATGGACCACATCGGTATGCTAAGCTCAAGATCGGATAAAATCTCGAGGACGTCTTCAGGGGGGACTACTGTGACTACCTCGAATGACCTCTCTATCACCATTAATCATCACAGCCCCTGTATATTTTGAAGCAAACAGCTTAAAAATATGAATACAGTCCAAACAGTTAATGTCCTCAAGTAATTCAAAATCTATTACAAGATACTACACTCTGAGAAAGCCTCAGAAAAATCTTCAATTGTGTGCCTAAGTACAAGGTAATTTTTCTGAGAGAAACTACAAATATGGTGATCTGCGTGAACTTAGTCAGCAAAGTACGTGATATCCTGTGTACTGACGTTAATGAGCGTGGTATAATTAATTACCTCTGCGACGCCGTTACTAGTAAATATGGTGATAACCCGCTTCTGCTGGCGAGTGAGGCTCTCACAGACACTATACGAGCTCGAGGCACCGATACAGTCTTCATTTCCTTCGGGTTTGCAACACCTCCGAATTATGTGCAGGAAACTGACGGAATTACTGGAGCAATATTTCTCGCTAGAGCCCTAAAGAAAATTGGCACAACGGTAGCCCTAGTAATTGATGAACGCCAAGATATTATCAACGTAACTAGAGAGGTACTCAACGTAGCTGATTTAAAGCCTATATTCGTGCGAGAGCCTTACATCAATACACACTGTTTACGTGACCTGTGGATCCCTGTGTTTACCTTAAGGGTAAGGCATGCGTTAATCAAGGGCGATATCATAGAGTTACTCAATAATATGCCACCTTCCGTAATATTATTTGTGGAAAAAGCAGGACATAATTACTTGGGAGTATATCATTCTATGAGTGGAATAGATGTTTCACATTACCATTCACATGTTGAAGAACTCATTAGCCTTGCCAGAAGTTACGACGCTATTACAATATCTATAGGGGACGGAGGAAATGAAGTTGGTATGGGTGTCATTGAAGACACTGTCAGAAGGGTGGTGCCTTACGGCAATGTCTGCAGATGTCCCTGTAAGGGCGGCATAGCCGCAAGTTCCACCGTTGATTATCTAGTAACATCGGTAATTTCGAATATAGGTGCATACGCTCTCGAGCTACTCCTACTTAGGTCGTTTGATAGGTTAAATTACGCACATACTACCGTTGAGGAAATGCTCTGCTTGAAGACCGCGGTATTTAATGGTGCAGTAGATGGGGTCACCGGGAGATCTAGGCTTATGGTTGACGGGCTATCACAGGATGCTTATAGTGAAGTGTTCCGTAGGGTGCTTGCTACGATTCTTAATTATCCTTGAATCCTCGAGAGGTTTTTAATGAACTCATCCTCAAGAGGCGATATTGAGCTGAGCTCACTTTCTAGTTCACGTATCGCTGAGGGACTCGGCTTTCTGAATGGATTCTTAATGACTTTCACGGAATACTCGCAACATGATTGCGGCACTATCTGTATGACAACGTCGCTCATCTCCGCAAGGAGACCTGCTTCCCTAACGTCGTTTCCTCGAGTCCCGAAGAGCCTGAAGGTCACTATCCCATTGGATCTATCGATTGATACAAATACGTAATTCATCTGGTTAAATAACTCGACATCCTGCCAAAGTACGTCCCGCTCAACAGTTACGTCTAACACTAACACTATGTCAGGATCATACTCCTCACTCACAACTAAGGTTCTACCCATTAGTTCCGTGACGGACATTGTGAAAAGGTCTTGAACATGTATCCTTACATACTCATCGAAATCCTCCCTAGTACAGCCTTCATCATCTGCCTTCAGCGCCGAGTATATGTACGTTTCAATAAGTTCTGCTGAGGACGAACTTGTTACTACTAATAACCTTAACTTATTTTTCACCGCCCTACGTGCAATCATCGTTGCAAACCTTAACGGAACACCTGATCCCGCGGGATACGTCACTAGGATCTGCTCACCTCTAAATATCGGACCTATCACCCTGCTTAATGGGTCTTCATCGAGTATCGTTAATTTGGATCGAACCTTGTGTTTAGGGCTCCATGTGTGTGGAGGTTTCACTACCTTTATTCCGGCACCTTCAACAATAGCGAACGGAATTTCACTTACTCTTACACTCCTTCCCCTGAACTTCCTTATCTCGAGCCTTCGTGTGGGTTTCCCACGCTCGCTGAGTAGTTTTGCCACAAGCACCACGTCAGCCACGAACTCTATGCCGCCCAAATCAACGCGTTCCTTACCGTAGGGTAAGTCACTTATTAATATCATGGTCTTACGGAGTTCTGAAACTACTTTGTATATTCCGGCATGCAGGAAGGATCGGCGGGAAGGGTCGTCCTTAAGGTACCAGAGTATCGGTGTTACACTGTCTATCACTATTAAGTCTGGATCCTCTTCCGCAACTGCGCGGGTGAGAATATCGACGAACACATCGCACGCCATTTCCCCTGAGAACGTCGGTAGTTCAATGAACTTCAACAACCCCTTACTCTCGAAGTCCTTGAGCCTCAAACCTAGGTTCTCCATGTACATGAAGTACTTCTCCTTAGTTTCGGATGTGCTGAAGTAAACCACCTTGATGCCGAGTCTATCCATGTTACAGGATATTACCTTAGAGGCAAGGGTTGTCTTACCCGCTCCAGGATGCCCTAGGAGCACTATTAAGGTTCCCGGTTGTATTTCCCCTAACTCGTCATCTAAGCCCGGTACGCACCATCTTAGTGTTTTACTCACACTAATACTCACCACCCAGTGGGGAACTCGTTTTACTGAAGTTAACTTTATTTAAAAATTTTAACCGCGTATCCCTTTTGATCTGTAATGGAAGCTTTATTAACTTCCTTACCCACCGAAGGCCCTGTCACCAGCGTCGCCAAGTCCCGGCACTATGTAGCCCTTATCGTTTAGCTTAGGATCTATTGACGCCGTATACATTACCGCGTCTATTCCTAACTTATCACATACTTCGGATAACCTCTCTATAGCATGTGGTGTCGTTATGACCGATACAATAGCGTATCTCTTTGCCTTTCCCCTCTCTACGACTTTCTTTAGTATTGCCTCCATAGTTGAGCCTGTAGCGACCATTGGGTCAACCAATATTACCGTGTCGTCATTGCTTATGTTGGGTATTCTCGCGTAAGATATTTCAACATCAAATCGTCCGTTAGGGGTCATGCCCTTCTCCTCGACTCTCCTAGCCGATATTATTCCTTGCCTTGCTTGTGGGAATATCTTAATGAGTCCCTCAACCATGGGCCATGCGGCGCGAAGCACCGTTACTATCACTACCTTATCAACACCTTTTATCCTTAGCCCCTTCGCCTTAACTCCTAAGGGGGTCTCCACGTAAATTTCCTCGGTTTCAAAGTCCTTTATCATCTCTAACCCGAATGCCCTGCCCATCCGAACGAGGGACTTCCTGAATTCTATCTGTTTCGTGTCCTTGTTCCTCAGCACAGTTAGTATCGCTTGAATGTATGGATGATCAAGAACCTTAACTTTCAATCCAATATCACCTTCCCAGGTGCTCTCCTCCAGAGATTAAATATGCCATTACCTCTATAATATCTCTTAATGAAACCATCCCTATAGGGATCCCGTCCTTCACTACGGGAAGGTGCCTTATCTTGACTTCCCGCATCTTACGAACCGCATCAATTAGCGGCTCGTCTGGGTCTGCTGTTATCGGGTTCTCCGTCATGATCGTGTAGACAGGTATTCCCTTACCTACTTTGTTCTTAGCTATGGCGTAGATCATGTCCCGCTCCGTTACTATCCCCTCGATTTTCCCCTCTTCACTCACTATCACGACACTGCCTATCCTGTTATCGAACATTAGCTTGGCCACGTCCTCTATGGGGAACTCCTTAGTTGCCGTTACTACGGGTGTAGTCATGATATCCTTTACCCTGACAACTAACTGGCGGGCAGGTTTCTCAGCCGTCTAAGGTCACCACGTAATGTTAGAGTAGACGAAAATATTGCTTACCTCGAGCGGGCTTGATACGTAACTAGTAAATTAATTCAAGTAGTGAGGGCTACGTCACTACCCTAGCAGGTATTCTGCGCACCTCAAAAAATTTCTTCACTGCTACTAAGTCACTGTCCCCTAATTCCTTAGAGAGCCTCACCTTAATCACCATCCCCTTGTTTAGCGGGCCTGGCCCACCTTCATAGAAGAACGTTACCCTCCTCTCACGTGTTTCTAGTAACTCGCTTAGCTGCTTGGTCAGTAGTTCCGCGGTAATGTGCGTGGCTATCTCCTCAATTGTTATTTCGTTTCTTCGAATAACGACCTTCAACCCTTCTCACATCCATATAGTATTAACTGTTCTTCAATTGTTTTAAGTTAAAAATTAAGTGCTTAGAGTGGTGTTTTACCAGCTCTCTTCAGAGCCATGTAGACTTTCTCGGGTGTTAGCGGTATGCTGTAGAATTTCAACCCGGTTGCATGCCTCACCGCGTTCACTATTGCTGGTGCTATGCCGTTTATGGATGGTTCACCCAAGCCCTTAGCTCCGAAGGGTCCTCTCCTGTACTTCGCCTCGACGAATATCGGTATTATCTCGTCGGGCGCGTCATGTATTGTTGGTATGTAGTAGGTCGATAGGTTCGCGTTCATCACGTACGCGTCCTTATTGTGCACTACTTCCTCCATTAACGCGTAGCCTAAGCCCTGTATCGCGCCGCCTTCCGCGTGGAGTTCGGCACCGACTCTGTTTATCACCTTCCCTATGTCGTATGCCGTCACCATCCTATCGACCTTAACGCCGCCGGTCTCTAGATCAACCGTTACCTCAGCAATTATCGCTCCGAAGGTGTAGGTTATGTATGGAGCTCCCTGACCTGTCTCCTCATCCCACTCAGCTGGCGGGGCCCTGAAGTAACCGAACTCTTGAAGCGGTATTCCTAGCCAGAAGCTCTGCTCCACAACGTCGTTCCATGACACTTTCTTCTTCGGGTCCGACCTGCAGTACACGTCGGGTGCCCTTATCTCCACGTCACCCGGATCGCATCCGAGGAGCGTAGAGGCTACCTTGTTCAGTCTCTGCCTGAGCTTATACGCGGCGTTCACTACTGCCGCTCCACCCATCACGGTACTTCTTGACGCCACGGTTGGACCTGAGTCAGGGGTTGCTGCTGTGTCTGGTTGCTCAACCCTAAAGTATGAGGGCGGCACACCTAGGATCTCCGAAGCTATTAGAACCATACCCCACTGTGATCCTTGACCCATGTCTATTAGGCCGACCCTGAACGTTATTGAGCCGTCCCTGTTTATTATTAGGGTGGCTGAGGAGTAGTCAGCTCCCTCAACGCCTATGGAGTTACCGTGCCATAGTAACCCTATCCCTATGCCCTTCCTTAGGGTTCCCGACTGCTTGCTGAATAGTTTCCTTTTCTCGTACCATTTAGAAGCTTCAACGGCTTTCAGTATGGCTTCCTCTAGTCCGACGCCATGGTCCTTTGTGAGAAGTTGCCCGTGTACCGTCCTGTCACCTTCCCTGAGTATGTTCTTTAGCCTGAGGTCCACGGGATCCATCCCTAGTTCCTCTGCTAGGGCGTCCATCTGCATCTCTATTGCGAACGCTGTCTGCGGGCATCCGAAGCCTCTGAAGGCTCCCGCATAGACGTTGTTCGTGTATACTGAGAGCGTATCTACCCTAGCCGCCTCAACCTTGTAGGGTCCAGTCGCGTGAACCGTTGCTCTCCACGCTACGAAGGGTCCTAGGGATGCGTAGGCTCCCGTATCGAACACTATGTTAGCTTCTACCGCCAGTAGCGTTCCGTCCCGTTTAGCTGCGTGCCTGTACCACGCCCTCATTGGGTGACGCTTGCTGTGGCCGATTATTGATTCCTCCCTGCTATGTATCACCACTGCCGGCCTGCCAGTCATTAGTGCTGCTAGGGCTGCTTTCGCGCCTAGTTCATTGGCTACATCCTCCTTGCCGCCGAAACCTCCTCCGACCGCAGGTACTATCACCCTGACTTTATTTTGAGTTATTCCCAGCACCTTAGCCACGGCCTTCCTGACGTCGAAGGGGCACTGGGTGGTCGCTATTATGGTTACTCCTCCGTCGGCTTCCGGTAACGCTATGGCGGCTTCCGGCTCCATGTAGGCGTGTTCCTGGAAGGGTGTCCTGTACTCTCCCTCAACGACCACGTCGGCTTCGTCGAATGCCTTCTTAACGTCTCCTTTCCTTATCTTGAAGTGTGCGACAATGTCGCTACCTCTCTCCTCGTGGATTAGCGGGTGCTCCTTCTCCTTAAGCGTCCTTAGGTCAACCACCTGAAGTGGGTCCGTTATTACGGGTAGTTTCTCGTAGTCTACCTTGATTAGCTCTCCAGCCTCCCTAGCTACATTGGGGTCCTCCGCAACTATGAGTGCTATTATGTCGCCTATGTACCTTGCCTTATCACTGACGAGTAGGGGCTGGTCCGGTATTACGTAGCCCACATCATTGACTCCAGGTATGTCCTTAGCCGTTATTACGCGTAGGACTCCAGGATACCTCTGAGCCTCGCTGATATCTATTGACTTTATCCTCGCGTGGGCGTACTTCGTCCTGACACTGTAGACGAATACGGCGTTCCTGTAGTACTTGGCGAAGTCTGCCGTGAATAGTATCCTCCCCTTAACCTTCTCGACAGCGTCCCAGCGCTGTATCCTCTTACCTACGTACAGGAATTCCTTATCCTTATACTTATCAAATATCTCCTCCACTATCCTCACGTACTCAGGTAACTCGGACATGTTCCTCACCCCCTCACCTCTGACTCGTCAAAGTATTCCTTACCCTCACGAATGTATTGGGCAGCAAGCTTCACCGCCTTTATGAACCTCAGGTAACTTCCACACCTGCATAGCTGACCGCTCAACGCGTCCTTGACCTCCTCGTCGGTCGGGTTGGGATTCCTGTCTAGCAACGCCTTTATCGCTAGTATGACCCCAGGGAAGCAGAACCCACACTGCACTGCATATGTGTCAAGCAACGCCTTCTGTATCGCGTGGAGCTTTCCTTCAGGCGCTAGCCCCTCAACCGTCAATATCTTGCTACCATTGGCCCTCACAGCCAACACTAGGCATGACGGGACTAGCTTGCCATCCATTAGGACGACACAAGCCCCACACTCTCCACGCCCACACCCTTCTTTGACGCCGGTGAATCCTAGCTTATACCTCAGCACGTCGAGCAAGCGCTCGTAGGGCTTGACCTTCACCTTATAGTCCTTCCCGTTAACATTTAGCGTTATCTCTACGTCCGGGTACTTATCCCATTCCTCACGCGGGATCATGCTCACGTTAATCACCACCCTCAATCCTTGATTTTATTTTGAGGAGTGCACGTCTCAGAAGAACCTTCGATAGGTCAAGCCTGTACTCTGCCGATGCCCTGTAATCTGTTATCCTTTTCATTTCCTTGGGTAGAACGTCGTTTAGCGCCTGCTTAATTACCTCGTCGCTGAATTCCTTTTCCTTAAGGAACTCCTCAGTTTTCCATGCCCTCTCCGGGTACGGGTTCCCCATACTATCGAATGCTATCCTCACGTCCTCAATCACGTTGTTGCGTAGCTGCATGTAAGCCCCCACGAGAACGTAACCCATCGCATGTCCCCATCTCCTGTCGAACTTTATGAAGGCTGTTGAGGAGTTAGGTGGTGTTTCAGTAAAGCTTACCTCGGCTATGATTTCGTCGTGGTTCCTGACGGTCTGCCTCTTACCCTTGAAGAACTTCGTTATGTCCACCGTCCTCTCTCCATTCTTACTTAGTAGCTTCACCTTCCCATTGAGCACAAGCAACATTAACGCTATATCGGATAATGGATGGGCGGCACCCACGTTCCCCCCGACTGTAGCTATGTTCCTTATGAATGGCGTGCTGAACTTCTTGCAAACATCAGCGAGTCCCGCGTACCTCACGTCCTTAATTAGATCTGACTCGCAGAGTTCAGAAACTGTTGTTAGGGCCCCTATCCTGACGGTGCCGTTCTCTCGTTTAATATAGGCTAGTTCCTTCCTTAGGGGCCATAGGTCGAGAACCGTGTCCGCCTTAACTATTCCGCTCCTTATCAGTACTAGGAGGTCTGAGCCACCACCCATCGGTATTAAGTCCTTTCTTTGGGAGAGCGCGTTCAGGGCATCACTAACGTCTTTTGGTATGTAAACGTTGAACCGCGGTATGTATACCACCGTCTAAAGTTTAGCCTGTTATAATAAAAATATTACCGTGATTGACTGATTTATAATTAGTTGTTTTAATAATGTTAATGAGGAGGCATTAACTCACTTTACGACCGTAAATCCTTTCCATTAACTAGGTTAATCATTTACCTTGTTTCAAACTCTCCAGTACGGTCCTCACTATAGAGAGCCTGCCTGGGGCTTCATACCCCCTGAACTTAGCTATGATTTCAGAGATTATAGAGACACTTATTTCCTCGGGGGTTTCCGCCCCTATGTCTACTCCCGTAGGGGCGGAGAGCTTCCTCAGTATCTTCTCCTCGGGTACGCCTTCAGCAATAAGTTTCTTAATGAACTCAGTAACCTTCCTCCTACTCCCAAGTAGGCCTACGTACCCGACGTTGGAGTTTATCAATTCCTTCAGCACCGTGTAGTCAGCGTTGATTTCACCGTACGTTATGACCGCGTAGTCATGCTCTGTTAAGTGCTTGCTGAGCTCCTCACCAATATGCTTGGGGTCACCGACGATCACGCGTGTCGCTATCTTCCTGAGGTCCTCACTTATCACTTCCTCGTTAGTGTCCGCTACGATCACGTCGAATCCCGTGAACTTCGCTATCCTTGCTAAAGGGCCTCCAACTCTCCCAACACCGAATATAGCCACCTTAGGAACCGGCTTTAATACGTCAATGAACACCTCCACCACACCACCACATATTAAGCCGGTGTTAATGGCTCCTTCTACCTCCTTCCCTGTGAACGAGTACCTCAGCGCCTTGGGTTTCCCCTCCTTTATTGCTTTCATTGCTTCGCTAACTACGTGCTGCTCGAAGAACCCTCCGCCAAGCGTTCCGTAGACCTCACCCTCCTGCGTAACTATAATCTTCGCCCCAACATCCCTGGGACCTGAACCCTCCTTTCTTACTATTATTGCTATGGCTATGGGTTTACCTGAATTCAGTAGCTCGTCTGCCTTCTTAATTAACTCATTATCAGGTAAGCTCCTTCCCATACTAGCTCCCACCGAATTTACCGTTATAACACCTTAATATTTAGTAAAGTGCGTACCTATGATGATTGGGATGAACCGAAAATGATCGTGACGGCCGTGATACTCGCTGCGGGCCTCTCAACCAGGTTTCCCGGAAATAAATTAGTTACTGAGGCGGAGCTTGACGGTATTAGGGCTCCCTTAATACGCCACACTGTCAGGAAGTTCATTGAGTCTAGGGTATTCGACAGCATCATGGTTGTCGTGGGTCACGAGAAGGAGAGAGTGATCGACGCTGTTGGTTTTGAGGGTGTGACTTTCGTGGTTAATAGAAGGTATGAGGAGGGGATGTCCTCATCTGTTAAGGCAGGCGTGGCTGCCGTGATGCCGTACTCGGATATTGTAGCTATTCACCCGGGTGACCTCCCGTTCATTAAGCCAGCCACCCTCCGTAACTTGATTTCAGTCGCGTCCACCCTTAGGTCGGGCGGTGACTTCGTAGTTATTCCTAGGTACGTTAGGACAGGGAAGGGTGGTCATCCCCTCGTGGTTAGTAAGGGGTTGCTTAGGTACGTGCTTGAGATAGGGGAGGAGACTAGAGGGTTGAAGGGCTTCCTTAGGAGGTTCAGTAACTACATTGTTTACGTACCTACCGAGGATGTCGGTACGCTCGCCGATGTTGACACTCCACAGGATCTTGCGAGGATGACTTCAATTAAGTGAGCGAATCATGCTTAAATTTTTTAAAATATTTGTGCAAAATTCGACGTCGCTAAACATAGGTTTTCTACATTAGTTAGGGTAATATATTTTACACGGTTCAATGAATGATTACGTGAGGCGGTAACTTGAGCTTGAGTGATGGAATGATTGAAATCAGATTCCATGGTAGGGGAGGGCAGGGAGCTGTTACCGCAGCAAACATACTGGTTTACGCCGCCTACAAAGCTGGCTTATGGGGACAGGCGTTCCCGTTCTTCGGTGCTGAGAGGCGTGGAGCGCCAGTAATGGCGTTTGCCAGGATCTCGAAGAAGAGGATTAGGGTGAGATCCATGATCAGACACCCTGACATTGTCGTGGTGCTTGACCCAGCATTACCTAAGCTAGTAAACGTACTGAACGGGCTGAAGCAAGGTGGGACGGTAGTCATTAACTCCCCATCGAAGCCTGAGTTCGGTGAGGGCTACAGAGTTTATTACGTGAACGCAAGTAAGATCGCCTTAGACTTAAACCTAGTTCTCGCTGGGTGGCCCTTAGTCAACACTGCCATACTCGGCGCGCTAGCGAGGCCGTTAGGGTTCGACATAGGCGTCATTGAGGAAGCGATTAAGGATTACTTAGGTGGTAGTAGGGGTGAGGTCAACGCGAAAGCGGCTAGGAGAGCTTACGAGGAGGTGAAGGTCCTTGAGTGAGGGAGAAGTTAAGAGTAAGGTTCTCCCAATATCAAAACCCTGCATTGGCGTCGCAGGTAAGACGGGGTCTTGGAGAGTTATGCGGCCAGCCTACGATGACTCCAAATGCATTAAGTGCAGGCTCTGCTGGCTCTACTGCCCCGAGAACGTAATTGACTTGAATGAAGAGGGAGAACCATTCATCAAAATAGACTACGACTATTGTAAGGGGTGCGGGATCTGCGCGACCGTATGCCCCAAGAACGCCATAACCATGGTTCCTGAGGGGTGATCGCGGTGGTAGTTAAGCCCTTAACAGGTAATTACGCGGCGGCGTACGCCGCCAAGCTCTCCAGGGTTAAGGTAGTGGCTGCATACCCAATCACTCCACAGACAACGATTGTTGAGAAGCTAGCGCAGTTCATAGAGGATGGTGAGATGGATGCGAAGATGATTAGAGTTGAATCAGAGCATTCAGCGTTAGCTGCGGCGTACGGTGCGGCGTCAGGAGGTGTTAGGGCGTTCACCGCCACATCATCTCAAGGGTTGCTGTACATGCATGAGATGGTGTGGTGGGTTGCGGGCTCGAGGATACCCCTCGTGATGACTATAGTTACGAGGACCTTAGGCCCGCCCTGGAATATCTGGACCGACCACTCAGACATTATGGACCAGCGTGACAGTGGCTGGCTAATAATGATGGCTGAGCATAACCAGGAAGTGCTGGATGAGACCATAAAAATGTTCAAGATAACTGAGGATCCGCGAGTGTTCCTGCCCGGGATGGTTGGTCTTGATGCGTTCATACTCAGCCACACGACTGAACCCGTCGACATACCTGACCAGGAACTCGTGGACACGTTCCTGCCGCCCAGGAGGCAACCGTACGTGTTCAAGCCTGGTGACTCGTTGCTGATGGGTAACGTGCCCCGCAACCTTAAGGAGAACATGAGGATGAGGGAGGATATCCACAACTCGCTAGAGGTAGCTAAGAGAGTTATTGAGGAGGTTGATGAAGAGTGGGGTAAGCTAACTGGGAGGAGGTACGGTGGGTTAATCGAGTGCTACAGGTGTGAGGACGCCTCCCACTTCATCATCGGGATGGGTGCTTGGGTAGGCGATATGCGTGAGGCTGTGGACTCCTTAAGGACGAACGGCATTAAAGTTGGGTTGATTAAGGTACGCTACGTTAGGCCGTTCCCGCATGAGGACATACTTAAGTGGGTCGTTAACGCTAAGAGTGTCATAGTGTTTGACAGGTCAGTATCGGCAGGCTCGGCAGGACCGCTATTCCTCGACGTCGCCGCCCACCTAATGGGTGCCGGTGTGCGCGTACCGATCAAGAATATCCTAGCAGGGATCACCGGGTTAGACGTGACGTACGAGGACATAGCTGACGCCGTGTTGAAGTCAGTCGCGGAGGTTGAGGAGACAGGTAAGTTCTCGAGGTTTATTGAATGGTATTATGGGAGGTGATAAAGCATGCCAATCACATTGAGGGACTTACCCAAGGAGAAACTCCTCCTACCCGGCAACGCCTCATGCCCAGGATGCCCTGAGGCACTGGGGCTCAAGTACTTGGGGATGGCGTTAGGGAAGAAGGTCATCCTAGTGGTACCTGCCGGGTGCACCTCAATAATTCAGGGACTAATGCCAGGTGGAGCCTTCATCTACCCAACATTCAACGTCCCGTTCGCATCATCGGACGCTGTGGCGGCTGGGGTCTCAGCGGCTAAAGAGATCCTCGGTGAGGACGCCGTGGTGGTTGCGTGGGGAGGTGACGGGGGCACTGCAGACATAGGATTCGCCACACTCTCGGGCGCTGCTGAGAGGAACGACAACATAATCCACATCTGCGTCGATAACGAGGCATACATGAACACGGGGATACAGAGATCCTCACTAACACCCTACGGCGCGTGGACCACCACGACGTGGAGAGGGAAGAGGGAGAATAAGAAGGAACTCCCGCTGATAATGCTCATGCATAAGGTACCCTACGTGGCAACCGCGAGTGTCGGGTACCCGCTCGACTTCATAGCGAAGCTAAGGAAGGCAGCGTCAATCAAGGGCTTCAAGTTCATACACCTACACGCCCCATGCCCAGTAGGGTGGAGATTCGACCCATCAAAAACGGTCGAGGTAGCCAAACTAGCAGTAGAGACCGGAATGTGGATCCTATTCGAAGCCGAAAACGGGAAAGTAACCATAAGCCCACCAAGCAGACCCTACGCCGACAAAAGTAAAAGGAAACCCATAGAAGAATACATCAAACTACAAGGAAGATTTAGGACACTAACCAAGGACGACATAAAGGTACTGGAGAAAGCCGTCGACGATGCTTGGAACACCATATTAAAACTAACCGGCAAATAACCCCAATCCTTCTTTTGGAGCCCACTCAACTCCCACTCAAAACAACCACAAACCCGCAAATCACCCGACACCAATCCACATACACAAGCACGATTAAGACGAGAGAACTAAGATCCCCACACCCCTACACTTCCACTGGAAATTACTAATTATTTAGGAAAGAAAGTTTGTATAATTGAATAATAAGGAGAATATAAATAAATAGCCATAATTCATAATCCATCTAACTTTCACCACTTTCACTCTTACTTCGTCTTATTGAAATTCTAAAAGCAAGCTATGTTTCAAGCTAAACTGCTGATCTGAATAGTATTTGGAAGTGAACCGTAAGGGGGTGGGGCTAGATGGTACAGTGCGTCACCTATTCTTGATGTTGTGGACTTGGAACCCCTTGGGTTCCTATGGAGTGGGAGTTTAATCCCACTACAACGGAGGTTCAGGATTCATGTATTTCTTCCTGAATGCCTCCTCAATATCAATGCCGACAAGGTTTGATACCGAGGATAACCAGGCGAGAACGTCAGCTATTTCTTCAGCAATCGCTTCCTTATCGCCTGAGAGCAGAGCTTCGGCGAGTTCCCCGATTTCCTCAACAAGCCATGTGAACGTAGCATATAGTCCGCGTGCTGAGTCCCTCCTGTAGTAGTACTTCTTCATGAGGTTCTGAACAAACTTCAGTGTGAGTTCGTCCTTGCCGCTCAAAGTGATTCCCACATCGTATGCGTGGTGCTTTCGTATTAAGTTTTTAAGTTGGGGTGAGAATCACTTTACGGTGCTACGATGGCTAAGAGGAGAGGTACTAAGAGGAAGAAGAGCAGGAAGAAGACCACCGGGCCTATGACTGCAGCTGGTCTAGTGAGATTCTTTGACGATGTTGATGCGAAGGTTAAGATCTCACCATATGGTGTCCTCTGGATCGCGATAGGGTTCTCGGTGTTCGTCGCTGTGTTAGGGTATGTGGTCGCGTTTATGATGCCTTAAAGCACCTTAAGGAAGCGAAGCATTTCCTGGTTAACTTAAATAGACTTACTTAATCCATTCGGTCCAAGGTGCTTTGAGTTCTGTGCACAGGTGCTCATGTCCGTACCTCTCTAAGGGCTTCATCAAATGTTTGAACGACTTAGGTGGTGGTAAGTATAGGCCCTCCTCAACGCGTCTCTCAACAGCAATGTACTCAAACCATTTACCTGTAGCCCTAAATCCGCACCCAACGCACTTAAGTCCCCCGGACCTACCAAGTGACTTAAGCCTCCTACCGCATATCGGACAACGTGGGTTCCTCGCAACGTATCTCGGCACGTACCTCAAAACAATTTTCTCAACCTGAAGCACAGTTCCGACTCCTTCCCAAAACTTAGCTGAGCCGCACACCTTAATCACGTCACCAACCCTAACATGTTGCAGCACCCTCGAAAGCCCGCTCTCCCTAAAAGAAGCCACATGAACGCATCCAGAAGAGTCGCAGACCTCAACCACGGTGGCTCCACCTTCAAGCGTAATGGGTTTAGATGATACTATACCAGAAACACAGCCGGTCTGGAACGCCCTAATCGAGTCGACCTCCCTTGCCACGTGGTGAGCGTCAGTGTGCTGATTCGTCCTGAATATTGTCCATCCCTCAATAGGCTCGCACACCTTAATGATTCGCAGTGCCTTAAGCAGGACCTCAGGTTCACTGCCCCGCACCCCACATAGTACGGGGTCCGGACCTCCAGGCGTTATTAGTATCCTGCCTGATTCAGGGTCGATATTCAGGAAGGTTTCGCCCTGCGTTTCCTTATCCATCATGATGACTGAGTCGTGGTCAATGCACCGCTCTGACCTGCAGTTCAACCGGTAAATAAGTAGCTCGTAAGTGCAGTCATGGGGAGGTAACCACCCCACGGCCGCGGCGGCGCCCACTAATCCTCTACTCCATCTGCTGGGGTACCACGTAACGTTCTCAGACTCCCTGAGGGTACTCATCACTATGTCTGGCGGGACATAATCCGTTAGGGCCTTGAGGTATAGGGCCTTGAACTCATTCTTGGGCCTGCCCTTAACGATGACTATCCCTGGCTCCGTCTCCGGCCTATGCGGTAGTTCTTCAGTGTAGTTTGTCAGGAACTCAATTATGAACTCGCTTACCTTACTGAACTCGCTCTCCGGGATCGTGAACCTGAGTGCTACAGCTCCATTTCCCCTAGTCTTGAAGGGTATTGTGGGGTTGAGACGCACGAGGTTTGGGTAGTCGATGAACTTCGCTCCGCATCTGTTGATTAATTCCTTAACTAACCTGTACGCGGCGTGGGTGGTGCACCCGCCTGAAGGCGAGTCTAAATCATCGATACCTACGTGTACTTCCGTAAAAACCACGTTCATCAGCGTTGGAATTTCTTACCCTCAACTATTATCATTGTTAAGGTGGACCTTACCTTCGGTATCTTCCTTATCCTACTTGATATTATTTCCTTCAGGGCCTCGGTAGTGTCGGCCTTCACCTTAGCGACAATGTCGTAAACACCGTAAACGATGTATGCTTCAGTGACTCCGTCTATGTTCGCTAAGGTTTGCAGCACCTCTTCTTCGGTGCCTATATCCGTGTTTATGAGTACTATTGCCTCAGCCATGTTCGTCCCCACCCTAAGGGTACTCGAAGGAAATATAAAGCTTAACCCCTTGGAGTGAATGTTCGTTGATGGAGGAGTGATGACATTCCATGAAGGTGATGGTGTACGTCATCAGAGTGTGGGGGGATAACCCGAAGCTCTCAACGGCCCTAAAGCTAGTTAGGCATGGATTAGCCATTAGGGCTTCCCCGGAAGGGATTCCGAGGGGTGCCGTAGTCCTTGACCCGTCCTCACGCGTTGTGTTAGCACCCCCTGATAGGGAACCCATACTTAAGTCAGGCTTAGTCGTGATCGACTCATCCTGGAACAGGGGCATTAACGACATCACTGCGGTGGTCAGGAGGTTAAGGGGTTGTCGGCGTAGGGTCCTCCCCCTACTCAGGGCAGGAAACCCAGTAAACTATGCGGTCTTCACGAAGCTAAGTAGCGCTGAGGCGGTTGCGGCGGCCCTATATATTGTTGGGCTGAAGGACCAAGCCCTGGAAACCCTAAGTAAGTTCAAGTGGGGGAAAACCTTCCTAAACCTAAACAAGGATATGCTCGAGGAGTACTCTAATACATTAACCCGGGAGGAGGTACTAAGGATCCAGGAGAAGTACCTGAGGAAGTACGGGCTTGTCTAGGGGGCGGTGCCGGCTGTAGCCCGCCTTCTGTACTGCGGCGGCATTTAGCTATGCGGCCCACCCGTGCCTCACGCGGCAACTCATCGGCACTGCTCGGCCTTGCTCCCGGGGGGACGGCCGTTTCAACGCATCCGTCCCCATCCTCAGCGGGTTACTGACCCCCTGTTGCCAAGGGATCCTCACCGCATCATCGACATCCGAGGACGGCCGTGTCGTTTCTGCGCCGTTGCCGCGGGTCTCCCCGCACCCCTTACGGGGTCCCCGTGCCGCGTGGAGGGCGGTGCTTCCTCAGGGGCTTAAAGCCCCCGTAGCCGCCAGCCGGCTCCGCCCCCAACAAACAACCCACTACAAACCTAATTTACCTGACCACTTAAGCACGAGGAATCACCGCGGAAACGCTTAAATCTCAAGTTAATACTCAAAGAAACGAGGGCCGGTAGCTCAGCCTGGAAGAGCGCTCGGCTTGCAACCGAGAGGTCCCGGGTTCAAGTCCCGGCCGGTCCACCACCCAGCCTTACCTTTTACATTAACTAAGTAATACTTGGCTATTTCCTCTAGGGGGCCAATGTAGATCGTTTTAATTTTACCTTGTTTATCCCTGCCGTGGAGGTAGACGTATGGCTTTCCCTTCACCTTTTTAACCACAAAGCGTAGAACCAACAGTGCTTCCCCGTGATTTCTCGCGTGGTCCTCTATTGTGGTTAACTCCTGCGTCGTGG
>CAYNPH010000010.1:0-7455 GCA_964399035.1 uncultured Desulfurococcaceae archaeon
AGGTACTTCCTCGCCTCCTCCTCGCTCACCTCGATGAGTAAGTTCCCTAAGGCCCTGTAGATCCTCCTGTGTACCCCCTTACTGAGCACCCTCCTTGCCTCACCAACCTCCGCTAACTTGACCTTAAGCACCCTCAGCTCTTTTTCCGTGACTAGGTAGAGGTACCTGACCTTCTGTAACTCGGCTAGGGCATCCGCAACCCCAACCGCGTTGCTTGGGTTGCTCCCCGCGGTTACGCTCAATGACACCGCCTCACTTACTCTCGCCGGGGGCCGTCTCCTTAGCGAGGGCCTCGACCTGCGGGAGTATCTCGTTTATCCTCCTGTTAACCTCCTCCAGCTTCCTCAGGAGGTCTAGCCTAAGCCCCTCAAGAGCGTTGATGCGCTCCTCAAGCATCTTCCTGGCGTCATCAATGCCTGCCTCGACGCTTAACCTCCCGCCAACACCCATGATTACGGAGTCAACCTTCTCGATCTTAGCCCTGATGAAGTTCCCGGCACCTATGGGCACTAACACGGTCTTGCCTTCGCCGCTCTTCTTAAGGTACTCAAGCACCTCGATCGTGGTGACTAGATCCTGTATGGTGTCGTTAACCACGTCGACCTGCGACCTGAGGTAGTCGGCCTGCGCTATCAGTGACCTTAGCTCGTCCTGAAGCTTCTTTAGCCTCTCATGGTTCTTGAGCTGGGTCGGGGCAGGCATTTTTGTCACCACTTAATATTACACAAAATTTGTATATAAATGCTTTTGTATAATTACATGTAAATGCCTGCGGGAACCCTAAAAGAGTAAGTCAATTATTAAACTACAAAACTACAAACTTGGTGAGTCACGGATGGGGTGGCTATCCGCTCGCTAAGAATTAAGGGCGTAAAGCTCCTTCACTTGCCCTTACGTAGCTTCCTCCTTATAAACTCCTCGGTGAGGCCGCCGTTCCCTAACTCGGCTAGCCAGTCCCTGCTTATTCTCTCTCTCACCGCTATCTTGGGTAGGAGTATGTCAAGCACGTTCCTCTCTCTGAAGAATATTATTGATGATGGCACCCCCACCACGGGTTTGCCCTTCGCGTACGCCACCATGGTCATGGTGTTTGGTTTGAAGGGTATCCCGTACGCCACGACCTCGTCAGCCACTAACCTTATCGCGTGGGGCGTCCTGTCGGTGGGGTCCACGCTCATGCCTCCCGTAGCTATTATGGCGTCTATATCCTCGTTCTCAACGTACTCCCTTAGCTTAGCGGCTATCACCCCTTCATCGTCGGGGAGTACCTCCCTGGCGATGACCCTCCCCCCGTACGTGCTCACCTTATCCTCGATGACTGGGGTGGCGGCGTCCCTTATCCTACCCTCATACACTTCCGTGCCGATGACCGCTAAGCCCACGCTGAAGGGCTGGTAAGGCTTCACGGTAACCACAGGGTAAGCCCTCCTAGCGACGTCCTTAACGCTGTCTAGGATGGCACGCTTCACGGTCAGCGGAACGAGGTCAACGACCGCTAACGGTTCCCCGCACCTAACGGGGCTCCCATCACGCCTTGACACGACTACGAAGTCCTCGGACATGTTAATCGTTAGGAGAGCGTCCGTCCTTAACTTAAGGACGCCGTCAACTAACGCGTAGATCGTTGCCTTACCCTCAGCCAACCCCTCAACAACCGTTCCAGGGCCAGCTAAGGCCTCCGCGAGCTCCTTAACGGCGTCGTCCTCGAAGACCTCACCACCCCACCCACCCTCAAGCTCCCCAGGTTCATCGACCACGTAGACGTAGTAGTGGCCAGTGTTCTTCAGAGCCTCAACGTCCTCCTCCCTAATCACGTGACCCTTCCTGAAGAGGGCGCCCTTGAAGTCCTTCGTTACGGCTGAGACGTCGTACGCGAGCACCTTACCCACGGCGTCCTCCGCCCTAACCAACCTCACGGGCATGCGCTTAAGCACCGTGACGTGGTGTGCGGTGAGGTAAAAAGCGTGCGCTTGGTGAGCAATAACCACGTAAATAACTGCATTAAACGGGGGCCCCGCCCATTGCCTCAGCTAGCTCCTCCCAGAGCTTAAGGGTCTCCTCAACCTCATCCTCCCTAATCTTACTTATCGCTATCCCCGCATGCACTATCACATACTCACCCGGCTTAAGGTCGTCGAGGGGGGCCATCACGACCCTCGAGCCCCCGCCCATGGAGACCTCAGCGTACTTCAGCCCGCCCTCAACCCACACACGCAGTACCCTCGCTGGCACCCCCAAGCACACACCGAAGCACCTATGAGTGAGGGTTGATGCACCCTAAAAAGCGTCGCCGTAGTCAATAACTACTCTTGACTTAACGCATCACCTTTAAGACTATGAGCGTGTTCGTGGACGCTACCCCACCCACGGACCTTATTTTATTCACGCATGAGTAAACCATGTCAATATTCGGCACCCTAACATACGCTATGACGTCGTTATCGCCAGCAACCTCGAATACTAGCTCAACGCCCTCAATCAAGAACACTTCTCTAGAGATGTCGGAAGCACTTCGTGGAGGCTCAACCCTAATGAGCACGAGTGCCTCAACACCGCCCCCAAGGTCGTACTCTATAGTGTACCTCTTGATTATTCCTTGCTTCATTAGCTTCCTTAACCTTTTCCTAACGGCTGACTCGCTAATCCCCAACTCCTCAGCCAACCTAGCGTAAGACATCCTAGCGTTCAGCTTAAGAAGCTTAAGGAGTTGCAGGTCGATGTAATCTAGTTCGGTGACGCTATGAGTACTTTGTCGGGCCCCAGCTAACATCTTCGGTCCCCAGCTTCAACTAATGCTGGGACGGGGGTATTATTCGCGAACGCACTAACAGGGCGTATTGCGGATTAAGCAACGAGGAAGCATACGGAATCCGTTTAGTGCGTACCCATCAAGGAACTGAAGCCGTCAAGCGACTGACATTGCTTTCCCGCCGACCGCGAGTGGTCGGGTATTCTTTTCGAACGTGATCACGGGTGAATGGTGTTGATTTCGTCATGGTTATGACTAATTATTTTCAGAAATGATTATGGTATCTCCTTATTATCCTTGCATTACCTCACCTAGATTAGGCGAATAAATATGATGGAAAAACTGGCGCTTTACGATGATGTGTTCCCGTTTAGTTCTCCTCCAAGGCTCCTTGGAGGCAACACTAACGTAGTGATATCGGACACTACGTTAAGGGATGGTCAGCAAGGGTGGAGACCCTTCACCGTGGAGGAGAGCCTGAAGATATATGAGGTTCTTGTTAGGTTAGGTGGTAAAGGCGCTATAGAGTCGACAGAGCTTTTCCTGTATACGCCTAAAGACAGGGAGGTTGCCCGCAGGATACTTGAGTTGGGGTACCGGTACCCTGAGCCAATAGCGTGGGTTAGGGCGTCCCGTAACGATCTTCGCCTAGCTATTGACGCCGGGCTTAGGAGAGTAGTTATACTCACATCTATCTCAGATTACCAGATCTCATATAAGCTCGGCATGGGTCGGTTAGAGGCTATTGAGAAGTATGTGCGGATCGCGGAGGAGGCGCTTAGGTTAGGACTCAACGTAATATGTACGTTAGAGGACATAACGCGGGCTGACCCCGAGAGGAACGTAGTGCCGTTCCTTAGGAAGCTAATGAAGTTAAGTGAGAAGTACGGGGAGCCTGTCTGGGTTAAGTTCGCGGATACGTTGGGGTTAGGCGTGCCGCTACCCGAGGTACCTCCGCCCAGAGGTGTGCCAGCTATGATTAAATTAGCCGTTGAAGAGGCCGGGGTGCCCGGTGAGTGGATAGAGTTCCACGGGCACAATGACTTAGGGTTGGTCGTAGCGAATCACTTGGCAGCGTGGTACTACGGTGCGAGGAGGTCTAACTGCACGTTACTGGGCATAGGGGAGAGGGCTGGTAACTGTCCTCTAGAGATAATGATGATGCATTACGTGGGAATAAGAGGTGAGGATGGTACAGCTAATTTAAGGGCCATTAAGGACGTAGTTGACCTGCTCTCGGCTATGGGGTTCAGAGTACCAGAGTTCTACCCGTTAGTGGGTGAGAACGCCTTCAGAACTAAGGCCGGGATACACATAGATGGTCTACTGAAGAATCCTAAGGTGTACCTACCATTCAACCCAGCCGATGTGCTGGGGATCCCATACACTATAGCGGTAAACCCCTACTCCGGGAAATCAGCGTTAGCGTTATGGGTAGCGACGAAGCTAGACGGCGGTAAGGTGACCCCTCAACGTATTAAGGAACTAAAGAAGGATCCTAGGATAAGTAAGGCATACAACGACATGTTAATGGTCTTCGAGGCCAACCCCTACAGGGCAGCGTTAAGCGATAGGGAGATTGAGGAGATAATATCAAGGTACTTCCCCGAGGTCCGAGGTGATTGATGATGGCCCTGCAAGACCAGACACTAACGGAGGCTATCCTATCGGCTAAGGCAGGACGCACAGTGACCCCCGGGGAGTTCGTAGTCGTTGATGTTGACCTAATGTACGCGCACGACGGAACCGCCCCCCTAGCGATGAGGGTGATGGAGGATCATGAGGTTCTGCATAAGGTATTAAGCCCAGAGAAAGCCGTGCTAGTGATAGACCACGCGTCACCCCCACCGACGGTCAGTGCCGCGACTGCCCACCGTCTCATGCGTGATTTCGCAAGGAAATTCAACGTTACGCTATACGACGTAGGTACTGGCGTATGCCACCAAGTAATTGTTGAGGCAGGGCACGTGAAGCCAGGGATGGTGGTGCTCGGCGCCGACAGCCACACGGTGACCTTGGGCGCGCTTTCAGCGTTCGCCACAGGTGTTGGCAGCACGGATATAGCTGTAGCGTTCGCCACCGGTAAGGCGTGGCTTAAGGTACCGGAGCCGGTTAAGGTAGTGCTTGAGGGGCCTCCCAAGCCCTGGGTCATGGGTAAGGACATAGCGTTAACCTTACTTGGTGAGGTAGGGACGGACGGACTAACGTACAAGGCAGCGGAGTTCCAGGGCACCGCGCTTAAACACATATCAATGGATTCCAGGATGACCATCAGCAATATGTGCGTTGAGGCAGGTGCTAAGGTAGGGATATTCCCTGCGGATGAGACCCTAATTAAATGGTTAAGGGCACAAGGAATTAACTCGGGCGTCAGCCAAGCACTCATGAACCCAGGGCATAACGCTCCGTACTCGGATGAGTTGAGAATAGACGTGAACCGTGTTGAACCCATGGTTGCGGCCCCTCCTAATGTCGATAATGTAAGGGTAGTTAACGAGGTTGAGGGCGTTGAGGTGGATCAGGTTTTCATAGGTTCATGCACCAACGGAAGGTACGAGGACTTCGCGGTCGCCGCTAAGATACTTAAGGGTAGGAGAGTTAAGGCTGGCGTCAGATGCATAGCCGTGCCAGCCTCACGTAGGGTGTACAAGGAACTCCTCAGGAGCGGCATTATCGACGTGCTAATCAACGCAGGGTGTTTCGTAGCGCATTCGACGTGCGGCCCGTGCATCGGGGCCCACCTAGGCCTCCTAGCGCCGGGTGAAACAGCAATATCGACAAGTAACAGGAACTTCACAGGTAGGATGGGACATAAGGACAGTAAGGTGTACTTAGCGTCGCCAGCAACAGCTGCGGCATCAGCAGTAAAGGGGATGATAACCGATCCACGTGAGTTCCTTAATTCCTAAGCTGGGGGTGACACTGATTGAGCGCCATCGTCAGGGGAAGGGCTTGGAGGTTAAGCGATAACGTAACCACGGATCACATAATATCAGGTAAGTATAAGTTTAAGTCGATATCCTGCCTTGAGGACATGGTACCGTACGTGCTGGAGGAGGTGATCCCAGGCTTTCACACGAAGGTTAAGGAAGGCGACGTGATAGTTGCTGGGCGCAACTTCGGAATGGGTTCGAGCCGGGAGCACGCACCTAGGCTCCTTAAACTTGTCGGGATTAGGGCGGTTATAGCGAAGAGCTTCGCAAGGATATTCTACAGGAACGCCATAAACATTGGTCTACCGGTAATTACCGCCAACATAGTGCCTGACGTAACCGAAGATGGCGACATTATAGTGGTTGACCTTAGAAATAACGTTATAGTTAATGAGAGTAAGAACATGCGTGAACACTTCAAACCTTTCCCCCAAGAAATACTGACCATAATTCTAAGTGGTGGGATAGTGGAGTACCTAAAAACGCATGGTGGTCTACCGTGGTCAGAACCTACAAGATAGGCGTGATTAGAGGGGATGGCGTGGGCCCTGAGGTAATAGGGGCGGCGTTAAGGCTTCTCGCATTAATTAATCGCAAGGTTGAGCTTGTGGAGATTAACGCCGGGCATGCTTTCTTCAGGAGGACGGGGAAGCTAATCGAGGATAGGTGGCTTGATAAAGTTAAAGAAGTAGAGGCAATAATCAAGGGTCCCCTAACGACGTTGCCGGGGCCGGGAACGCATAGGAGCGTTAACGTTATGCTAAGGCAGAGGCTAAAGCTCTACGCCAACATAAGGCCTTTTGAGGGGTATAGGGGCGTGTCCCTTAATGACAGGATAAACCTAACCATAGTGAGGGAGAATACTGAGGGACTGTACGCTGGCTTGGAAGGCAGGTTTAAGGACTACGCATTTACGGTCAGGGTAGTCACTAGGGAAGGAAGTTTAAAAATAATCAAACATGCGTTCAGGTACGCCTTAAGCGAGGGTTTCAGGAGAGTCACCGCTGTACATAAGGCAAACATACTAAAGGAAAGTGATGGACTATTTAGGGAGGTATTTAGGGAGGTGTCTGTCCAATACCCAACGATAAGCACTGACGAAGTGTACGTTGACGCCGCCGCATACTACCTCATCAAGAACCCCCTAAGGTTCGGGGTCATAGTCACCCCGAACCTTTATGGGGACATACTTAGTGACCTAGCGGCTGGCCTAACAGGTAGTTTAGGGTTATGTGGCTCGGCTCAGGTAGGTGACGATATAGCTGTTTTCGAACCCGTCCACGGCTCAGCGCCCGACATAGCGGGTAGAGGAATAGCTAATCCCGCAGGCGCGATAATAGCCCTTACGCTTATGCTTAAATACCTAGGCAAGCAACACAGCGACAGGCACTTAACGCTAATGTCGTCAAAAATTAAGCTAGCACTACGTCATGTGATAGAGTCTAAGAAAAGCTTAACAACCGACATTGGGGGCTCAGCAAGCACGGAGGAGTTTCTGAATGCCGTAATTAAGGTCTTGGAGGAAAATACATGAGTAAGTAACCTGAGAATCAATCTACAAGTGCGGTGGAGGGGCTTAATAGGTTGAAGGAGGTAAAAATGAAATTTCTTGATACTGAAGCAGTAGTTACTACTTATTCACTTTGAGTCTTGGTGGGTAGTTGTTTTCTTGGTGCCAGTCGTAGTCTGGGTTGTTGCTTTTGACCTGTATGAAGTATCCTCGCGTGTAGGTGCTGTAGAATAGGTGGCTGTGGTGGTGGTAGTTTGCTTGGA
>CAYNPH010000011.1:0-21230 GCA_964399035.1 uncultured Desulfurococcaceae archaeon
GGGTGTTGCTGTGATGTTTTGGTTGTCTGCGTAGTTTAGGTTTGCTGGTTGGTTTGTTGGTGTTAGTGTTCCTGTTAGGGCTGTGTATGCGTATACGTTTCCTGCTCTTGTTTGTGGTGTTGGTATTATTGCTGTTCCTGCCCATGTGGTGGTTCCTGGCCCGGCTATTCTTGGTAGGTATGTGTTTGCTAGTGTTGCTTGCACGCCGGGTAGTGTTGTTGCGTTTGTTGTTGGTATCGGGTATGTTGCTTTGAATGCATTCCCTAGTTTTGATATTAGTGTTATTGCGTAGGTTGATGCTGGGCTTAGCGGTTTTGCCGTGGTTATTGTTATTGTTGTTTTTGTTAGTGGTGCTACGTATTTTTCGGGTGTTATTTTACCTACTAGTTTGAGTGTGTTGTTCCTTATTATGTAGGCTACGAGGATGACGGGTTCCGTGCCGTCGTTTGTTACGGTGATCGTTACTGAGGTTCCTGAGATTGTTATTGAGTTGATTGCTAGTTTTTCCTGTTGTTTTTTCAGGAGCAGTTTATTTGCCTGTATTACGTTGGAGGTCGTTGTTGCCATTTGCTGCATTATGAATGTGAACGCTAGTAGGAAGGCTAGGAGTGTCGCTAGGATGAATATCGCCGCTATTATTGTTGAGACGGCTTTCCTCTTTCTTTTGTTTTTTGTCTTCGTTTTGTCTCACCTCGTTACGCAGTTATGTATGTGATTAGTTTGACTTCGTTTGGCCCGGTTAGTATTACTTCGTAAGTGTTTCCGGGGGTTAGCGTGTAGCTTATTATTAGTTCGTTTACACCGCTTGGTAGCTGTGTGCCAAATCCTTGTACTAGATCCGTTTTAGGTACTAGTTGCTTGTTGATGTAGGCTGTGTCAATTATTACTGGGGCACTATCGTTGCCTACGTACACGAATACATGTATTGTTGAGTCCGTTGAGTTATAGTACGCGTCAACTATGCTTGCTTGGAGCTGCGCTATATTATTTATCCTCTCAAGATCCTGACTTAGCCTGCTGTATTGGGCGTCTATCGCTGCCTTCGCTGAGAGGTAGAAGGTCGTTCCTACGGCTACCGCTATTAGTATGAGTAGGGTTACGGAAATAATTTCGGAAACTCCTTTCTTGGCCCAACGCTTTTTCATTCCCGTCTTAGTTAGCAGCATTGTTTTTACCTAATCATATTATTTTGTTGGGTGACTTAAATCTAGCCTGCGTTGGCTACAGCACTACCTCGCCTTCCTTCTCTATGCTCGACCTTATTTCCTTGTATGGTAGGATGATTGTGTTCTTGGCTATTAGCACCTCATCATCTATGACTATTTCGTCACCGAGCACCGTGCCGGGCATTATGCGGACCCACCTGCCGACGTATGTTCTCTCGCCTATCACTGACCCCGTTATGTGGGCCGGCCCCTCCACGACTACCCTTTCTAGGAGTACGGAGTCCTTTATCCTAGTTAGCGGTCCTATCTCGCAGCCATCCCCGACAACGGCTAGGGGGCCCACGACGCTTCCTTGTGATAGTTTCACTCCTTCGCCAATAAATGATGGTTGAATTACTTCCGCATTATCCACGTCTGCTGATGGTGCGACGTAGCCGTTTGGGTACATGTGCTGTAATGCTTGGAAGTTTGCCTTCATGTAGTCTTTAGGCACCCCTATGTCTGACCATATGCCGTTGTGTACGTACCCGTATATTACGCGATCCTCAACCATCTTCGGTATGACGTGCTTCGATAGTTTGAAGGGCGGCTTGACGTTGAAGTACTTGAGGGCTTCTGGCTCGAAAACGTAGATGCCGGCGTTAATTAGGTTGCTCCTTGCTTCACCTCTGGACGGCTTCTCGATGAAGTCTACGATCCTGTCTGTTTCGTCAAGTAGCGCGACACCGTACCTTGATGGGTCCTCGACTCGGGTTAGTACGAGGGTTGCTAGCCCTCCCGCACTGCGGTGGAACCTTATTAGGTCGTTGAAGTCCACGTCGCTGAATATGTCGCCGTACACTACTAGGAAGGTCTCGTCAAGCCCGAATGTTTCCTTAACCATGAGTATGGGTCCGCCGTCGCCGAGGGGCTTAACTTCCTCGGCGTACTCGATCTCGACACCGTATTCCGAGCCGTCACCGTACTTTCTCTTAATCATTTCGGATAGGTACCTCACGGAAAGTATTACTCGCTTAATCCCGGCCTCACGCAAGCTACTTAAGATCCAGTCCAGTAATGGCCTATTCAGCACTGGTAAGAGTGGCTTAGGCCTTGTGAGCGTTAGGGGCCTCAGCCTCGTTGCGAAGCCCCCTGCCAGAACTATCGCTGTGTCGATGCCCTCACCCACGCTTAATCCCCATACTTTAACTGCGTCAACCATTAAAGAAACTGCTTAGAGAACAGCTTAGGTGAGCATGGCATTGGGCTTGACAGGAAAACCTGAGGTTGTTGTCGCCGCAGGAACTAAGAACCCTAGTAAGGTGGCCGGTATAAGGGCCGCGTTCACTGAGTTACTGAGGGTTAACATTAAGGTAATCCCCGTAGCTGTCGACCCGGGCGTACCTCCACAACCATTAGGAATCAGTGAGATCCTCTTAGGGGCTAAGAACAGGTGCTTGCAGGCTCTCGCAATGATTAAGGACGCTGACTTCGGTGTGGGGGTTGAGGCAGGTATATATAGGGTGGAGGACAGGTACTACGATGTTCAGATAGCCGTCATACGGGACTCTAATGGCTTAATGTCCATGGGTTTCTCTCCATCCTTCCAGGTACCACCACCTTTCGCTGACGCCTTGGTTAAGGGAGAGGCTAGGGAGCTAGAGGTAGTTGTGGATAGATACTTCGGGACTAGGGACATAGGAGAGAAAGGTGGACTCATAAAGATACTTACTAAGGGTGTCGTGACGCGTGAGCACCTAACACGAGATGCTGTCTTAATGGCTCTCATACCTTGGGTGAATAAGGAACTCTACGAGCATTGATTGCCTTAAACCATTAGGGTTCAGGAAAAACTTAACTTATTAACCCTACCGCTACTTCATGGGTGGTGTTAGGCGTGCCTATAGAGGTACGAGACAGGGAGGAGTTCATAGAGATTAGCGCGAGGGCGTCGGAAATACGTGTCGTTAGGAACGAGAAGGAAGGCATAGCGAAGGTTAAGGCAAGGACAAGGAGGTACCTATACACCATTAAGGTGCCGCTAAACGAGCTCTCCGACTTCCTGAAGAAACTGAAGTGCAACAAGATAGTGGAGATAGGGAGGAAAGGAGAGAGGGAGGAAGTGACCCCCTCGTCCTGAGCGGGAGTAAATGATGATTGAAGAACATGGTGATGCATCGCTAGAAGCGTACGTCGAGGAGGCATCATATCCGTCCAAACGAGGTGCCGTCAAAAACTCTTTTTTCAGCGCGAGTGCCGGGGAACTAACGCTCATTGCCGGCCCGTCAGGGTCGGGAAAAACTACACTACTATTAGCAATCACCGGTGTTCTGAAACACTTACTCCAAGGCAACGTTAAGGGCAGGGTTAACCTAGCTGGCATAGATCCCCTCACGGAGGAGGGCTTCAACGAAGTCCCGAGGATCGTTGGGGCAGTCATGCAGGACCCCGACAAGCAATTAGCCATGCCCACACCATACGATGAGGTCTCCTTCACCCTAGAGAACCTAGGCGTAAGCGATGAAGGTAGGGTATGGAGCGTGTTGAAGGAGTACGGTCTGGAGGAGCACGCGTTCAAGCCCGTCGAGCACCTATCGGGAGGTCAGCAACGCAGGCTAGTAATAGCTGCCGCGCTAGCGCATGATCCTGACATAGTTGTGCTTGATGAACCAACAGCGTCGCTTGATCCATGGGGTATTAAGTTGTTGAAGGAGAACATTACGCGGTTACTGAGGAGAGGGAAGACTGTAGTTGTGGTTGAGCATAAAGTAAGGTATTTCCTTAACATGACCTCGAGAGCCTACGTAATCAAGGATGGGGTAATCACCGCCGAGTACCGTAGGGATAAGTTACTTTCAGGCGATACGCTGAGGGAGTTACTCATGACAGGGATAGACGCGCTACCCCCGGAAGCCCATGTGCGTGATGTTAGGAGTAGGGAGGGAGGAGATGAGGTTGCGGTCTCACTCAACAACTTAACCTGCGGGTACGGCGACGTCGTCGTGCTTGAGGACGTCAGTATGGAGCTTCGAGCTGGCGAAGTGGGTGTTCTTGTCGGCCCTAATGGGTCTGGTAAGACTACGTTGCTGAAGTGCATTGCTGGTTTACTGGAGCCTGTGGACGGTTACGTTAGGGTAATGGGTGAGGACCCTAGGCGTGCTGGTGTCAGGCCTCGCGGCAGGCTGGTTTTTTACGTGCCTCAGATACCAGACTATACGTTTGTTTCGAGCTCCGTGGAGGGTGAGTTGAAGGAGGTTTCTAAGAAGGCGGGTGTAGCCTTCGGGGACCTAGTTGATATTGCCCCGTGGGTTAAGGAGGCACTACAACGACCCCCGTACAGGTTGAGCCATGGTCAGCGTAGGTGGCTAGCCTTAAGCGTAGGGGTTGCGTACATGCCTAAGGCCCTCCTCTTGGATGAGCCGACAACCGGTTTGGACCTCAGGTTCATGGGTGAGTTAAGGCGTTTGCTTACCAAGGCTATTAGGGCTGGAACAGCTGTGCTCATAGCCACACATGACCCACGTCTCGTAGCGGAGGTCGCTGATAGGGCATTCATCGTTGATTGTAAAAGGGTGCGTGAGGTGAGCGTTATTGACGCACTCAAGTACTTGGAGAAACCGTTACATGAGTCGTGAAGGGATCGTGGATCCGGCGGTCCTCTTCATTTACGGGCTTGTATTAACCCTAGTGCTATTTGTTGATCGCGATGCCTTAAGCCTCGCTCTGATAGGGGTGCCAAACGCGTTCGTCGGGTTCGCGTTGGGGTGGAGGAAGTATAAGGTACTCATAGTACTCTTCTTCATAGGTTTCGTCGGATTAGCCATTAACGCGTTACTACTTACCAACGTTGGGCCTGCCGTGCTGGTGGTAGGGCCGCTCATTGTTAGGGCTGGAGCCGTAAATACGTTCGTAACCATAGGTCTCAGGATAACGGGCATAGCTGGTGTAGCGTTCCTCTTCGTTTCCCTCGTTGATCCGGCGTTAACCGTTAGGAGCTTAGAGAGGGAGTTAAGGTTGCCGAAAGGAGTGTGTTTCGCGTTGGCGTACGCCCTACGGTTAATTGACTTGATGAGTAAGGACCTAAGGGAAGTTCAAGGTGTGCGTGTTCTACGAGGTTATAGATCGGTGCCGATAACGCCTTCGGACATTAAGTCAGTGCTAACCCCTTTACTGAGTGTTGGGTACGAGAGGGCCTTATGGGTAGGCATAGCCGCGGAATTGCGTGGCTTCAGGCTGCGTAAGGTTAGGAAGGAGCCGCTGAGGATCGGGTGGAGGGAGGCTATGGTGCTTATACTGCTTGCTTTACAGATCATCATAGCCCTTGCAGGGATGCTCGGATACCTTCGATTAATAGTGCCGTACATACCGTTCACCAGCTCGTGGTTCATTGGGTTGTTTGGGGTCTTTTAGGGTCTCCCTCCCCACGGGCGGGTTCATCACGGCTGGGTATTCCCCCTCGCCTGGCTCACCGAGTTCATCCCCACTCCTAGAGCACGTATTCCGGGAACACTTATAGACCCCACATACATGACAGCCCTAAAAGGGGCTTAAGCAACCTTAAAAGACTTCAAAAAGAAAACTGCTCGCTAATCACTCGCGTTTGAGCTACAATACTATTCGGCAGGGTATTGAAGCTCTTGCGGAACACTAAACCTTTAAGCATTATTGATTATGTCTTCGAGGGTGCTTCGTGAAGAGGTATACCGTGGTTGACTGGGCTATACTGGGCCTAGTCGCCGTAGTTACTGGTGTGATATTCACGTTTACGTGGAACGTTTATTACATTGGGAAGGCCATAGGAGGACCTGTCGTCGCTAGAGCCTTGTCCTACGGACTATGGTTCATAGGGGCCCCACTAGCTGCCTCCCTCATAAGGAAACCTGCCTCAGCGTTCCTAGGGGAAACACTGGGCGCGCTTGTTGAGACTTTCCTGCCAAACGCGGGCGGCTTCACAAACTTAATATACGGTATCTGCCAAGGTATCGCCTCTGAGATCGCGTACGCTATATTCGGGTACCGTAAGTGGGGTATCCTGCAGGGCATGCTGGCGGGAGCATTTGCTGGTCCCGTGGCAGTCGCGCTGGATGCGATACTGTTTCAGTCCCTCGCGACGCCGCCAGTGATGCTTGCTTGGACCGTGGCATCCATAGTTAGCGGTGCTGTCTACGGTGCTATAGCGTCAGCTATAGGTAGGACCGTGCGGGGAGGCAGTAAGGAATGATGCGCGTCGCCAGACCACCCTCCAAATTAAGCGCTTACTTGCGAAGGAAGGCTGACCCAATATGGAAGAAGATCTTCGTGCACCCCTTCGTGAGGGAGCTTTACTCGGGAACCCTCCCTCTTGGGAAGTTTAAGTACTACGTTATTCAAGACTACAACTACTTAGTCGTGATGATGAAGTGCTTAGCCCTAGCCGCGTCTAAGGCTGACTTCGAGCTCGGCAAGCTAGCGCTGGAACTTGCTTATGAAGACGCCACCATAGAGATGAGGAACTACGAGAAACTGATTGAAGAGATCGGGTTAAGTATGGATGAAGTTACTCGTGCCGAACCCTCACCAACTGCTTTTGCGTACTCTAACTTTCTACTCACGACATGCTCCTTGGGCACACCGTTAGATTGCTTGGTAGCTATCCTACCGTGTTTCTGGAGTTACTTAGAAATAGGGAGGCGTAATGAGTACCTGCTGAGGAGCAATAACAATCCCATGTACCGTAGATGGTGTTCCGCCTACGTAAGTAAGGAGTATGAGGAACTCGTTAACGAGTTGATAAGGGCAGTTGATCTGCAGGACTTCACGAACCTAAGGAGGCTTGAGGAACTCTTCATCACAGGCTCCCGGTACGAATACATGTTTTGGGATGCCGCGTACAGGATGGAGAAGTGGCCCGTTTAGCAACAAGGTCTTTGGAGGATGAGAGAAGGTGTCAGGGCGGATTACACTCATCACACCTCAGAGATCGAGGGCTTCATCAACCACTACTCTTTATGCTCAAGCTGTTAATTACCCCTCTGCCCCCTCACCTTGAGGATGAGGGGGTTAAGATCCCCTTATCCACGAGGAGCTTGAGGGCCTTCCTAAGCACGCCTCTAACCCTCCACCTCCTTGTGGGGTCACCCGTTAGTTTCTTGGCTACTTCACGGATTGACTTACCCTTGCCGAGTTCCTCCAGAATCCGCCTCTCGTCCTTGGGGAACTCCGACCTTAGGTACCTTAGCGCCAGCCTAGCGATGTCCTCGGGTTTTAAGCCGAGGTATGGGTCCTCACCACTGAGGTGATCTAAGCGTTGAAGCACCTCGAATTCAATTATGGTTACTTCCTCATCCCCGCTTAACCTCTTCCCGTACACCTTCTTCAACTCCTTGAGTAGCTCTCTACGGCTTTCGAAGCCATCCTTCCTAGCGTCCTCATCCGTTAGCTCAGAGACCTTCTTGTGCGTGACGCGCGTTATCCTTACCTTACATATGGGTTTACCGCCGCTATGCACTATGACCTCGTTGTACTTAGGTATCACCTTACCCAACCTTATCGTGGCACGTTTCTTACCACTCAGCAACATGTCGGCGTACTCCTTACGTAACATTATGTGTCTCCTGAGGTACGTCGGCAAGTAATCACCTCGTCGAAACCATCGAGTCAGGAGCTTATATAAGGTGATGCGCGTTATGTTCCTAGGGCGCTTCCTTGAGTAGCGTACGGAACATCCCGGAACCCGTTAGGGTCGCGCGGCTTAACGCAATAAGGAAGGCATTAACCTGGATCAAGGACGCTGACATCGTGGGTATCGGGACAGGATCGACGATGGCGCAGTTCGTGACCGTAGCTCATGAAGCCGGGGTGCTTGAAGGCAAGTTAATCGTTACGTCTTCCCTTGACACGACATTGAAGCTTAGGAACCTAGGTTACAGGGTTGCCGACCTAGTCAGTATTGAGAGAATTGATGTGTACGTGGACTCTGCTGATGAGGTCGATAGGCAGGGACGAATGATAAAGGGAGGTGGGGGCGCCTTACTGCAGGAGAAAATACTCGCAACATACTCCGACGTGGCGGTATTCGTTATTGATAACACCAAGCTAGTGAGCAGGTTAGGGGAGAGGAGCCCCGTGCCGGTTGAGGTTGTTCCGAGAGCCATATCCCTAGTTTTAAGGGCGTTGAGGGATCTGGGATTCGAAGCTAAGATTAGGGAGGGTTCAGGGAAGAAAGGACCAGTTATCACAGATAACTCCGGGGCAATCATAGATGTGGAGGTTCCGGAATGGATTGATCCAACGGAGATGGACGCCATACTTCATAGTATCGTGGGCGTTGTTGAGACCGGGTTATTCCTTAAGGAGGCTACGCTAGTGTATATTGGGTATCCTGACGGAAGAGTAACTGAGGTTAAGGGGCCTAGAGAATTAAGGACGGAAAAATCTTCCCAGTGAGAGTTATCGTTTCCCCAAGTTTAGAATGTACTCATATGCAGAGAGAGCCGCCACAGCCCCCTCGGCGGCTGCCGTTACTACTTGGTCGAATTTCTTCTTGTGCGGACCCGCCGTGCAGTCACCCGCAGCGAACACTCCAGGTATGTTTGTTTCCTGTCCTGGCCCCACTATTACGAAGCCTTTCTCATCCGTTTTAAGTCCCATTGTTTCGAAGAATTCCTTTGGTGGGACTGAACCAACCTCTATTACTACACCCTCCACTAGTATCTTGCTAATTTCTCCAGTCTTCACGTTCTTTACTTCAATCCACTTGACGGTTCTATCCCCACCTATCCTCACCACCACGGTATTCAGCACAGGTTCTATGCGGTTGTTCCTTCTTATTAGGTCGACATATGCTTTGAATGCTCTGAACTCATCTCTTCTGTGTATTAGGTAGACTTTGGGTGAGTACTCAGCAAGTAAGAGGGCTGCCTGTAGCGCTGCGTTCCCGCCTCCCACGACTGCCGTTATTTTGTCTTTGAAGAGAGGGGCGTCGCAAGGGGCGCAGTAAGTTACGCCTCTTCCTCGAAACTCTTCCTCTCCAGGAACGCCTAACTTCTTCCTTTTGCTCCCTACGGCTATTATCACGGCTTTAGCAGTGAACTCTGCCCTTGAATGCGTGAATACCTTGAATGCATCACCCTCCTTCAACACCTTCTCTACCTTATCAAGGATTAATGGGACATCATACTTGCGTACGTGTTCCTCGAATTTCCTTGCAAGATCCGGTCCCATGATCTCCGGTACACCTATGTAGTCGTCAATGAGTCCTGCCTCAGTAAGGGAACCGCCAACTTTTTCCGTTATGACTGCCGTGCTTAGCCCGAACCTTTTCGAGTAGAGCGCTGCTGAGAGGCCTGCTGGCCCCCCGCCCACTATTATTGTGTCGTACGCACCTCCCGTTGGCCTAGTCATTAAGCCTAGTCTAAACTTCATTGCATTGCACGCCCGTAATTTTCATTTATCGGTAATAATATGTGTTATGCCTACGTTAATTTCTTTAATTCATGAATAACTCTAATCGGTGAGTATGCGGAGGGTGAGAAAAACTTTGAGAAAAGTGCACCAAGTGGTAGTCAGTGCTGAGGTTAGGGCATTGGGGATTTTCTTGGCATATGCATCATGTAATGGAGTGCTGGCTGAGAGTCGAAGGCCCGACGTAATTGCCGACATTAATGAACTAGTAGTGAGGCTTAAGTCCTCGTATGATGTTCATACGCTCAAGAGCCATCCGTTAGTAAGATCCTACAGAGATATTATGTGGAGATTAGGGATAGACCCAACGAAGGTTAGGCCTTCTAGCGAGGCACTGATTCGCAGGGTACTCCGTGGCCATCCATTCCCCTCAATTAATAGCGTGGTTGACTCCTGCAACATGGCGTCAGCTGAGAGTTTGATCCCTATAAGTATATTTGACCACGACTTAATCAAGGAGCCTCTAACCTTGAGACGCGCTAGGGAGGGGGAGGTATTCGTAGATTTCGGGGGTAGGAAGAGGGAATTAAGTGGGAGGGAAGTCGTGCTTTCTGATGCCTATGGAAGCATACTTCACCTATATCCTTACAGGGATAGCGCGTTAGCAGCGATAAGAACCGGGAAAACAAGCTATGTTGACATAGTTGCGTACGGTGCACCCGGCGTGCCTAGAGCCACGGTCGTTAATGCTGTCCGGAGGGTATGTACGTACTTGTTAAAGTACTATCCTGGGGCCTCATGCACACAGCCGTCACTAACCCATTAAAAGGTTCTTAAGTTACTGCAGGAACTGATTTTACCCTATATTCTCACCTTCTCAAGGAGGTTAGGTCATGAAGGTAATCAAGGTCAACGCCCCATTCGTAGGGGAAGATGAGATTCGGGCTGTTTCCGAGGTAATTAGAGGCGGTATGCTCGCACATGGTTCCGTCGTGGAGGAATTTGAACGTGAGTTCGCTAAATACTTGGGTGTTCCACACCTCCTGACGGTGTCGAACGGCACCGTAGCGCTGTACGTCGCGTTAAAAGCCCTTGGTGTGGGTAAGGATGATGAAGTGATCGTGCCGGACTTCACCTTCTTCGCTACGGCATCAACAGTGGTACTAGCTGGCGCGACCCCCGTGTTCGCCGATATAGATCTTGAGACCTACACCATAGATCCGGTCTCTGTAGATGAACTTATTACTGATAAGACCAAGGCCATAATCGCCGTGCACCTTTATGGTCACCCAGCAGAAATGGATGAAATAATGCAGATAGCGAAAGAGCATGGGTTACACGTAATTGAGGATTGCGCCCAATCACATGGTGCGGAGTACCGCGGCATGAAGACAGGGAGTATAGGGGATATCGGTGCCTTTAGCTTCTACGCTACAAAGAACTTAACGATGGGAGAGGGAGGCGCCATTTCAACTAAGTCAAGGGATATTGCTGAGTTTGTTAAGCTTTACAGGAACCATGGGCAGGTTAGGCGTTACTACCATGAAATGATAGGGTGGAACTTTAGGATAACCAATATCCAAGCTGCGATAGGGTTACAGCAACTAAGGAAGCTTGACCAAATGAACTCCCGGCGTAGAGAAATAGCTAATATTTACAGGGAGGAGCTAGGTGCTATCGGGTCCCTACACCTTCCCGTAGAGAAGTCTTGGGCAAGTCACGTTTATCATCAGTTCACGGTCTGGGTCGAGGGTGAGGGCGTAAGGGATAGGTTGGCCGAGTATTTGAGAAAGCACGGTGTCCAGGTAGGTATACATTACCCAAGACCCTTACACGCACAACCCGCATTGCGTAAGTATCTAAGGAAACCATGCCCAAACGCGGAGAGGGCGTCAGCGCACGTGCTATCTCTGCCCATGCATCCCGGTCTGAGCAATGACGACGTACTTACCGTGACAAAGCTAGTTAAGAGCTTCTTCGAAAGCACTTGAGCTGGCAGGTATGTGGCAATTAACACTGTTTAACTGCAGACAGAGTCCTCTGAGCGGGCGTGAAACATTTTAAGCCACGTTTTAACCTCATAGTTAGGTGGTCTAGACGGGGGAAAAATTCAAGGAGCCTATAGAGGATTACTTAGCCACAATATATAAGTTGGAGACCCTCTACGGAGAGGCACGGACATCACAGATAGCGCGGGAATTAGGGGTACGAGATGGCACCGTATCTAAGGTACTGCGTCACCTCCAGAAACATGGTTACGTGAAAGTACATAGGTACAGGGGAGTAAAGCTCACCCCAAAAGGCCGGGAAATAGCCATGAGGGTCATAAGGAACCACAGAATACTCGAAATATTCCTCTACGACTTCCTAGGCTTCGACGCGTATAAAGCACATGAACTTGCACATAAGATGGAGCACCTGCCTCAGGAAGTGATAGACGCCATATATGAGAAGATGGGGCGCCCTGAGACGTGCATATACGGGTACTCCATAGACCCACGTTATCCCCCACCTGTTCTCACCTTGGATAAGTCGGAGCCGGGTAAGTGCTACATGATTGTCTGTGTTGTGGAGGAACTCGCCAAGATTATTGAGAAGTTGAAGGAGGCCGGGTGCTTCATATGTTGCCGAGTTAAGGTGGAGAGTAAGGGTAGTCGCGGGCTTGTTCTCCGTGTTGAGGGGGGCAGGAAACTAATTTTAAGTCTAGAGGACGCTAGAACCATCGGTGCTGAAGAGGTAAGTTGCGATGATTTCGAGAAGGGTACCGCTAGCAAGTGCGCCCCCAGGATGCAGGTGTAGGGTAGTTAACATAGCTGGTGGGTTGGGCATCACTCAGAGGCTATATGAGATGGGGCTAACACCGGGTAGTGTCGTTGAAGTCGAATCCAGTGGAGGCGGGCCGGTAGTTATTAGGGTGAGGGGCGTGTCAATAGTCATAGGTAGGGGAATGGCGTCCAAGATCATCGTTGAGCTTCTTGAGGATTAGTACCTCATCTATCCTAACGTTCATTGCTTATGGCGCGCAATCCTTTCTCCGTTAACCTATACATTGTCCTCCCCTTAACCACCCTGCGCTCTAGGTATCCCTCCCTCATCATCCTGTTGACCCTGCGCCACACAACAGACTTGTTGAGCCCTACTCTCCTTGCGATGTCAGATAAGGAGAGCTCCCCTCCAGCCAGCGTCGACAATATCGCTAAATCCCTATCATCGAGCCCTGACATAACCTCAGGCTCCGCGATTACTGGGCGCCTCCGGAGCAACCTAGCCAACACGAGAACCGCTACGGCAGTAGCTAGCACAGCAATACCTATGAAGGGTAGGTACTGATTTATCTGTTGTTGAGAGGTAACTGTGCTTGAGGCGGTGGAGGTTCCCGTCCCGGAGGAGAGGGTTGTCGTCGACGAGCCGCTACTGATCGTTGTACCCGTGCCAGTGACCGTTGAGGTGGTTGTGGTCGCGGATGTTTGTGTCGGCGGTATTACAGCGTACTCTATCGAGTAAGTTCCTGGCTTGCTAAATAACAGCACTATGCTTCCATTCATGAAGTTTATGTCGGGATCGCCCGTAACGTATGTTAGGGCAGTGCCTTGCGGGAGGAACACTGAGGCCGGACCTTGCGGATGTATTGTCGCGTTAACGATTACCTCCTCGCTGACATTACCAACTTGAGCTAGGTACTCGGCTATAAGCATGTTAACCTGCCCGTATGTGTATATGGTTACTACGTTGTTACTGACGTTAAAGTAAAGCGGAGTTCCGTTCTCCGTGTACACAGTTAGAGTACCGTCCATAAAACCTGGTTCAAGGCTTAACCTCACGTAATCCTGGCCCGTGGCGTTAACTATAACTGTTACGTCAGCCGTACCCCTGTAGTCAAGCCTGTAAATATAGCGGGTGTTTGGTGATGACGTAGCGAATATTTGAGTGACTAATAACGCAAGTACCAATACCGCCAACAGCACGCATGATGGAAGCATGGGTCTTGGCATGCCCATTTAACACCCTCTCAAGTGCTCCCCTTTAAACCAAACATATTGTAGAGGTTCCGTTATTAGGCTTTGACTCAGTAGTAAATTCGGGGGTAATAGGTAATGTTCAGGGAGGTTGACTTCGGTGAGTTCAGGCTTACAGAATATGAGTACTTCAGGATGAAGGAGCCTGCGTATGCGCTGCTAGCAATGCCTGACACCGGGTTAGTGGGTGTCATAGGGGCCAGTCACATAATAAAAGTGCTAAACCTTAAGGAGGTGGGGGGCATGGACTCATATGTTTACTTACCGCCGATAGCCGTCATTAGTAAGAAGGAAATACGGTTGCCTATACGGATCTTTGCGTCAAATAACTTGCTGGTTGTGTACAGTGAGTTCATGCCTCCGCCCCAAGCATTCCCAATCCTCTCTAAGGTGTTGCTGGATTATTTCGAGAGGAAAGGCGTTTCACACGTGCTAATGGCGTCAGGGTTAGCTGTGCAAAACAGGTTTGAGTTAGATCAGCTTAAGACATACTACATCACGACGAAGCCTGAGGTTGAGGAGATACTTAAGGGTGTCGGGGCTCAGCCCTTCGAGAACGGGTTCCTCGTGGGGCCATACGCGCTCATGCTGAAGGAGGCGCTAAGAGCTGAGATGCCAGTGACTTTAGTTATGACTGAATCTTTCCTAGAGTTTCCTGATCCTGAGGCATCCGCGAAGAACCTCGAAGCGCTCTCCAAGGTCATCGGGATTACCGTGGATGTTAAGGAGCTTATTGAGAGGGCTGAAGCCATAAGGATGCGGGCTAGAGATGCTATGAAGGCAGTGATGCCCAGCCTAACACGCATGAGGAAAGAGTACGAATACTCTATGCCACTCAACATCTGAAACCTAACGCTCAGTCGTCGGGGTGAGTAACGGTGAACTCAGATGAATTCGAGAAGTTTTGGCGGAGGATAAAGGAAATCGAGAGAAGAATGCTGGAAAGCTTCCGCGAGGAGGAGGAGCGGATCCTCAGGGAGCTTGAGGAGGTTAGGAAGGCGTTAACGCCGAGCTGGTCTTACGAAGGATACTTACGTCCTCTCTACACGGTGCGGGATTTAGGGAATGAGTACGTACTTTACATAGATTTGCCGAATGCTGACCAAGGATCTATAGACATAAGATTCAAGGGTAACGCTATCCTCATAAGGGCGAAGCTCAGGATGAAACACAAGTTCAGTGAGTGGTCTGGCCAGGGAGGAGAGACCGTGTTCACTGAGTATAGGGACGTAATCACCCTCCCCTTCAACATAGATCCTAGTTGTGTGAGCTTACGTCAAAGGAAGGGCATGATTGAATTAAGGATAAGAAAGCCTAAACGAGTCTAGGATTAACTGACTTAATCAAACTGGCCTAATCATTTAATTACTAGGATCCATTCTAACCCTAGGTGCGTGTATTGAGCGTCGAGAGAGAACAGAGAAGGAAGCTTAGGGAGGAGTTAATAGAGAGAGGAATCAACCCATACCCGCACATACCGAAGTTTAAACCAATACCAGTTAAGGAAATACTCTCCAACCCCAACGAAGGAACCAAAGTTTCCGCTGCCGGACGCGTTGTTGCGGTAAGGAAACACGGCAAGCTGGCGTTCATAGATATCGTGGATGACGGCGCACGAATTCAATGCGCACTTAACGCGAAGGTCTTAGGTAAGGACAAATTCAAGGAATTCTTCAGGATCATAGACCTCGGAGACTTCGTGAACGTGACCGGCGAACTCTTCGTAACGAAGAAAGGTGAACTCACCATTAACATTGAGGACTACCAGCTCCTTTCTAAGGCTCTGAGGTCACCGCCGGTGAAATGGGGGCATAGGCTACTTGATCCTGAGGTCAGGTACAGGAAGCGCTACCTAGACATAATGATGACTCCGAAAGTAAGGCGGGTGCTTGAAATACGCTTTAACACGATTAAGGAGATCCGCAAGTTCATGTGGGGCCGCGGATACGTGGAGGTCGAGACGCCTGTCCTACAGCCTGTCTACGGCGGAGCGGCTGCGAGACCCTTTAAAACGCATGTTTGGGCTCTGGGGGAGGACTGGTACTTAAGGATAAGCTTAGAACTTTACTTAAAGAGATTGATAGTTGCTGGCTTCAATAAGGTCTTCGAGATAGGGAAGAACTTCAGGAATGAGGACATAGACGTACTGCATAATCCTGAGTTCACGATGATGGAGTCCTATGAGGCGTACGCGGATTACAACAACATAATGCGCCTCACAGAGGACCTCATAAGTGAGGTTGCGTTTAAGGTCATTGGCACGACCCGCATACCTTACCCCGCGGATGACCCGGAGGTAGAGTTGAACCTATCCCCACCCTACAGGAGGTTAAGGTTAGTCGATGGCCTCAGAGAGTACGCTGGTATTGACGTTGAGGCGCTAAGCGATGATGACATAAAGGAGTTACTCAGGAAGCATCAGATCAGCTTAGCAGGGGGTTACGACCGTGGTAGGGCCATCGTCAAACTATTTGATAAGTTAGTTGGGCGAGAGCACCTAATGCAACCTACGTTCGTTATAGACTTCCCGGCATCCTCATCGCCTCTCACTAAGCCGCATCGAGAGGATCCAAGATATGCTGAGAGGTTCGAACTATACATCGCGGGCATAGAGCTAGCTAATGCGTACACCGAGCTTAACGATCCCGTACTTCAGGAACGGTACTTCCGCATGGAGGAGGAAAGAAAGAAGTTAGGTGACGAAGAGGCGCATCCATTCGATTGGGACTTCGTCGAGGCTTTAGAGTACGGAATGCCGCCTACAGGCGGGCTTGGAGTGGGAATAGATAGGCTGGCGTTGATCCTAGCAGGGCAGACCTCAATAAAGGAAGTGATACCGTTCCCGATGGTTAAGAAGGGAGAGCAGAGTAAGGGCGAAGGAAGTGAGGGTCAAACTGGTAGGGCATAACCTGGTTCCTCCGCACCGCCCAGTAGGAGTGCGAAGGTACCTGATGGGATGACGCGCTCCAGCACTCCTCGAAGCCTAAGTTTTCCTCCCTTAAACAGCGTGTAGTTAAAGAGCCCCTCGTAACTTATCACTAAGTCTAGGTTTCCTGCGAGCTCTACGTGATCCACATAATCACATGAGACTTCACGCACGTTAATCACGGTGCTAATCGGAGCGAATCCCGGATAGAAGAGTGCTGAGCACTGCCATGGCTCTACGTATACCTCAACTTCCGCGATGCCTATTGGTTGAAATATTTCCTCACCATACCTTCCGCATGTGTCACTCACGAACGTTATGCCTACCGGGCGATCCCTAATCGCTATTCTTGCATACGGAGGATAGAGTGAAGCGACTATCTCTGGAGGTAGGTTAAGTGACCTTGACTTCCTGAGTATGCGTGCTTTGAGGATGTTCTTAGGGAGTTCATTGAACTTTCTTAGATGCGTGGTGGCTACAGCTACCGCTTCCCTACAACCGTAGATCACTAGGTTCACGTCAGAGAATACTGTGTTGTGCATTTTAGCGAGTATTGAACCCGTCACCCCAACCCTGTTTAAGTTAATGCCGCTGGCGTCAGCCACTATTACAGCGGCTGAGAGAGCGTCCTCCTCGACCTCGTCATTTACTGTACGTAGGAGTTCTACCATCCTTGACTCTGGGGTTAACCATTCCCTGATCAAGGATACGGGCAGCTTGGGTGTTGGAGCCCCAATTACTGGGTCCTTCTCGATCACGCCGTGCTTCCGGGAAGTTTCTCTCATTAGCCTTACGTCGTAGTGCTTCAGTACACGCTCATAGTAAGTGTTAAACCTCCTCCACTGGGTCACCTTGCTTGTCGGCACGTACTTAACGTAAGCTATGACCTGACCTGGCGGATGAGTATTCCCTACCACAACATGTATCCTACCTTGCTTATCGATTAGTAGGTCGTGATCCCTAAACCCGCGTTCGTCAGACGGTTTGCTATAAATCATCGGTCATACCGCTTTCCTCATCATCCGAGGCGAATTAAGCTTCCACTCACTATATTTTTATCCCTTCATGCAGTAGCGTTGACTGCAACGCCAACCTAATTACGTGTAGGTAGCGTATATTCAACGGTGCCCAACGACATGAAGGATGAGGTAGTGATTAAATTCTCCGCTGGCGTGATCGGCGATGACCTTAGCTTCGTGAGTGACGGCTTAAGCCTCGTTGTGAGCGACGGTACCATAACAGGTATTGAGGGCGGGAACGTTACCCCCGACATCGACCTTTCATGTTGCATGGTAATGCCTCCGGTAGCGAACATGCATGTCCACGTACTTGATTACGTGGCGCCGGAGGCGGGGCTAGGGTTAAGTATCGATGAGGTTGTTGGTGAGCCCCATGGCATTAAGTACAGATTAATTAGGAAGGCCTCGAAGAAGGACTTACTTCAAGTCATTAGGGAGTTCAGAGGCATCTCCTGGAGGTTGGGGGTGGGCTTCATAGCTGAGTTTAGGGAATTAGGCGCGTATGGATTATTGATCGACAAGGATGAACGTCCTTACGGTCACTTCGTCTTAGGCATGCCCTCCGCACACGATCCACACACTGTGAGGAGCGAGTTGCCTGAGCTTTTAAAGCAAAGTGATGGGTTAGGCATTTCCTCTCCTCTGTACTTTAGTGAGGATACCCTACGCTACGTTATTTCAGAATTCAAAAAAGCAGGTAAACCTGTCTTCTCCCACGTATCTGAGACCAGGGAGACATGGGAGTCAGGAGACATTGATTTAATCCTTAGGGTTGGGCCGCCAGACACGGTTATCCATGGAACGTGGTTGCGTCACGAGGAATTACAGGCTCTATCGTTGCATGGCGTAAACTTAGTCCTCTGCGTTAGGTCTAATGAATGGTTTGGGGTGGGTCTCCCCGACCTCAAAGCCGTTTACGAGTCTGAGGTCAGCGTTTCTTTAGGGACGGATAACTGTGGCTGGGTTAAGCCGGATCCTTGGAGGGAGGCGGAGAGGCTCTTCACCTTGGCTAGGGTTGCGGGTGTGAGTGACGCTAAGTGGGTTCTTAAGGCGTTGCTTAACGCGTCACCTGTGAACGCGCGGAACCGTGTTATTGAGGGTGGTCCAGCGAACTTCATCGTGTTGAGGTATGTAGGGACTGTGCTGGAGAGAGCTAAGGATAAGTATGCGGGGCTCGTGAAGAGAGGAGGGGAAGACTTAGTCATTTCCTTGGTGATGGACGGTGCCTGCAGGTACTGTGTCGAGGAGGCGGCGTCCTTACGTCACAGTCTTCGTAACCATGTCGGCTGACGGGAAAATAGCTTCCGTGGTTAGGGACTCGAGGCTTAGCTGCCCCTTCGATAAGAGGAGGCAACATGCCTTAAGGGCAAGTCACGACGCCGTGGTGGTTGGTGCTTCAACGGTCCTGATAGATAATCCTTTATTGACCGTTAGGCTAGTTAAGGCACCTAATCCGAAGCGAGTAATTATCGATGGTAAACTCCGCATACCGCTGAATGCACACGTGGTAACTAACAAGGACGCTGAGACCATAATCCTTACGTGTTCAGACAACGAGAGATTTGAAAAAATTACAGCGCTTCGTGAAGCCAGTGTCAAGGTTCTGACTTTCCCGTGCGTTAACGGAATAATTGACCTAAGCGAGGCCCTACTAAAGCTCAAGGATGAAGGCATCTCAAGCATCCTGGTTGAGGGGGGTGGTGAGTTGCTCTGGCATTTCTTCAAGCTATCCTTAGTAGATGAGTTCAGAGTAACACTGTCACCCTACATTATTGGGGGGAGAGATGCCGTCACACCTGTAGGAGGACAAGGCTTCGGAACCTTTAGTGAGTGGGTTAAACTGAGACTTGTCCACGTCATCAGGTGTGAGTGCGGTAACGAGGTACACCTAGTGTACCGCGTTCTGAAGCGCTCCAATGCACATGATACTATTTAAAGGAACCCTCATATAATCCCTAGGCATCGGTGAGTAAGCAATGAGGATTAAACACTCGCAAGTAGCTCTTAGTGCGGTACTCCTTGTTTTGATTACCCTAGCCTCAGTTGGGATGATTACCTCTAACATTATAGTACGCGCGGGTGGTCTCGACAACGCCTTCGACATCGTTGGAGAGAGCCTCAGGTTGAAGTACGAGTACACATATACTGTGGAAGTAAGCAGCATAGGCGGCGCTCCAGTAACGCTTAATGTAAGCGAGTACTACATGTACGTAATAACTAACCTGAACTCAACCCACGTTAAAGTCATTTCAAGTCCAGTAGGAAACGTTACCGTGAAGTTCGTGTCGGGGTCATGGGTGGCGCTGGCAACGCTACTTAGCTGGGCAGGGAGTAACGTCACCATGTTCATTAAGAAATTCGTCATACCATCCATAGACAGCGCCGTAGTGCCTAAGAGCAAGTTACAGGACGTGCTTAAGGCCGTAGCCGCTGTCTCACCAGTACGGTTGGAAGTTCCGTCAAAGTCCTGCAACTTAATCAACGTGGATGAAGCCCTGTTTAACGCGAGGAGATATGATGTTGGCGTCAGCGGTGAGGCGTACTACGAATGTAAGACAGGCATCCTACTAAAGTATGTTAATGGAACTGCATCTGTAATGAACCTAGGTTCAAGGAATGTTAAGGTTCGAGCGACCCTGTACGTTAAGTTAGTTGCGGCTAACACGGACTTGTTAAAGGAGATCATAGTGGGTCATGTGCCGTCCACATCGACCACCCCGGTCACCCATACTTCCTCAGTGCCGGAGTGGGTTCCCTACGCGCTACTTGCCCTAAGCATCGCGTTAGCAGTTGCTATGGGGATTATGTACTTTAGAATACGGAGGGCCTACCAAAAGTAGTCTCGTGATGACGTATCGTTGAGTAGTTCGGAGAGTACTTTAAAGAATGAGGCAGCGTTCCCTATAACCAAGACCGTTAATCCCATGACGGCAAGTATTAATGCGCCTAAGTTACTTAAGGCTGACACATTCACGCTGAGGACGTATGCTCCATCACCATCTGCAGTTATCTTCACAGAGAGCGCCGAGGCTAACATAATTAACCCAGCAATGGTGAATACTGAGGACATCATGAAGAACCTTACCCCGTACGCTATTGCTTTCCCCCACTTCACCTTCCCCACCGTATATTCTTCTCTAAGCCACTCAAGCATTAAAAACCGGGGGTTAGGTAGAATAGTATTCCCTAAGTGATACCCGGGCAACACCGAAGCACCGATAGTTTTATCCCGAGATTGACCACTATGGGTAGTGGTTACGCTCTTGAACGGCACCACCCTCCAGCAGGATAATGGAGATATCACCACTAAACGTGAGGAGTTCCTTAAGGCCGTGAAAATATTGGTTAGTGTATACTATCCTAGCATACGTTTAGAGGACTTCCCATCATATAAACTCGTTAGGGACGGAGCTGTTCACCCTATCGGTATCCTGGTATCCATCGTCCTATCTCAAAACACTTCTGATAGAAATGCTGGTGTCGCGCTTCGGAGACTTAAGGAAAGGGTGGGTGAATACATGGACCCTGCTAGGTTAGGGAAGGTATCGATCGAAGAGCTTGAGGAAATAATCAAGCCCTCAGGAATGCAACGCCAGAAGAGCCGGACAATAATCAATATACTGAAGGAGTTTAGGGACGATCCAGACGCACTGATGAAGGAGAATCCTAAGAGGTTAAGAGAGAGGCTTCTGAGGATAGAAGGTGTAGGACCAAAGACCGCGGACGTCTTCCTGCTGTTTGT
>CAYNPH010000012.1:0-16949 GCA_964399035.1 uncultured Desulfurococcaceae archaeon
ACCTTATGCCCCCTGTCCAGCACGACTATCCTGTCCGAGACCGCGTAGACGTGGTATATGTTGTGGGATATTATTATGGAGCTCACTCCCTTCTTCTTGAGTTCGAGGACGTACTCGAGCACCTTCTCGCTCTCCTTTATGGAGAGGGCTGAGGTGGGCTCATCCAGTATGACTAGCTTGGCACCGAAGTGCACTGCCCTAGCTATGGCTATTGACTGCCTCTCGCCTCCGGATAGCTTACCGACGCTTGTTTCTGGGTCGTGCTTCTTTATCCCGATGTCCTGCAGGAGCTTCAGCGTCAGTTCCTTCATCCTCCTCTTGTCGAGCATCTTGAAGGGGCCGACCCGCTTCACCACTTCGCGGTTCAGGAAGAGGTTCCTGTAGATGCTCATGTACGGGACTAGTGCCATGTCCTGATACACTATCTCGATCCCCACGCGCCTCGCGTCGGCCGGGGACTTGAACCTGACTTCCCTGCCCTCGAAGTATATTTTCCCTTTGTCCGGGCGGTGGTACCCCACGATTATCTTCGCGAGGGTTGACTTCCCCGCCCCGTTATCCCCTACTAGCCCGACCACCTCGCCATGACCTACGTGGAAGTCCACGTTGTTTAGGGCCACGACAGGCCCGAACTTCTTTGTGATTCCCACGAGCTTGAGGAGGGGTTGACCAGCGCTCACGGCTCACTCCCTCCTAGTGAGTCTTAAGTTGATTATGCCGGCCACTATGAGTAGTATCCCTATGAAGCCAATATACCAATATGCTGGCGCGCCAGCCAGTATCAGGCCAACCCTAATCTCGCCAACCGTGAACGCACCGAGCGCCGCGCCAATTATCGTCCCCACGCCTCCGGTCAACGCGCACCCACCTATCACGGCGGAAGCTATTGCCTCGAGCTCCAGGCCCTGCCCCGCGACTGGCTCAACTATGCTGAACCTAGCTAACGCTATCATGCCTGAGATCGCCGCCATCACCGAACTAAGCATGAAGTTAATGGTCTTCACCTTAGACACGCTTATACCTAAGGCCCTAGCGGTTCCCGGGGCGCCGCCGACGGCCTGAACCCAGTTGCCGTACGCCGTCCACATCAGCATGTACTGGAATATCACGATGAATATCACGAACCACAGGCCGGAGATCCTGAAGTCACCGTATATTGGGGCGGCAAGAAGGTTAAGGCCTGCTGGGTAGTGGGAGAGCACTATTGGGAAGCCCCCCGTAACCGCTAGGATTATGCCGCGTATGAACCACATCATGCCGAGCGTCGTTATGAAGGAGGGTATCCCTCCCTTAATCGTTATTAAGGCGTTGACTAAGCCCACGCATGCGGCGAGGCCTAACGCGGCCAGGAAAGCTAGGGGGAATGGGACTCCCGCATTGATTAGCCATGCCGCAAGCATTGACGAGGCAGCGTACACGGACCCGACGGAGAGGTCGAACTCCCCTGAAATCATCAGGAACGCCACGCCTATGGCGACGATGCCTAGCTCCGCAGCCATCGACACCATGCTTGCGAACGATGCTGGCGAGAAGAACTTATGGTTAATAGCTCCGAACACTATCCCCATAGCAACTATCGACACGATTACCCCGAGCTCCCTCTGCTTAAGCAGGCGCTTGACCGTGACCACGCTCACCACCACGCAACCCGAGCGAATTCCTGCCCGTCGGGGGAGGCGTAACCTCCCCTGACGCTAGGGTTAAGGGCTTACAGGTTTAGGAAAAACGTTCTCGTTACCCACTCGGTAGTCGGGGGCGCCGCCTTACGCCCCGCCAGTCGCCTGGATCTGCTTCTGCACTAGGCTCAGTAAGCTCTTGTCAATGATCGTGGGTCCCGTCGGTATGTGCTCCGGCGGCTTAATGCCGTACTTGACGTAGAGGTACATGAACACCACTGGCAGGAAGCCCTGAGCGAATGGCTGCTGGCTAACGCCAGCGATTATTATGCCGTCCTTAATGCCCTTCAGTATCTGGTCGTCTAGGTCTATCGTCGAGACGTACACCTTGCCCTTAAGACCCTCATCCTGTATCAGCTTCATGGCTGGGTGAGCGCCGAGAGGCCCTAGGGTGAATATCACCTCAACGTCGGGGTGTGCCTGCAGGTATGACTTCAGGATGTTGTACGCCTTAGTGGTGTCGGTCGTCGTCGATAGCTTTGGAGGAGGCGTCAGCCCTGCCTTCTTGAAGGCGTCCTGAATGCCCTTAGCCCTGAGCTCAAGGCCTATGTGCCCGACCTCATGAATAGCTATTACCGCCCCCTTCGGTGCGTGGCCTAAGTTCTTCTCGAACCACTTGATCGTGTACTCGGCTAGCTTGTAGCCAGCCTGGTACTCGTCCTGACCTACGTAGGCCATGTACGGTATGCGCTGATCCTCCGGCCTCGGGTCGTACACGTTAACGGCTATGACCGGTATGCCTGAAGCTATGACCTTCCTTAAAGGCTGGTCTAGGGCCTGGTAATTAGTGATCGTTATGATTATGCCGTCGGGGTGCTGAGCCGCCGCGGCCTCGAGCGTGTCAACTAACCACTTAACCGAGAACTTCTCCGGGCCCTCGTAAATCACCTTGACCCCGAGTAACTTACCCGCTAGCTCAGCACCCTTAATTACGGGGGCCCACCACGGGTCTCCTGGCCCGCCATGCGATATGTAGTAGAACGTGTACTCAGGCTTTGTAGGCGCCCCCGACACGGTCGTGGTAACGGTCTTCGTGACCGTGACCGTTCCGGAAGGCGCCGGAGTCTGCGTTGCGGCTGGCTTAGCGGTGCTTGAGCCTACGAAGTACCCTGCCACGACACCTATTATTAGCAAGATTATGGCTATGCCTGCCCAGGCGGAGCTGGATAAGCCGAGACGGTACCGTTTCGTAGGCATGATAATGTAACCTCAAATCATTACATTGAGAAAGTAGGATTAATGTTTTTTGGAAAGCATAAGTAAGCCCGTGATGCGTAAGTACGTTAAGTCCCAACGGCTAAGGTAATATCGGCCACAACATGAGGTTAATTAAGCGGACTTAACGGCTACGGAGACGTAGCGACTACTGAGGGTTAATTTAAAACAGCTTGAAGTGAGTTTTAACTTACTTTAACGTGACCCCACCCTAACGGGGCGCCCCTCCCTAACGGACCTCCAGCAAGCCTCAGCGATCTGAACGGCCCTTAACCCGTCAACCACGGTGCACTCCGGCTCCTTATCCTCTAGGACGGCCTTAACGAAGGACGTTAGCTCGTTGACGTAGGCGTCGTAGAAGCGCTTAACGAACCATGGGGCCCCGAAGTACGTTAGCCCGTCCTTCGTCCCCCTCGCGTAGAGTTCGTCCCTGTTCGTGCCTACGTAAATCACTCCCTTGTCGCCGAAGACCTCCGTCCTTAGTTCGTAGCCGTACGGGAACTTCCTGGTCCCGTGCACGAATCCTTGAGCCCCGTTAGCGAACTTGAAGACTATGCTGACGACGTCTAAGTCACCCTTCTCCTTAACGGACTCGTGGATGTACGCGCCGCCAACCACGTGAACCTCCACGATCTCGTCACGCATTAACCACCTAGCCATGTCGAAGTCGTGGCTGAGTTGATCGAGGAATATCCCGCCGCTGAGCTTCGGGTCCGCAACCCACCCTGGCGGGGCGTCCGGGTCCCTGGCGACCGCTAGGTACGCCAGGGGCTTACCGATCACGCCGTCCTCGATGTCCTTCCTCGCCTTCCTGTATGCGTAGTCGAAGCGCCTGTTGTACCCTACCTGGAGCTTAACGTGGTGCTTCTCGACCGCCTGCCTAACCTCCTCCGCCTCCTCGGAGGTTACGGTTAAGGGCTTCTCGACGAAGACGTGCTTCCCGGCCTCAGCCGCCTTAACGATCATGTCCCTATGCAGGAAGGTTGGGGCAGCTATGATGACCGCGTCGACGCGGGGGTCTCGGAGGGCTTTGTCGTAATCCGTGTACCACTTAACGTTGAAGGACTCCCCGACCGACTTAGCGAGGGACTCGATAACATCAACGACCGCGACTAGCTCGGCGTCCTTAACCCAGACCTTAATTATTTCAGCGTGAAGCCTCCCGATCCTGCCGAGGCCCGCCACAGCAACGCCTAAGCGGGGCATGTTGTGAACACCTCAATCAAAGGTGTTCATGAAGAGCAAATAAAGGTAAACCCATCAAAACAAGAGCGCGGACACGGTGAGGGCGCTCAGTAAATGAATACCCTAACACCCTTCTTAGCGGCGTACGACTCCACGTCCTCACCGATCATGGCTCCAACTAGCACGGGCACCACTTCTCTCTTACCGGCATACCTCCTCCCAACGACCTCAGCCTTGGCTACGAGCTTACCTACGTCGCTAGCCTTAGGCTTGACCTTAACCTCGACGACGTAGACCCTCCTCGAGGTCTCCACCAGTAAGTCTATGTCCTCACCGTCAACCCTAGCGTTCCTACGCCTTAACACCACCCTATCACCGCTGGACTCAATCTCATACTTAAGATCCTCCCAAAAGAACCTGCAGTACGTGCTCTCCGTCAACGCCCCCACCTCCATACCCATTAATTCCTGCCTCCTCCTAAGGCGTTCAAGACCCTCAGACAGCTCAATAACCTTGTCGAGAACCCTATACATGCTCTCCTCGAGATCCTGCTGCCTCTTAACTAGTTTAATGAGTTCCTCCTCCAGCCTCTGCTGCCTCTTACCTAACTCAGCGAACCTCTCTTCAAGCTTAGCGAATCTCTCCTCTAGCTTGACGAACCTTTCCTCTAATTGCGCGAAGCGCTCTTCTAACCTCTGCTGCCTCTCCTCGAGAGCTTGCTGCCTTTCTTCCAGCTTAGTGAAACGTTCCTCCAGCCTAGCGAATCTTTCTTCTAGTTTCTGTTGTCTTTCTTCTAGCTTCGCGAACCTTTCCAGGAGCTCCCTGAAGCCCAGCAAACCCATCAACGCATACCTAAACTCACGATCCTCCTCAAGAGCCCTAAGCAAACGCTCCTTCTCCTCCTTCGTTAGGCTCGCTGGGCTGGCCAACGCTTCCCTCCGTTCTAATTAGTTCCTTATAAAGGGTATTAAGACTGTCTTGAGGCTCTCTTGACCCGTGCCCGTGGTCGAAGACTTTCGTAGAGGTTCGCGGCTAGGTATGAAATAAGTCCTGCGTGGGGCAGTACTCCATCAATGAGTTCCTCGCGGCACCCGGCTAGTTTGAGGCCCCTGCTCACGCTTAGGTCCTCGGGCAGCAGTAGGTTTAGGTTGCCTGTGCACGCCATGTACGCTAGCTTAGCTGTCCACGAACCAACGCCCCTGAACTTCCTGAGCTCCTCGACGGCTTCCTCCGGTCTCAGCTTAGCTACCGCCTCTAGGTCGTACCCTTCCCTAACCACGGCTTTAGCGATGCCTAGGACGTACTCGGCCTTCCTCCTGCTTAAGCCGACCTCCCTGAGCTTGTCCGTCCCCGCGCTGAGGATGTCGTTAGGTGTTGGTAGGTCGTAGAATTCCTTTCCCTCCTTAACTAACTTTCTCCCTAGCGTTAGGGTGAGTTTAGCCGTTATCCTGTTTGCTAGGCGTGTCGGTATCTGCTGCCCTATGATTGTCTTCAGCAGCGATTCCCACATGCTTGGGTTCAGCGCTGGCCTTAGGCCGGGGTGCCTGCTTAGGATCCCCTTGAGTCCAGGGCACACGTTGATTAAGGAGTTCACGTCCGGGTAAGCATAGTCGGTATTTAGCACGTGCCTGACCACCCTCTCAGCCACCCTTTCTGAGCCCGCATACGTTTGAACCTCTATGAGTGGGTCCCATCCCTCCCTAACCACCCTCGCCTCATAAGCTACGGGTTCCTTAACGCCCCACGTGACGGCCCTCCTGCAGGTCCTTGCTTGGGAGTCGTAGATGCATGGCGTGGGCTGGTCCCTTAAGGTGAATTGACTTAAGTGAGGTGTTATCGTGTACGGGGGCTTCGGCGCGATGGTTATTACTCGAGTGATACGGTGTGAGCCACTAATTATTATCACGCCCCGTAGTATCTACGGGTAATCGATTTTAAGGCTACTCTCAAGTTAGGACATGTGGTGTTAAGTCTTGAAGCCGAAGCTCTTCATAACCAGGGAACTCTTCCCGGACGTCATCGACAAGCTCAGCCAGTACTATGACGTGGAGGTGTGGGACAGGTACCAAGCACCCCCCTACGAGGTACTTCTCAAGAAGGCTAAGGAGGTAGACGCGCTAGGCACGCTCCTCACCGATAAGATCGACTGCAACCTCCTAAGCCAGGCCAAGAACCTCCGCATCGTCGCCCAGTACGCCGTGGGGTACGACAACATCGACGTGGAGTGCGCCACTAAGTTAGGGATCTACGTCACGAACACCCCCGGCGTGCTGACTGAGGCCACGGCCGAACTCACGTGGGCCCTCCTCATGGCGGCCGCGAGGAGGATAGTTGAGGCGGACCACTTCGTGCGTTGGGGCGAGTGGTGGCGCCTCAAGACGGGATGGCACCCGCACATGATGTTAGGTGTTGAGCTTAAGGGCAAGACCCTAGGCATCATAGGGCTGGGCAGGATAGGGTCAAGGGTGGCTGAGTTCGGGAAGGCGTTCGGCATGAGGGTGATCTACTACGACGCCTTCAGGAAGGAGGAGCTCGAGAAGAAGTTAGGTGTTGAGTACAAGGACCTCGACACGCTCCTCCAGGAGTCAGACTTCATATCAATACACACGCCGCTCACTAAGGAGACGTACCACCTAATCAACGAGGAGCGCCTCAAGAAGGTGAAGCCCGGAGTAATAATAGTGAACACCTCCAGAGGCAAGGTAATCGACACGGAAGCCCTAGTAAAGGCCCTCAAGGAAGGTAGGGTCAAGGCAGCAGCCCTCGACGTGCACGAGCAGGAACCACTAGACCCCAACCACCCCATAACGGCGTTCATAAACGTCACGCTAGCCCCGCACATAGGTAGCGCAACCTACGAGACAAGGCATAAGATGGCCGAGCTAGTGGCTGAGAACCTAATAGCGTTCTATGAAGGCAGGGAACCACCAACCCTAGTCAACAAGGAAGTACTTAAGGTAAGACCTCCGGGATTCAAGTAAAAACTACTTCCCAAACCCGCCTTTTTCCCCTTCACAGCGTCATTAGTGATTCAGCAATACGCGTCTTAACCCGAGCAACCTCAGTACGGACCCACGTTCTTTCCAACCCCTCAGTAGTTAGTCGGCGTTACTCGCGACCCAGCTGAGCGCCCGCATCATTAATTAGTAAGGAACCCCTACACATGCATGGAGAGGGGGGTGCGCAGGGAATTAAGCTGAGACGAGATCAGGGGGTTTTGGAGGTTACGTAGGGAATTACTTAAGGCGTCACTAGCTCTGAGGGTGGAGCGGAGGAGAACCTCGAGAAGGATCGAGGACTCACTACGCTTAGCGGCCCTAGCTAGGGAGGGCTTCAGAACATACTTGGAGGTAGTTAGGGTTTGCGGGAGGGAGAGGGAGCTAAGGCTGAGGAGGCGGTGATTGAGTCGCTACTCAGGGGCTTCCCAGGAATCCTTAAGGAGTTGAGCAGCATTCACGACGTTACTGAGCACTACGCGTTCTTCATCGCGTGGCTGAACAGCGTTATTGAGGGGGCTGGGCTAGGCTTCATAGTCGTTACGGGCGGGTTCGCGGTCGAGGTGTACACTGGGAGGATCTACAGGACCATGGTTGTTGACCTAATCTGCAGTAACTCTAGGGTGTCCCAAACTCTCGAGAGGTTCTTAAGCAGTGTGGGGGAAGCCGTGGAGCGGGGATACCTGCTGGAGGGTGACTTCCCCCTTAAGTCCGTGGACATAGTTGCGGACTACTACGATAGGGAAGTCCCCCCGGTTAGGGTGTGGGTTAGGGGGAAGCCCCTGCACCTCGACCCTCCGGAGTACTTAATAGTCGCTCACTTAGCTGGCTGGAAGTACTGGGGGTCGAGCGAGGACAGGGATAAGGCGCTGTGGCTCCTCGCAGCAACCAAGGACATAGTGGATGAGGAGCTCCTGAATAAGTTAGCGGAGAGGGGAGGGGTTAGGGACGTGTTAGCTGAGGTGCTTAAGTTAGCGGAAAAAGTGCTCGGTGGGCTTGACGAGGCAGGTAAGCACGGTGATTGACGCTCTTGCGTGAGTTACTCTAACTTCTTGAGGATCCCCTCAAGGATCCTTGCGTGGCGCTCCTCGTCCCTAGCCGTGTACTCGAACACTGTCTTCCAGGGCTCGTCGTGGTGGCTTGCCTCCTCGTGCCTTACCTTAGCCGCCTCCTTCTCGGCCTCAACGCGGTGCTTTAAGTACTCCTTGAGGTCCTTGATCTTCCCGGCAAGCACGAGGGCCCTAGCCCCATGAATGGCCTCCTCGAACGCTATGGTCTTGAGGGCTTGAGCGACCTCGATTAAGCCCTGCTCCTCGGCGATTATCGAGGCTGCGAGGTACTCGATAATTTCCTCGGCCTCGCCCTTGGTCCACATGTTTAGGTATTCTTCGAGCTTCATGGGTTCTCACCACTATAATGTTTGGTTAGGAAAATATAAGTTTTTAGTTAATTAAATTAATCAGGCGACAAATGAAGCTAATTAGGATAGGCTTAAAACAGGGAAAAGCACTTCGTGTTTAGCGCGCCACGGGTTGCGTGGCTGCGTTACCCTCCCGGCTTACCGTGCTGACCCCCGCCAGCACCTGCTGGTACTGAGGAGGTCGCGGGTATCTCCATCGGCGAGTTTATTATTTGGTTGAACTCCTCAACGCTGATGTACTGCGGGTGGTACTCGATGCCGTACACGTTCTTTAGGGCCCAGTAGAATGACCTCAGGTGATTCCTGCTACCCATCATGAGGAACTCAAACACCTTCACTATGTCCGGGTAGTTCTGCACCTTCTCTATCCACTCATGTAGGTCCTTAATGTCCAGCTCCTCGATCATGCACCCGACCTTCAGGGCTTCCGTCACGTTCTTGCTGCCTATGTCCACGAGCTTCTTGTATAGGTCGGTGAAGGTCTTATTGGGGAACTCACCTACGGGCCCTAACTCGACCTTGATGCCGTACTTCTCCAGTAGCCCCAACACGGAGTTCACGTGCGTTTGCTCGCTGTCAGCTATGTTTGAGAATATCGGTATGTTCGGGTACATCTTCGCTAGGGTTAAGTACACGTCCCTCGCCAGCTTCTCCTCCTGCACCATGTACACTAAGGCTTCCTTAGCTACTGGCGACAGTTGCGAGGACGCCGTGGTCGTGGTCGTCGGCGCGGTTACCTGAGCACCAGCTACTGGCTGAGTGAGCGTCACGGTAGTCGTCTCCACCGAGGTTAGGGTCACCGTGGCCGTGCTAGTCACGGTGACTGGCTGCATGCCGTACTTCATGCCTAGCGCGCCTACGGCGGCCCCTATGATTAACGCGATCACGGCCACCGCGGCTAAGCTTGCTTTCCCTTTCATGCACGCATCACCGACCTCACTTCGCTTTCGGTTTAAAAAGCTATTAGCACAAATTGTCTTTCCGTTTCATTTAAGTAAGTTTTTTTAAACGACATATTAAGAATACTTAATTACGTGATGGTTAGGTTCTCTCCGCCCTTAACTCGAAGGTTACTACCGCTGGTATTCGCCAATTAACACTTATTCACGCAGGGCACCCGCGGTTTATGACCTCAATATTTTTAACCTCATTTCTCGTCGGTTAGACGACGGTAAAGTAAAGGGGCGTATCCCAGGTGGTGAGTCATGTCCTCTAAGACCGTAACGCCGGATTACGTTAAGGAGATCATTAAAGCGGCTAGGCCGGAGAAGCTCACGCTCCCTGTCCCGCCACGCGTCGACCACGCTGACCACGTAGTGAAGACCGCGTTGGCGGGCCACACGAAGCTCGCGGCTGACCACGTCCTCCATCCTGAAATGTGCGGTCACCTGATGGAGGTCGTGGGCTCGATCGTTAGGAGGGTTAACGCGGTATTCGCTTCCCACGGTAAGTCCGTTAAGCAGGGGAGCCCAGAGGCACTGAAGAACGTGATCATCGAGAGGTTCAGGCTGTACGACGCGGTTCTCGAACTCGCGTGGAACCTCATCGGTATTGAGTCCGTCAGGGTTGGGTTCGACTGGGTTGAGGTGGCCAACGCGATTGACTCCCTAGTCAACGCGCTTAAGGAGTGGGAGGCCCAGGAGAGGGCCCTCTTCGGCGGGGAGGCCCCCGTGCTTAAGGCCGTGATTGACGAGCAGTTGAGGAGCATGAAGATCGTGAATAAGGGCAACAGCATGCTCGCGTGGATGGCTGAGGAGACCGAGAAGAAGCTCGACCCTAAGAACCTGGCTGAGTCCTACGTGAAGGCCTTAGGCGACCTGATAACGAATAACATCTACTACCGCGCGTCCCTCGAAGGACTCTGCAAGTTCGGCAATGACTACGCCTTAGGGCTGAGGTGGTTGAGGCACTTAGGTTACGTGCAGGTATCCACGAACCCGGCGCTTGCCGCTAAGGCGTACAGCGACGACCCGGAGCTCTGGGAGAAGTTCAAGGAGTACGCTAAGGAGGTGCTAATGAAGGAGCGCCCGGAGTGGTTCGAGGACCCGGAGAAGTACCAGGACGAGATAGCGATGGAGGCCACGAGGTTCGGCCTAATGGACAACTTCCTAGTGTTCAGGCCGCCCTTCTTCTGGAGCGACTACCATGACGGCCTAGTGAGCTACCAGCTCAACCCGCTAATAGCTGATAAGGCGGACGAGAGCGTTGAGGCCGCGAGGGAGTTCGCCGCGAGGCTCGAGGAGGACTTGAGGGTTTATGACGCGTGGCTCCTCTGGGGCTACTCACCAAGCATCGAGAGGGGCAGGCCTAACCTAGTCGTTAAGGTCGCGTGCGCCTACCCAGCAGCCCTAGAGATCGCTAGGAGGCTGAACGAGTTAGGCATAGGGCAGAACATCACCGTGAGCTACACGGTGTCGCAGGAAGTGCTGGCTGCGTACGCCGCGATGCGCGGCATGGCGAAGGCCATTAAGATGGGCATCAAGCCCGTGCAGACATACGACACCAACATGGGTGGCAGGCTCGAGGACCACCTACGCGAGTCCCTGGTCGCGGACCTAATACTGAAGGGGCTTGAGGGCCTGGATGAGGCGAAGCGTGAGGAGATACTGGACAACCTCGCTAAGGGCTTCGGCCTAAGCGATGAGGAGGTCAAGGCGCTTAAGGAGAAGCCCCTGAAGGAGAGGGTCGAGTACCTAACGAGCAAGAAGGTCATGGGCAGGAACATCCTGAGGGACCCGCTGATAGACGCGCTGACCGCGACCGGCAAGTACGGAGGCAGGGACGAGGTCAAGAAGATGCTGGAGACCCTTGCCTCCGACCTAGCCCTCTCAGGCACGTACGTGGCGCAGAGGGTTTACGAGATACTGTTCTCACCGTGGAACAGGGTTAAGTGGGTGGAGCACTTAGTCAAGGAGTTCGGAATAAGCGTTGAGGACGCCGAGATGATACTGGACCGCATAGACTTACTGCCCGCATCGAAGCGTAAGCCCATCGACACCCTCTACACCTTCGCCTCAAGGAACATGACGAACACGGAGTTCCCGAACCACCAGCTAGCCGTGCTTAAGGTGTCGATGCAGGAGGGCTTCAACCTAAGCGACTACGCCGAGTCAATCATGCAGGAGCTACCCAAGGAGAACCTAGAGCGCCTAATGAAGTACGAGGACTTCGTCAAGGCCTTCGAGGCCTCACCCAAGCTCAACGAGTTACTGAGGAAGGTGGGAATAACGAAGGACTACGGGAGCAGGGGCATCGACCCGGAGGAGTGGCCGAGCTACGGACCCTGCGTCAAGACCATGAAGGGCTTCAAGAACGCCTACATAGAGTTCAGGGAGAAGGTAATCAAGACGATAAAGGAGCTCGCAGGTAAGGCCTAAAGGATAGTTTTTCCTCCCCACATAAAGTCGTTTTTTAAACTTTCCGGCCACAGCCTCGGTGACTGCCCCCAAGAAAGTTATTTTTCCCCGCACCCACCTTACTAACGGGCTAAACTGTTGGGGCTACCACGCTCAGTTAGTGAGGGGCTGCTCGAGTACTTCGACATGATTGAGTCTATGGCTAAGTCCTTCAAGAGAGCCATAAATAGCTTAAACGACATGGACCTGAACAACGCGTACAAGCACCTAGACAAGTGCATTAAGCTAGACACGGAAGCGGACGCGTTCAGGAGGGAGTTAATGGCTAAGATAGCCGCCGAGATAAGGGACGACGACCTGAAGGAGGACTTATCGAAGCTCCTCAGGATGCTTGACAGGATGTCAGAGTGGATTAAGGAGGCGTCACGCTACCTAGACATAATACCCTACCTTGAAGTCCCTATCGAGCTCAGGGAGAAGATAGAGAAGCTCAGCTACCTAGATAAGAGGGCGGCGGAGGAGTTGAGTGAGGCTGCTAAAGCACTCATCGAGGGTGACAAGAAGGAAATGAGCAGGAGGGTCGAGGAGGTGGAGAGGATTGAGGAGGAGGCCGACGAACTCAACCACGTAGCCAAGAAGACCCTGGTCTCCCTCGGGTACACGATGACTAACCCCGCCCTAGTGGTGATGATTAGGGACTTCATAGAGGCCCTCGAAACAGCCACGGACTACGCGGAGGACGTGGCCGACATCATTAAGATCCTCTCACTAAGGAACATGAGTGCCGAACCCCTCTCCGACCACGAGGTAGGCGAGTAACGTTAAGTTAATTCCGGAGCATTCAGCGAGGTACCGGGTGATGGGTGAGGAGTCTAGGTCCCTCGGAGCCCATCACCCGGTGCTGGCGGGTTGCGTGGCTACGTTTACGTGCACCGGTCTTGAGTAATTCACGAAGAACTCCACCTTATCCGGTATGTTGATTAGCCCGAACCAACTCACCGGGAGTTCGTAGCTTGCCTCGACCCTCAGCACCATGTAGCCCTTGCTGACCGCGTTGGTTAAGGTGCTCACGGCGACCTCGTCGTTAGTGGTTACGGTTAGCGTGACCCTGTTGCGTGAGGCCGGGTTCAGCGTGGCCTCCCTCAGCATTCCTTCGCCGACGGGCACGTCGTCCACGTAGATGCTGTACTTGACGCCGTTGAGCGTTACTTGGACGGGGAGTGGGTTATCTAGGAGTAGGTCGGCGGTGAGTGCCGCGTTCTTGGCTCCCTGCCCGAGGCTTATGGTGCGTAGCTCCACCCCCTTGACCTGGAGGGATTTGGCGGTGCTTGAGGCTGTCTGGAAGCCCAGCATGAAGCCCGCCAGCACTATGATGAGTGTTGCTGTGGACGCAGCGATTATTGCTGCGTGCTTTCTGTCCATTCCTGTTTACCTCATTTACTGTACAACTTCTAAACAAGTATTAAATTTAATCTACCTAAGATACAGTTTTAGGTAACGCGCAATGCCCCCTTAAGGGCTGATCATCACAAGCCAGAATGCATTAGGGCGTAGGTCAGGGCGTACGTTAAGGCTATCGTCGCTGGCAACGCAAGCAACCACATGCCGAAGATCCTGGCGAGCACCTTAACGTTCAGTGTTCTAATCCCCTTCGACAGCCCCACACCCATCACACCACCCACTATGGCCATGGAGGTCGAGACAGGTATCCCGAGCCTGGACACGACGAGCATCGCCAGGGTCGCGGACATCTGGGCCACGTAGGCTGAGGGCGGTGAGAGCGGGGTTATCCTCTCACCCACGGTCTCAATCACCTTAGAACCCCACAACGCTATCCCGGCCGAGAGCCCCACCGCAGCGATCAGTAGGGACACCCACATGACTTGAGCGACGTTACCCCACCCCTCCGCGTAGAGTATCGCTGCCAGGGGCCCGGCCGAGTTAGCGACGTCGTTAGCCCCGAAGGAGAACGCCATGGAGGCGGCCGCCATGATCAGGAGCACCCTGGAGGCCTCCATAAGGGGGTTCCTCCCCTTACCAACCACGTGCTTCCAGTAAGCGTAGACCAAGACGGCGGCGACGGTCGAGACGGCGGCGGTGACCCCGGCCACCAACGCTATGCTTGAGGCGCTCACGGTCTTAAGCAGTATCAGCACAGTCGGCGCCCCGGCCGTCAAGTAGGATGCGGAAATAACGGCCACCCTAGCGAGGGACGGGTCCCTGAAAGCCTTACCGAACGCCGCGTAAAGCCCGTAAGCCATGCCCGCAGTAGCTAAGGGCACGACGCCCCAAGCAATCAAGATCTTAGCGACCTCACCCCAACTAATCGTCGAGGACCCCGCAGCGAGGCCGAACCCAATAACGCCACCAACAATACAGACATGCACGCTCATAGGAACCTTAAAGAAAGTACTCAAAAGCGTCCAGAGACCAGCAGCAATCAACACGGAAATCATCCCCTTAACAACGACGTCCCCAGAAATACTCATCGTATTAACAATACCCCTCATAATCGTGTTCGTCACGTAAATACCCAAAGCAACAGACCCAGCAAAACTAGCAACAGCAGCCATAAACAAAGCACGCCTAGCACTCAAAACCCTAGCACCAACAGCAGTACCAACAGCATTAGCAGCATTATTAGAACCATTATTCCAAGCAACAAAAAGCGCGGCCGCAGCCGCCAACAACGCCGCAGCAAACCCCACAACAACCACCTACATCGTAAATAAATCAACGACCCCACAAAAAATAAGGATTCCCACAAACCCAAAAAACATGAATCTTGATTCATTTCTGGAAGTTCCACGCGTGATCTGGCTTCCTAGTCACTGTTTCCAAAGATGCTCTCATGGTGACCACGCTCAGGAATAAGTCAAGGGAAACCCTTATTTATAAAGGGGGTATATAAATATTCGGTATCAATGAAGAATGAATTGAAAGAGCCAAGTTTAAGGGCAACCTCATTGAAGGTGAGTACCGTATCAATGAAGAATGAATTGAAAGTCCATTTAGCTATAGCCTTCTTGACTAGGCGCCTAAACCGGTATCAATGAAGAATGAATTGAAAGAGGTGCAGGAACGCGTAGAACCGCTTCCCGTCCCTCACGCGTATCAATGAAGAATGAATTGAAAGCAGATACACTAGCTCGGGGTCTCCTTGCATGAGCACGTGTATCAATGAAGAATGAATTGAAAGAGGCGTTCGGTCTTGATGTGGATACAGTTAATGACTTTCCGTATCAATGAAGAATGAATTGAAAGTTCACAACCGCCCTATATATTATATCGACATTCTTCTCAGTATCAATGAAGAATGAATTGAAAGGGCATAGTCCCTGCAGCGTCCCTCATAGTACGTTATCGGTGTATCAATGAAGAATGAATTGAAAGACCCCTAGAGGTGCTAAGTTCCTTAACAGCTTAGCATACGGTATCAATGAAGAATGAATTGAAAGTAACCACCGTACCGTAGACCTATGGCTGTTATTACGTAGGTATCAATGAAGAATGAATTGAAAGAGGAACGACCCCTTACCAATCTGGTCTAAGTCCTTCATGTATCAATGAAGAATGAATTGAAAGTTGTGTAGGCAGTCCTTATACGCGGGCCTACATTCCGCGTGTATCAATGAAGAATGAATTGAAAGCTAAGCAGCACGGCTCGTACAGGGTTTACCCCAGGATGCCTGTATCAATGAAGAATGAATTGAAAGTCCAACTCAGGCGGAGGAATATCCTTATACCTCTTCTTAAGTATCAATGAAGAATGAATTGAAAGAGCTGTACGCCAGCTCCTCGAAGACCGCATTTTCCAGTATCAATGAAGAATGAATTGAAAGTGGCAACATACGGCGGTATGAACCACCCAGAGCCGTAACTCCGTATCAATGAAGAATGAATTGAAAGTTACATCATTTATTATGGCCTCTATCTTGTCTGCCTCCGTGTATCAATGAAGAATGAATTGAAAGACCCTTGCTCGAATACTTTTTCGTATCCCTTTCTACACCGTATCAATGAAGAATGAATTGAAAGGAAGGCACGTACTTGTCTGGCTTGCTCCTTTTGCTCTTTGTGTATCAAGCAAGGATGATTGGGAGGGTTATGAGGGTGAGGAGCTGGTCGGAGCTTCTTGAGGTTCTTGAGTCTAGGGTGTACGTGGTTGGAGGGTGAAATTTAGTGTTGTATGAAGCAATGTCTAAGGATGTTGCTAGGTGCTAGTTAAGATTGTCGAGGAGATAGAAAGGATTATGTGTAGCTTCATTGCTTTCATGACTTCTGAGCAAGTACTGCCTCAGGTACGTCAGCCTCTTTCATAAGCTCTTAGGAATTCCTCCCGCATTATTCCTGATCCCTTAACTCATTACTTGATTTGACACTTCAGAGAGATGTGGGTTTCGGAATCCTGAATCTGGCGTACTTTCAATTCATTCTTTGTTGATACCGGTACTGCACCAGTAACTGTTACGGCTTACGCCAAGGTCTTTCAATTCATTCTTGCTTGATACAAGCGAAGTTCGGTGCCATCCACGCTAGGCACGTTGTCTACTTTCAATTCATTCTTGCTTGATACCCTACCATACTTTAAATTCAAGTATACGTACAATGGTAGTCTTTCAATTCATTCTTGCTTGATACTCAACAAACAATTCTGGGACAAGCTACCACTAGGAGACACTTTCAATTCATTCTTGCTTGATACGGCGACGGAAAGGTATTAGGAAGGAACTCCCGCAGTGGTCTTTCAATTCATTCTTGCTTGATACTTAAGGGTAAGGTGGACGTGTTGTGTGATGAGTTTCTCATCTTTCAATTCATTCTTGCTTGATACGCTCCCCATGAAGCTTCTGATGGAGCTGGACTACAAAGCCTTTCAATTCATTCTTGCTTGATACCATCCATTGATGACGCGTTGAGGGTCGCTATTAAGGACTCTTTCAATTCATTCTTGCTTGATACGCCCTATCCCGACAACCAGAGCGGGATCTAACTCTTTGATCTTTCAATTCATTCTTGCTTGATACCTTCCTTATATGCGTCCTTTACCGACTTATACAGCTCGTCTTTCAATTCATTCTTGCTTGATACACGACCTAAC
>CAYNPH010000013.1:0-7907 GCA_964399035.1 uncultured Desulfurococcaceae archaeon
CGGCAGGCACTGTCACGGTGCTCGTCACGCACGCCGCGTCATGATCCTTCCCGTGAGCTATGTCCTCCCTAACACAGAACGTTATCCTAGCCCCAGCTAACCCGGTGTCCGTCTTGATCATCACCTTAGCATCAACCCACGTCCACGCACCAACACTCGTCACCTCACGCCCATTAACATACCAACGAACACTCTCAACCCTGTATGATGGGCTGACGTACCTTAGCCTGGGCGGGTAGTTGCTTTCTTGGTGCCAGTCATAGTCCGGGTTGTCGCTCTTGACCTGTATGAAGTATCCTCGCGTGTAGGTGCTGTAGAATAGGTGGCTGTGGTGGTGGTAGTTTGCCTGGAAGTGTATTGTCGCGGTGTAGGTGCTTCCCTCAGGTATCGTTACTGTGCTCGTCACGCACGCCGCGTCATGATCCTTCCCGTGCGCAATATCCTCCCTAACACAGAACGTTATCCTAGCCCCAGCTAACCCGGTGTCCGTCTTGATCGTCACCTTAGCATCAACCCACGTCCCCGCACCAACACTCGTCACCTCACGCCCATTAACATACCAACGAACACTCTCAACCCTGTATGATGGGCTAACATACCTTAGCCTGGGCGGGTAGTCACTCTTCTGGTGCCAGTCGTAGTCGGGTAGGTCTGACTGAACCTGTATGAAGTACCCCTTTATCCTCGCGTAATGCTTCGCTGTGAAGTCGATGGTCACGACCTTCATGCCGCCTGGCGAGATCGTTAGTTGGGGGGTAACGCACTTCACGTCCGCGTCGGGCAGGCCCGCCTTGTCGGCCCTGACGCACACCTTGACGGGCACTTGATATAGGCCTGTGGAGGTCACTATATATACTCTCGCCTCCACCTGCTGGTTCTCGACTACCTTGCTCACGCTCCTGCCCTCCACGACCCACTGGACGCCGGACACCATGTACTCTTGGGGCTTGAGCTTGAGTCTTGGCGGGTAGTCGCTTTTCTGATGCCATTCGTAGTCTATGTCGGGGCTCGTTACTTGGATGAAGTACCCTCTAAGGTTTTTCTCCTCGTGGGCTTGGAAGCGTATGGTCGCTATGTAGTACTGCCCCTTAAGTATGGTAACTTCCTTCGTCGTGCACGCTAGGTCCTGGTCCCCGTGGTGCGCTATGTCCTTCCTAACGCAGAACTTTATGGGTAGTGAGTTCAGGTCGGTGTCGGCAACGATCTTGACGTTGGCGTTAACCCAGTCGCCGCTGACGACCTCACCGCTCTGCTTACCGTTAACTGACCATGAGACGCTGTCAACGTGGAACTTCTGGTCTATGAGGTACAGTGAGGAGAACACCGTCTCGCACGGCATCTCGGTTTTCAAATCATCGCTCTTGACTACGGGGAAGTATGACCTCAGGTGCGGTTCCTTCTTAGCCTTAAACCCGAACCCTATGGATATCGTGTCCCCGGGGAACATCCTGTCGGTTATTGGGACGGTGACGCACTTCAGGTTCTTGTCCTTATGCATCGCCAGGTCCTCCCTGACGCAGACGGTGATGTGCCCGTGATCTATTATGGCTCCGGGCGTTAGCGTTACCGTCAGATCCACGTTGGATCCGTAGCTTACGACGTACTCGTACCCGTTGCAGTATGGTGCGTGCCCGTTAACCGACCACGAGATCTTAGTGATGACTAGGGGCGGCACTAACGCGAGCCTAGGCGGGTATAGGTTCTCGGTCTTGTACTCGGCCAGCACCTTGCCGGTGGTGTAGTCGTAGATCTTGTAGGTTACGTAGTAACCCCTTATGTACCCAATGTCCGTGGGCAGTATGCCCTCGCTCTTATCGTTCTCTTGGAACGGTATCGTGACCGTCAGGACGTCGCCTAGGTGCCCGTTCTGGAAGGTTTTCTCCACGCACTTTATTTCCTGGTCGTTCCAAGCGTTTATTTCCCGCATGACGCAGGCTTTCAGCGTTGACACGTCGAAGTCCTTCAGCACCCGGAACTTAAGTACCGCCTCAACACTCGCTCCCGTGGTTACGAAGGTCACGTTATACCCGTCCTGAACCCAGAATAGGTTTGTCAGCATGTATGGTGCGTGAACGGCGGCTAGCCTCGGCAGGAACCTATCCGGCAGCTCGTCAACGTACAGTGGCTCATCGCTCGAAACTATTACGAAGAACCCCCTTAACTTACCTATGTCGTCTGGGCTGAGCACGCCCCTACTTATGAGGTCGCCTAGGTTGAAGGTTACGTTTATTCTGTAGTTATGGTTGCTGACGAGCCTCACCTTCGCCTTAGTCTTCATTATGACCTTATCGATCGCGTGCTTTAGGTCCGCCTTCACGATCACGTTGAGGTTGACGTCATGGTTAACCGTCGTTGCTGACGTAACCGTGATTACTGCCTTGATGTTCATGTTCTTCGATCCCGCCGTGCTGAACGCGTTCATTTTGACGCCGTTAACGTACCACGCTACGTTATCTACGTAGAATGGCGCGTCCGAATGCACCACCCTAAGCCTTGGCGGGTAGGAGTTCGGCATTACGTAATGCTCGAGTTCCTCGTTGAGGTAGCCGCCGCCGGAGGAGCCGACCGTCCCGTTAGGGCCGGCACCGAACAGTATGAAGTAGCTGGGCGACCTAAGGCCGTATACCGCGTAGTAACCTACCTTCCCAAGATTCGCTTGCAGGGTGTTCAGCGTCGCCTCGAACTTAACGGTCACCACGAATATGTCGCCGGCATGCCCGCTTACCTTCTGGAGGTCCTTATTGCACGCCACGAAGTCCTCTAACGAGAAGTTTGTTCCGTTGCCGTAGTCAGACGCAACGCACACGCCCAGCGGGAAGTCCGTCACGTCCTTAACTAACTTCAGGGTTGCTTGAAGGGTGACTTCGGTCCCGCTCCTCACTGTGTGGACGCTGTGTCCGTTAACTAACCACGTGGTGTTTATTACTGTGAACGGTATCAGCACGAGGGTTCCGTTGCTACCGCTGCTGTTGTTTGAAGCCCCCACAGCCCCCACGGAGCTTGGGGGTGCTGAGACGCTCATACCGTGTGACCTGGCCGCGGCCAAGGTTAGCATGAATGCCTTAGTGAGGTTGGCGTCGGTCTTAGTATTAGCGAGCACCTTAACCGTGGAGTACCGTATTAACCCGTACCACGCGGCGGGCGTTGAGGCCTCCAGCCTGAGCGTTACCGGGACCACAGCGCCCTCCCTTAAGGCCCTAGCCAGGATCTTGAGGGCGTCATCGCTCGTCACGTTCAGCGTTAGGGTGACGCCCTGACTCGCCCTAGGGCCTAGCGTGAGCTTCCCTCCCTTAACCTCACCTATCACAGTTCCGTTGACTAGGGCTTCGTACCGCACGTCGCTGAACGTGAGGGGCTTCCCCGAGGGGTTGCTGACGTTCGCCCTCAGTTTAAGGGTTATGAGTGGCTTGTCAAGCACCATGCTTAGTGACGCCACGCTTAAGTCGCTTAAAATTACCTTGTGTTCCTGAGGTCCCGCCACGTAGCCGTAGGCGAACCCTCCTACCAGCACGGCCAGCACCGTGAGGCCCGCTAAGGCGGCCCAGACCTTCCTGCTTAGAGCCAACGCATCCACCCACGTATTTCTGGTAGATACATTTACAAGAAATGTAGCGGTATCTATCTTTAAAACACTTACCAGTAGAATGGGGTGTTCGAGGGGTTCGTAAACGCACGTTATTGACGGGCCCCCTGCGGGGTCTCCGCAGGTTCTTTGTGGGTGTTGAGGAGCCCTCAGTAAAGTTTATTAAGAGTAAACCTAAATAGGTTTACTTGGGTGTACTGAGGTGGACGAACACCGCGTCTGGCCCCTCCCATACTCAGGTATTCCGGCTGCACTGAGTGGCGCCTCGATGGTGCTGATGGTGTTCGCGCTCATAGCGGCCATCACCTCCAGCGGTAGCTGGTTATTCCTCGCAACCTTCCTATGCGGTGTCGCGTTAAATTTAGTGGGTTGCGGGAGGCGAGTGGTTCTCCGTGGGGACTCGATAGTGCTTGAGTACGGTTTCCCCAAGACCTTCATCAAGGTCGTCGTGAGGGACGTTGTCGAGGTCTTCGACATCAGCGAGTTAAGTAGGGGTAGGCTGGCGAGGTACTTTAAGATAAGCCTCCTGCCCTTCACTCTAGTAATGGTTTTACCGCTGGCCTACGTTGTTGTTAAGGGTTCCTACCCGAACCCAGCGTACCTCTCGGTCATGGTGCTCCCGGTGGCGGTGGGGGTCCTCCTAACGACGTTCTTCATATTCACGTCCCCGTCCTACAGGAAGTTCCTTAGGCGGGCAGCGGCCGTCACTGCCGTCACGTCGGTTTCCGTCATGTCCTTCATGATTGGTTACCTCTACAGAGACGTGTACGGCACCTCAATATTTCAGCGGCCGGCCGAGGCCGCCGTAGCCATGGCGGGGGCGGTCCTCCTAGCCCTCTTCGCCGCCCTCATAGCGGTCATGGCCGGGAGGAACCATGTGGTAGTGATCGTGGACTCGAAGGGCAGGCACTACGCGATAGGCACGAGGGGCCCTGAGGTCGCTAGGGAAGTCATCAGCGAGGTGCTGAAGCTAATGACCAGTGCCGGAAGGGGTGAGGGGGTGGATGGCGCTTAGGCTACCTCAGAGGATGGAGGAGGCCCTCCTCGCGGTGTACGGTGGTGGGAGGAAGGAGTCCGAGGTGGCTAAGGAGTTAGGGGTTAGTAAGCAGGCGATAAGCAAGTTCGTTAGGGAGGGGAGGGCCCGGCTAACCGAGGTGTTCGTTGAGGTCGCTGAGATCCTCCAGGCAGACCTGATCAGGATTAACCCGACCCGCGGTTACGCGGTTCTGAAGCCCCGTCAATTAGGTGTGAGGGCGTACGTGATCTACGTCCCGGGAGGTGGTCCGAGGGTGTTGTTCGGAACGAACCCCACGTGCTCGGGTGAGGCGCGCGCGGCGTGCCGCGAGATCGTCAGGGCGGCTGAGGCGTGGGGCCTGCTCGAGGCGTGCGGGGACTTAAGCAGTGACGAGAAGATAATTAAGTGCTTGCTTAAGATGCTTGAGTCTTAAGCCTCCCTCGACACGCCCTGTTTTTACTCTATAGTGAGTCAATCTTTTAACTTCATTGACGTATTGAGTTAATAGCATGTGAGTGAGTACTTGAGCGACGGGGTGGTCGAGTGCACGCTGTCGAGGTCCTAGGGCTTAGGAAGAGCTACGGGAAGGTTGAGGCGCTGCGGGGCCTAACACTTAGGGTAGGGTTCGGGGAGATCTATGGCCTAATAGGCCCTAACGGCGCGGGGAAGACGACCACGCTGAAGTGCTTGGTCGGGCTCCTCAAGCCCGATGCCGGGCAGGTTAGGGTGTGTGGGAGGGACGTCGTGAGGGAGCGTGTGGAGGCACTCAAGCACGTGGGCTACGTCCCCGAGAACCCGGTGGTGCTCCAGAACCTCACGGTCGAGGACTTCATTAGGTTCATCACCTCCCTAAGGGGGCTTAAGTGGAGCGACGTTAGGGAGGACTTCGAGGACTACCTAAGGAAGTTCAGGCTCGCGGGGAAGAGGAAGGCGTTGATGAAGGAGCTCTCCCGCGGAATGACTCAGAAAGCCTTGGTTATTGCCGCGTTGCTCGTTAAGCCTAAGGTGTTAGTGATGGATGAGCCGATGGCGGGCATGGATCCCGAGGCGCAGCACGTGTTTAAGGAGGAGGTTAGGAGGGCTGTTGAGGAAGGCGCCACGGCCCTAATATCGAGTCACCTCCTAGACATGGTTGAGAGGTTCTGCACTAGGGTAGGGATAATCAGTGAGGGCCACCTAATCATGGAGGGGAGCATCGAGGAGGTTAAGGAAGCCGCGGCAGGGAGTAAGAGCTTGGAGGAGGTCTTCCTTAAGGTAGTGTCGCACGGCGGGTGAGGGTCTCGAGGGGTGCTCCGGGTTTGGGGCTTAAGGAACAGTTAACCGTGATGAAGTACAGCCTCAAGGACACCGCGATTAACCCGGTAATCAGGTCGAAGTCCGGCATAGCCTACATGGCGTTCATGGCGCTGGGCCTTGTAATCCTGCTAGCCTCCCTCACCCTAGGTTCCGGCCCGAACACCTCGGAGGGGATGCCCATGAGCCATGACCTCAGGGCGTTCCTAGCTACTTACGGGCTGAACAGGTTCGTAATCACTGACGTTGTGGGCTCCGTGCTAACGGCGCTCACGGCCCTGACATTCGCCTTCGCCTCCCCTAAAGTCCCGGTTAGGGAGGCTGAGTACGAGTTGGTGTTAACGCAGCCCATAGAGGTCAGGGACTTCATTACGGGTAAGGCGTTGGTGAGTGTGGTTCAGCAATTCATATTCCTCCCCTACGTCCTCTCCATGCTCGTGTTTGCTCTCTTCCTCGCGCCCAGCCCGGCGAAAGCCCTGCTCGCGACTACGTCCCTACTCGTAATCACCACGTACTTCGCCTTACTCGACACAGCCACTAACATCGTGGCGTTAGCCCTAGCCAAGCGCGGCTTAAGGAAGGCGTTCAGGCTTGCGTGCCTAACCTACCTAATTGCCGGGTCAATACACACGGCCATGCTCGGGAGGCCCTCACCGCTCCTGGCGGTGCCGCTTAAGCCCCTAGCAGCCTCCCTGATCTACTCCCTAGCGATCTCGCCGAGCACCGCCGAGGTTGCCGGGTGGCTGACCCTATCACTCGCACCCGCCGCCCTCATGTTCCTACTCATACCGCCCCTAGCCGACACGGTGGGTGTGGAGGATCTTAAACCCGTCGCGTTACCGGGCACGGCGAGGCGTGAGGAACGCGCGGGGAAGGGAGGTAAGGGAGCCTACGTGCTTAAGGGCCTAGACATGAGCTCGCCGGACAGGGCGGCGATGAGCGTCATTTACTACTCAGCGATCCTCAACACCAGCCACTTGAGGGCCGTCACGGCTGCTGTGGGCGTGCCTGTTGCTGCGTGCTTGGCTGTCAGGTACTTCCTTCCCGCGTGGGTTGCTGGGGTGACGGGCTTTGCCTTAAGCTTCCTCATACCCTTCATGACCGCTATGATGCTCACGTCCCTGCTTAACGCCGTCATAGTTAATGACCTGATGACTTACTGGGTGTACCGTGTCTACCTGATGCGTATGGAGCCCGTGGCCAAGGCCCTCCTCCTGAAGATAGTGACGTACTCCTTGGAGGCCGTGGCGGTGGTGGCAGCGTCAACCACCGCCCTCACCCTCAACCCCCTCAACCTCCTGCTAATCCCCGTGACCGCCCCGGCAGTGGTGGTGACGTCCTTCGCGTCCCTCGCCCTCGTAACCTACTTTGCCTCTAAGAGGAAGATCGTTAAGCAGTCCCCGTCAGGCATGTACGTCATGGAGTCATCCGTGGTGTTCCTGGTTGAGTTACTGTTCATCGTAGCCTTCATTGGTGCCTCAGCCATAACGCAGGTGCTCGCATCCATTAACGCGGCGCTACTCCTGACCGCAGCAGCCGTGATAGCGGTGGTGGTGGGGGCAGCCCTCACGCTAGCCCTGAAGGAAGCCCTAGCTAAGCTGATGGAGAGGTACGACATAGCCACGTAACGCACCCAACTATAAAGTACTTCCTTCAATATTCTCAAGGTGGTTAAGGAATGAGTGAACCCGTGAGGATGGTCGACATAACCAGCAAGCCCGAAACCTACCGCGAAGCTGTGGCGGAGGGCTTCATAAGGCTGAAGGAAAGCACCATTCAACTCATAAGGGAGGGGAAAGTGGAGAAGGGCGACCCCCTAGCGATAGCGACCGTAGCCACGACCATAGCAGTGAAGAAAACGCCTGAACTCATACCCATGGCACACAACATACCCATAACGAACGTCAAGGTAGAGTACGAGGTACTGGACAACGGAATCAAGGCCAAGGTAACGGTCAAGACGACGGCGAAGACAGGCGTGGAGATGGAAGCCCTAGTCGGGGTAATGACCGCACT
>CAYNPH010000014.1:0-8387 GCA_964399035.1 uncultured Desulfurococcaceae archaeon
GTGGCGGCAAGCATAGAGACCGCGCAGAGGATAGTGGACGTCCTCTACCTAGCCCTATCTAAGGCCCTACCTGAGAGGGTTCCGGCAGCGTCATGCGGCTCCATGAACAACCTCCTCCTAGGAGGGCCGGACTACGAGGGCGGCGGTACGTGGGCGTTCTATGAAACCATAGCCGGCGGGTACGGCGGTAGGTACGGGAAGGACGGGGTTGACGCGGTGCACTGCAACATGACTAACACGATGAACACCCCCATAGAGTCGATAGAGAATGAACTCCCGCTAATGGTGGTGAGGTACGAGATGCGTGAAGGCAGCTCAGGACCCGGCAAGTGGAGGGGAGGAGTAGGCGTTATTAGGGCGATAAGGGTGCTCGCACCCGCAGCTAAGGTAACCGTGCTTGGTGAGAGGGTCAAGCACGCGCCGTGGGGTCTGAGGGGAGGGATGCCCGGAGCCCCGGCCAAGTACTACGTGGTTAAGGGGGACGGCAGGGTCATCACGTTAAGGAGCAAGCAGACCGTGACCGTGTCTAGGGGGGACATAGTAGTCGTTGAGACCGCTGGCGGCGGAGGGTACGGGAACCCTAGGGAGAGGGATCCTAGGAAGGTGCTTGAGGACTACCTGAACGGGCTAATAACGCGTGAGGACGCCCTCAAGTACTACGGGGTTAGGCTCGAACCCCTGGTTGAGGGTTCCGCGGGCACCGTGCAGGGCGTTGGCGGTAGGTGAGGATTAATTTTAAATTTAGTCGAAGGTCCGCCCACGTCGTTCATTGAATGAATTTTACGTTTGTCGAATTAATTAATTACCCGTTGTTCATGGGGGTATGGGTGAAATTATTATTTTTTCCACGTAATGCTTTAATAGAACCTCCTTATATAGAGTACTCGGGTAACTCCCAACCACCTTAGTTTCTAGGTGACCTATCGTGTCGGGCCCAGCAAGCGAGTATTGGAAACGTAGGAGGGGCTTCATACTGGCTGCGATAGGGTCCGCCATAGGCCTGGGAAACATCTGGAGGTTCAGCTGGCTCTGCTATAAGGACGGTGGCGGCGCGTTCCTCCTACCGTACTTCATTGCGCTACTCATAGTTGGCTTGCCGCTAATAATACTGGAGTTCCTCCTAGGCAACTACTTCTCAGGGTCATCACCGAAGGTATTCAGCAAGATAAGGAAGGAGTTCGAGGTCGTGGGCTGGATAGCGGTGATAGACGTCTTCATCATAGGGACGTACTACGCGGTCGTGCTGGCGTGGGTGATGGACTACATAGGGCTCTCAGCGATGAACGCGTGGGTGGCGGCGGGCGGTGCCGGCAAGCTGTTCTCATGGCTGATAGGGTCGCCGTGGATAGTGCTCGTTGGCTTACTCCTGACGTGGGTGATAACGTGGTTAACGGTCTTCGTCGGCGTGTCGGGAGGTATTGAGAAGGCATGCACCTTCGCCATACCGACGCTCTGGATCCTATCCGCGATCCTAGTCATTAGGGGCGTCACCCTGCCTGGCGCGGACACCGGCATTAACTGGTACTTAACGCCCAACTGGCATGCCTTAATGAACGGGCAGGTCTGGATAGACGCGTTCGGCCAAATACTGTTCACTTTAAGCGTCATGGCGGCGCCGCTGATCGTCTACGCGAGCTACATGCCTAAGAAGTCGGAGCTACCTAACTCAGCGTGGATAACCGCGTTCGCGAACTGCGGGTACAGCTTCTTCTTCGGCTTCGCTACCTGGGGAATCATCGGGTACTTAATGGCGATAAACGGCGTGACCAACCCCGCCAACCTGAAGGTCCCGCTAGGGGGAGGCGGGTTAGCGTTCGTCACCATACCCACGGCCGTCAGTAAGTTGCCGGGCGCGCCAGTGACTTCCGCGGTCTTCGGCACGATATTCTTCATAATCCTGTGGTTAGCTGGTTACACCTCACTAATATCGATCGTGGAGCCAATGTACGCCGCCCTAAGGGACAAGTTCGGCGTGACCAGGAAGGCGACCGTGACCGCGATATCGGTGCTCTCCATAATCATAGGGCTCGCCTTCGTCATCAACCCAAGCTACATTGACCCCGTGGACTTCATCACAGGGACAACGAACTTAATCTGGGTGGTTATGCTTGAGTCAATCATAGCGGCCTACTACCTAGGCGTGAGGAAGCTGAGGGACTACGCTAACCCGTACGCCGAGCTGAAGCTTGGCGTGTGGCTCGACGTGCTCCTAATGATAGTGACGCCCATAGCCCTATGCGTTATCCTAGTGTACGGCCTCCTCTCAACGGGCTCCATCAGCCCGCTATCGGCTGTGGTGCTCCTAGCGATAATAATAGCGTCAATACTCCTAGCAGGCATGAGCTGGAGGAAGAGGGAGGAGGGAGGTGGTGAGGCATGATCTCGGGAGCAGCCATAGCGATGCTGATCTTCGGCATCGTGGTTCTCTACATCTTCGGACTAGGCTGGGGAATACTGAGGGCGTGGAAGAAGAAAGAGGCTAAGCGTGAGGAGGGTTAGCAGGGTAGTGGGTTGTGGCCCCTAAGCAGGAGGTAAAAACGTTTTTTAAACCCCATAAACCCCGCAAACCCTGCTTACTAACCTTCTGTCGTATGAAGTCGTATACCTCATCAGCCTTCCTGCTGACTATGTTGATCGACAGCTCCTTACCTTCGCTCGTCCTTCGCTCGTGGTGAACTTCACCGTAACCCACTTAGCCAGGAACTATAAAGGACGTTGAGTTCAAGAAGACGAGGCGTACGGCATGACCGCGTTAACTCCCTTAGCCACGGCCGCCCTAATCATGGCTGCCGAGCCGTACCAGATCCCCCTAGATAGCGGGTTTGTCTTGTCCTGTATTACTAGACTTATCATCGAATAGGTAGACCTTAACGTCCCTTAAGTCCGACCAGCCACCGTACTTTGCTTGAGCCTCGTATTCTCGGAGGGGCCTCTCAGCACTCAAGTGAGGAACTCAATTCTCTAAATAGTTGATCATTATTTATGTGTAACGTTATATAATTTAGAGCAGAAACACGGTATTACCCTAACCAGCTCGCCGGCACCGCTTTTCTTTATGGAGTACTTCTTAAGGGTTGTAGGGCGTTATGGGGTTGGGGTGCGGGGTTGCGGTTGGTTGGTGTTGTGGGGAGCGGGTCCACGACCACTTACGCGCCCGTGATTGTTTGGGATAGGTACGAGCACTTAGCTAAGGAGGAGCAGTTAGTCATAGTTGATGACGAGAGGAGGGGGATCAAGTACTTAGGGGTTCTAAGGGGCGCTAAAAGGCACGAACCGTTCCTGAACGCCTTCAGGAGGACTAGCTACGTGGACAACCCTGACCTGGCGGAGATGGGAACCCTGCCCCACACCAGCGTCTACGCCGCCCTCATAGGGGTTATCGGTAGGGGCGGCGAGGGCGGGGAAGGGGCTTCCCTCACCGAGGTTCAGCTCCCGCCCAACCCGGGATCCAAGGTCTACGTGGTTGAGTCCCCCGACGACTTAGGGGTTAGGTTGGGTGAGGGCTTGGTTGTGGGGACCCATAAGTACAGCGGCGTTGAGGTCCCGCTGAACCCCTCCTGGCTCCCGTACCACCTAGCCGTCGTGGGCGCTACCGGCACGGGCAAGTCGAGGCTCGTTAAGGCGTTGGTGGACGAGATCCTCGGCAGGACGGGGTACCGCGTCATCATCTTCGACCACACGGGCATGGACTACGTCAGGTACTACCCGGCGAGGGTGGTGCGGGCCTCACGCGTCGTGCTGGACGTCGCCCTAATAACTGACTTAATGCTTGAGAAGACGGGCTTAAACCCGACCACGTACGAGCCCTACCTACTCATATCAACCCTCTACTACCTCTTCAAAGCCCTACCTAAGGACGTTAGGGATGAGGTGTTCGGTGCTGGGGAGGGTGAGGGTAGGGCGGGCAGGCCCGACGCCGGGAAGGCCAGGATGGGCGGGGGCCTGAGTCAGTACGGGTTGAGCGCCCCGCAGGGCCGGGATGACCGCGTCACGCTTGATGACATGATGGAGGGGATTGACAAGCTGAACTACTCCGCCCTCCTAGAGGCCGTGGCTAAGCATAGGGTGGTCTGGGATAAGGCGGGCTTCAAGTCCGCCGTGAGTGAGGTGGCTGAGTTCCTCAGGGGCAGGAACGTTGAGAGCGTTAAGATCAGGTTGGGCGTGGCTGTGGACGTTAAGTTAGGTGACGCGTTCTTTAAGTCCCTCAGCGGGCGGGACTTGCTCCCCTCAGACATCGTTGATGAGGTGCTTAGGGAGAGGTTAGTGGTTGTTGACTTAAGCACGGAGGACACGGTGGTGAGGAGGTACGTCGTTGCCGCGGTCATCAACGAGCTCTGGAGGAGGATAGGTGAGTCCCGCGAGCCCGTAGACACGGTCGTGGTTATTGATGAGGCCCACAACTACGCCTGCAGGTTCTGCGGCGAAGCAGGCAAGGCCGTCGGGAGGATAGCTAGGGAAGGGAGGAAGTGGGGGTTAGGGGTCGTGCTCGTCACCCAAAGAATCATTGACCTGGACCCGGAGGTTAGGGGCAACATAAACACGTGGTTCTTCAGCAAGCTACAGACACCCTCAGACTTCAACGAGTTGAAGGGCTACATGAACCTAGCGTGGATCACGGAGCAGTCCCTAGCCATACTGGGGAGGAGGGAGTTCTACGTGGCCGGCTTAATGAACCCCCTGAAAATACCTGTCCTCCTCAAGGTGAGGGAGGTGAGCGACCCTGAGCGAACCCGGTGAGGAGCGGGCATCCTTCGGCGATGAGGCGCTGCTGCAGGGGTTCGAGGAGGAGCCCCTGATCCTGGCGGTGCTTAAGGGCGTCCCCGAGGAGGCTAGGAGGCTGGCGGAGCTCGTCAGCTCGCTCAGGCGAGCCAAGGACTTGATTAGGGGGAGGCTGGAGTCCTCACGCAGGCTCAAGCGGGTTACGGGGCCCTCACCCACGCCCCCTTACCTCGCCCTAGACACGGGCTTCACGTCCCCTCCCCTCGAGTTGATAGGGGGTAAGCTACTCGTCATAATAAGGTCCCACGTCCTCCACGGAACCGCGTCCAACGCCCTAGAGCCCGCCGCGTCGGTAGGCATGGTTAAGCTCGTTGAGGAGGAGTCCGTGGGTAAGCCCCTCTCGAAGGTCATTGAGAGGCGCTTCATTAGGGACGCCCTCAAGCTGAAGAGGGAGGGGAGGCTCAACATTAAGTTAGTGATTATTGACGGGGAGCTCTTCCCGAGGATCCCGCCCGGCCTCAGCCGCAGGCGAGGCGCTACCGCTAAGCTCTACTGGAGGATCCTCGAACTCACCCACGAGGTACTCAAGCTAGCCGACGAAACCGAGACCGCGTTGGTCGGGGTGGTTAAGAGGTCGTACGGGAGGGACATACCCGTAGTTATTGACTACCCCGAGATACCCGTGAACGATAAGGCGCTGGCCACGTACGTCCTCAACCCCGGTGAGTGGGTCGACCTCGAAACCTACTCCGACCTAGCCTATCACCTAGGCAAGTTCATCAAGAAACACAAGGAAGAACTCAGCGCCCAAGCAGTGAGGAACTTAGAGAACAGGTTAGCGTGGATAACGGCGGTCATGAGGCAGAGCGACTACCTAACATCCTCCATAAGGGTAGCGGTCTACAAGGCTAGGCTACCAACGTACTTCATGGCGGCAACGAAGATCGAGGCGTGGCCAAGCAACGAGTTAAGCATGGAGGACATAGTGACCTTCCTCTCAAGCATAACGGGCGTCAACGGCGTCCCCCACCCAATAGACCTAGTGGACTCAATGTGCAGGATAAGGAAGGAAGTCCTCCACCTAACCCAACAGCAACTACAGACAGAACTACTCAAACTACTCGGAGACCCAGCCCTAGCAATGAGCCTAGCAGGCCTCACAAACCCGGAGAAAATGCATAAGGTGGGCTTCAGGTAAGCTCCTCAAACACGTTGCTGAAGCGTGTGGTTAGGGCCGCCGGGCTTTAACTCATCCCTTACCTACCCTCACGTTAATGAGTGTCCTCAAGGCACGTGAGGTCGGGCCTAGGATGCTTGATAGCGCTTTCAGCTGGGCTACGGCGTAGTACGCGTACGTGACCCTCCTGCTCGCTCCCCTCTCACCGAACCTCACTTCCTTGAGTGGTGCCGGCTCGGCCAGTATTGACGCCGTGATCCCCTCCTCCCTGCTGAGTAGGTTTTCGTAGGCCGCCCTGTCGGCCGTGACGGGGATCAGGTTAGCGCGTGTGGAGGCGGTTAAAGCTACCCCGACCTCGCACGGCTTGGCGTCAGCCTCCCTCACGAGGATCGGTGTTAGGTGCTTAGCCACGTCAGCCACGAGCGCGGCTAGCTCCGCGTTGAACTTACCTATGTTCGCGTCGGCCGCGTGCCTCACCTGGGTTACCTTCTCGTAGAGCTCCAAGACAGCGCACGCCGGGATCGCCACCCTCGGCGGGTTCCCGACCCCGTAGTCTAGGGCTTGAACGTGGATGCCCTTATACAGGACGTTAGTGTCGAGCACCCCCACACAGCCCTTGGGGAGGGCGTGCAGGGCCTCCATTAAGGCGTGCCCGGTCAATCGGCTTAACTCGCTCTTGAGGGCCCCCGACGCCCCCGCCACGCGCAGCTGCCTCACGCCCGCTAAGTCAAGTATGGTTGAGGCCACGGAGTCCTCCCGCCAACCCAACCTACCCTCATCCCTGGCCTTAACGTACTGCCTAGCCAGGTCATCCACGGCCCCCACGACGTCGTCCCACGAGCAGTAGTCGCTGGCTTCGGCGCGTAGCTCAACATTACCTACCCTAACCTCGATGACTAAGGGACCGCAGCCCTCGGGGCAGCCGCGCCCCCTACGCTCCTGACTCATGACGCAGGGGGTGCGTGCCACGACCCCCTCCGCGTTCAGCCTTGCCTGAGCGTGTAGGGTGGCGTGCCTGAGCCTAGGGGTGCTGGGCGGCGGGGTGGCCCTCAACGCCGCCTCAACGACGCGGGCCCCTAGACCCTCGGCCCCTCCCTCAAGCTCGGAGCAGGACGCCTCACGGCAGTGGAGGGCTACGAGGGGCTCTAGGGGCTTAGGCGTGTAGGGGTAGTGCGTCCCCCTCCACGGGCCCCAGAGGAACGCCACGTACGCAACATTACTTGACCCGCGCTCCAAGCTGACCGCCGCCGCACTCACCTCCAGGCGGGAGCCGGCTGAAGCCATGAGGCACAGCGGTGACTGCCTAGCAACGCCCTTAAGAACCTCCCTCCTAAACCACGTGATAACGTCGGGCATGCCCTCCGGCTCCAGGTCGACGTCAGGCACGGACGGTAAGGGAGTGAAGCGCACGCCGACACCACCCAGCACCTCGTTAAGCACGCGAACCAACTCCTCAGCCTCGCGCCCCCTACGCCTCGTGGAGAGCACTAACACATCCCTACACGCGCAAGCCTCCAAACCCCTGTAAATAGCGGTTAAGGAAGCCTCCTCCGGGAAGCTAAGGAAAACAACGAGCACGCAATCACGTAGACCCTCGCTCACTAAAACCCACACCAAGCCATGAGTGCGTAGCGAAACTTAAAACATTGAGGCACACCCACCCCTAGCCAAGAGAGCCTCAACCCAATTAACAACCTCCTCAGCACACGCCAACACGTCCTCCACCCCACACCCAGCAACGGCAGAACCCCTAACCTCGACACCCTCAAGCAACTCAACACACATAAGCACCAAGAACCCCCACGCATCATCCCCACCACCGCACCCACCCACAGCACGGTAAAGGGCGGTCAAGGACACATCACCACGCAGCGCTGGCTTAGCCCCAACCAACAACGATAACGCCCCACGAGCTGCCCTCACCGCCTCCTTCGTAGCGCCCTCCAAATCACCCTCCATAAACCTATGCTTAGCCCCATCAAGAACCTCCCAAACCTCCTTAATCGAAGCCACATTCACTCCCCGCATCGGTTATCCCCACAACGCATACCCAAGCAACGAACCCCAAACCCCCACTAACAAATGAATGAAGTGAAAATAAGTTAATCCGACCAACCCATCAACCCGTCAAACCCAACAACACAAAACAACTACTTACCAGCCAAGGCCTTAATTCTCCTCCTAGCCTCCGCAAAGCTTATCCTCCAATCCCTCCACAACTCAAAAATCCTTCTTCCCTCCACCCTCTTCTCAGGAGGGAGGTCGTAAATCATACCTATAAGTATCCCGGCTTGATTCCTCCTCTTCCTCCACTCCTCAACAGTCATCATCCTACCCACCAAGAAACACTCGACGTAACAGTTAATGTACCTAATCCAAACTCCTACATAAGAACTCAGGCAAAATTCAATCCATTCCCCAATTGATTGATACTTAATGCACCGCTTAACCAGCCACCCGTGTCCTCTCTCAATTCATTCTTTGTTGATAC
>CAYNPH010000015.1:0-19302 GCA_964399035.1 uncultured Desulfurococcaceae archaeon
GAGGAGGAGGCTCTCCGCGTGATTGCTGAGAGCCTCATGAGGAGAACTCCCGTCAGAGGCGGTGATGGGCCCCGAACACACTCAGGCGAGGCCCCCACCAATAAGGCGGGCTGAGGGATCATGAATGGGCGAGTCAACAGCGATAGTACATGCCATCCTGACGATAGTGGGTGTGATACTGGCGTCTATATTCGCGGCCTACGTTATAGGTAGGATGGGGTATGTCAATAGCGTACTCTCTAACGTAATAAATAGCAAGCTAGAGGAGTTGCAGACCAACATCAAAATAGTGGCAGGATTCTATAACCAAACGCAAGGTAAGTACGTAATATACGTGAAGAACGTGGGAGGCGTTGAAATATCCGAGTCAGATCTCTACAATCGATCAGAAGTGTACATAGGACCATATAATGGGTATCCCAAGATGTTCCTAATATCCAACGTTGTATCATCAACCACCGCAAGCATCACTGACCTAGACGGTGACAACATTTGGAGTCCGGGAGAGACGCTCGTGATTAAAGTTCCGTATAACACCACAGGCCTAGGTGCTGTTGAGGTCAAGGTAGTGCTCCCGTCAGGCGCATACGCTGAGGAGGTGTTGCCAGGGTGATGAATCATGCCAAGCGAGATAACCATAACAGGCGCTATAGTCGCGTTCGTGCTTATTTCACTGGTAGTTGCAGGCGTATCACTAATAGTTACTGCCGTGCTAGTGCTACATAATCAAGCAACCGCCAGTCTAGAAAGAGAAGCCCTAGCCGCACGTCAAATAATACTAGTACTTAATGGAACCGTGATCAATTCCACAACCTTGAGAATAAACTTTACAGTAAAGGGTGTCTCCTTGATTCCCTTGACCGCAATGCAGGTGGTGGTCAAGTACGTTAACACGCTAAACGAAACAGAAACATACCTGCTAGATTACGGTAACAGACCCGGGTGGTTGCTTAACGCTATATACGTTGGTAACACAACCCGCCCTCTCTCCTCCGGGAATTACCTAGCACCGGGGGAGAAGGCAGAGATTACCATATCATTACCCACCCCCTCCTCTCTCACACAGTCAATCCTAGTAATCCTAGTCTCCCCCACAGGCTCCAAGGGGGAGTATGCTCTGGGGTGATAACCCATGAGACACATCATAATCTCCACGGGAAATGAGGAGCTTGACATAAGGCTAGGGGGTGGGTTCCCGCACCCGAACCTAATACTTATTGAAGGCGATCACGGATCTGGCAAGAGTGCTTTAGGACAGCAATTCCTCTATGGCGCATTGAAGAGAGGGCTTAAGGGGCTGGTTATAGCTACTGAGGTTACGCCAAGGGAGCTCATTAGGAGCATGAAGGAGATACAACTAACAGATGCCGATAAATTCTACATGTTCGGGCAACTACGCATACTCACCCTTCACCTCAAGAAGTTCGAGTGGAGACAAGGGCTTGGGCGCTTAATATTACCCATACTAGCTGAGTACTTAGAGAAAAATCAGAAGCTCCTCGATGTAGCCCTCATAGATTCCTTAACACAGCTATTGACATACGCAGATACGAGTACCGTGCTGAACTTCATGAAGAGACTAAGGCTCCTCACAAGCGCAGGAAAGTCTGTGATACTAACGATGCACCCTAACGCCGTGGAGTCCGTGTTGGCATCTAAGATACGTGGAATGTGCGACGGATACATCAAGGTTAGGAATGAAGCCATAGGTGGCAGGATACTGAAGGTCATGAGTGTGGTCAAGATGAGGGGAATGCCACCTGGGGCTGAGACCTCGATTACTTTCGATGTTGACCCTGCAATGGGTATTAAGATAGTCCCGATTAAGGCGGCTAAGGCGTGAGGGGAGGTGAAAGGACATGGCGTTAAAAGTACCGATTCCGAGGCTTCGGCTCAAGAAGAGAAGGGCTGAGGAGGTTAGATTCAGTACTGAATGTAAACTACCTTATCACGAGGAAGAAGAACCATGGTATCTAAAGGAGTACATAGTACAGGTTAAGGAGAAACATGGGGAACCCGACTTCGTCGATAAGGTACCCAGTGAGTATAAGTTCAAGAAGCAATTTAACGTGATCTACCCGGTGGGTGGGGGAATATTCATCCACGCACTTAGCGAGCGTACTGAGGGCGGCTACGCTAAGTACATAGTCATAGAGCCGCCCAGACCTCCTGAAGAGATACTACGTAGAGCCGAGGAACTGATCGCAGCTAAAATACCTGAGGGTTACATACCAAAATCACCGCAAGAGAAAGCCTGCATGCTACTTGAGTTAGTTAAGTCGTCTTTCACCAGCTTAGGAGGTCCCAACGGAGGTAAGAGAAGGCTAGCGTTCAGGAAACGCGGAGGTAATAGCGGCAACGGAGGTAAGGAGTCAGTCAAGTATGTGAAGCCAGAGGAGCTACTTAATGCCGTGATATATCACATAGTCAGGGATAAGATAAGTGTAGGTCTGCTTGAGCCCTTCATACGTGACCCGTACATAGAGGACATCTCATGTAGCGGGTTAGGTAACATCTTCATAATACATAAGGTATTTGGACCCATGGAGAGCAACATAGGGTTCAAGAGTCATGATGAACTTAACGCATATCTAATAGCGCTAGCCGAGAAGATTGGCAAGCCTCTGTCAAACGCTAGACCTATAGTGGACGCGACATTACCTGACGGCTCACGTATAAACATAGTGTACGGGACTGACGTCAGCTTAAGGGGTTCCAACTTCACGATCCGTAAGGTGTCGAAGACCCCGTTAAGCGTAACTCAACTCATAAACTGGGGCACCTTCGATGCTAGGGTCGCGGCATACATGTGGATCCTGCTGAGGGAAGGTATGAGTGGCTTCATATGTGGTGAGACAGCTAGCGGCAAGACGACCTCGCTAACAGCAATGCTTGTGTTCATAAGACCAAGCGCTAAGATAGTGTCTATCGAGGACACCGCTGAAGTCATAGTACCGCACCCCAACTGGACAAGGGAGCTGACTAGAGACACGGGTAAGCCGGAGAGCAGCGTCACGATGTTCGACCTGCTCAAGGCTGCCCTTAGGCAGCGACCTAATTACATCATAGTCGGTGAGATACGTGGAGCTGAGGGTAACATAGCGTTCCAAGCAATGCAAACAGGTCACCCCGTACTCTCTACGTTCCATGCCGCCGACATCGACAGGCTTGTCCAGAGGCTCACTAATCACCCAATAAACGTGCCGAAGACCAACATGGATTCCCTGAACTTCGCTTGGTTCCAAAGCGCCGTGTACACAAAGCAAGGGTTCCTTGCAAGGAGAATGATTAAGCTCTACGAGCTAATAGGTTACGACCCATCGACCGACAGCATCTTAGCCGTACCTGTCTTCGTCTGGGACCCGTCGACCGACAGATTCATATTCAGCGGCAGGGGAGCTAGCTACCTGCTTGAGGAAAAGATAGCCGTAATGAAGGGTATACCTAGGAGCAGAATAAAGGAGATATACGACGAACTTGAACTGAGGAGAACGTTCCTAGAGGAAATGGTTAGGCGTAAGATATTCAACTACTGGGACGTGTGGAAGGCTGTTGTGAAGGCTGACGAGCTAGGTGTTGAGGAAGCACTAAGGAGGTTAAGGGCGGGGACCCTGCTATGAAGAAGGTAAAGCTACCTAAACCTAAGGACATAGTGTTGAGATCCCTCGCAATATCTGTCATTGCCTACGCAGTATACTATGCAGTAATGTACGTTAAGATACCGTACCCAACAAACTACGTGATCCTAGGCACAGTTTCCTTTGCGTTATTCATAGTTTTCTATATGCCTCAACTCATGGGTATAAAGAAAGAGAAGTACGAACCAGACATAGACTTCATATTCATGCTAGCGCACATGCTTTCAGTGGCATCCAGCAAGACATCCAACGTGAACGTCGTCGGTTCAGTGTCTAAGGAAAACATCTACGGCAAGTACGCTAAGTTCTTCAAACGTGTCTATTTATTAGTAAAGGAATATGGCTATGACTTCCCGCGCGCCATGATGATAGTCAGCAAGGATGCTGAGAAAGTTAAGTATCTCAAGGATTTCATGGAGCGTTATGCCGCCGCCGTCAAGGTTGGTGAGGACATCGAGAGATTCATGGAGGTAGAGTTAAGGAATTCTATGAACACCTTCGAGTACATATACTCCAGAGTCATGGACTCCGTTCGAGTATTGCTAGGAGTATATACAGCCGTAATGACGTCAGTAATCTTCGTCATTTCCAACTTACTCGTACTTTCCATAATTTTCGGCGGTGACTTAACGATAATTTACGTATCTTTCATAGGTTCATTTATAGCCTTAGTTGCCGTCCTAGTGACGCTTCGTGTAGGCTTACCCAGGGACTTCCTCGTGATAGGTGGGAAGGCTAGGAAGAAGGTGCTAGAAGTGCCGTTTATGGCCACGCTTGCGGGTGTTGCCGCAAGCCTTTGGATCTTCATAATGTACCTGTTCTACATAATAAACATCGATGCTTACGTACTAATAGCTGTAGTTGGGTTACTGCTACTCGCGCCTGGTTACCTGATCAGGAAAATAGAGAACCATGTACGCTTAGTTGATGAGGACTTCCCCGTTTTCGTCCGTATGTACGGTAACAACCTCTCAATAATACCGTCTCCGCTGAAGGCGATTGAACCCCTTACGAGCGTGGTCTTTGGACGCATAGCGTCAGCGGTGAGGAGGTTGCATACTCTTTTAGCAAACAATATTAGCTTCAGCGTAGCCATAAAGGAATTCGCTAAGAATAGTGCATCCGAGCTTGTCAGGAGATCTTCAGAAATAATAAGCGACACGCTGAAGTTCGGAGGTAATACCTATAAAGTGGGTTTAATACTCTCAGACCTATCCCTCATGATAAACAGGATAAGAAGACGTAGGTTCCAAGTGCATAAAACTTTCGAAACATCAGTATACGCATTACACGTAACGAACATATTACTCATAACATTCATAACGAGCTTGATGTCAATCTTCGCTAGAGCGCTCTCAAGTATTCAAACACTAATACCGTTTTATGCGATTCCGCAGCCAATAATAACCTTACTTAGCCTAAGCACGGCAATAGCGCTCACGGTAATAAACTCCTGTGCGCTAACGATGACGAACGGTGGATTAAGACACACTGTGATGTACTATATGGGCTTACTACTATTGCTTGGTGGTATAAGCGCTTACGCGTCAAATATCTTAGTAAACGTGATGATGAAACCCTTAAGTTCAGTAATGACCCAAACACTACAACCAATATATCCTACCACATAAGCACGGCAGAAGTCACAGAGTGTGCCCGTAGCCTTAAGAACCCGCGTGTCGTGTGTGGCGGGCCCGCGGGGATTTGAACCCCGGACCACCGGCTTAGAAGGCCGGCGCCCTATCCTGGCTAGGCTACGGGCCCTCGCCAATTGGTGTTTTAGTTCCTTGGGTTATTTAGGTTTCGCTTAAGGTATCCCAGTAAGTCCACTACCTGATTTGGGTATTTTCTAAGGACTATGAGCCCCGCTAGGTCGAATACCTCGTTGGTCTTCATAAGTATGACATAGTCACTGCTGGCGATAATACCTTTAGATGCTATTACTTCAGTATCTGCTTTCGATGCTAGGATAACATTCCACTGGGGGGCTTGCATACGTATTGCCTTGGAATGTTCCGCGCTCATGCTGATGGATTTGTCCAGAAACAGCGTGACGTTTCTTGGTTTTAGTTCGTCTGTAGCGTCCTTAACTAGTTTAATTGCGTTCATGATTGATGGTGTTGAGAAGTTCCTGATCTTCGTGCTTCTCAGGTCCCTTACTAAGCCATCATCGCATAGGTAAAGTGTTAGTCCCTCAATGGCTGCGGCCACCGTCAATAGTACGTTGTATCCGTCAATGATTAAGTGACGTCCTTGAACCTCTTTAACGATTTTTTCTCGAATAAGGGTAACGTCATTATCGCTATGAACGCATCGATAGAGCAACATTCTCTCCTCCTTGGTTAGTAGATACCTTGACGTGACTAGATTTAACGCGCCTCTTGACTTGTATCCTCGGTTGAGCAGATATTTGTAATCTATCAGGGCTTCAAGTAGTTCTCGACGTAAGCACTCTTCTGGGTATTTCGTCATACTGTCTTACCTGTCAATATCATTAACTCTCTTCGTAGGGCATCACGTATGCTTTCTAGTAGTTCCTGAGTTGCTGGTTTAGGTATGAATCCTGAGGTGTGCGTTGGCTTGCCGCCTCCTTTCCCACCAAATTTCTTAACGATCGCCCGCAGTAACGTGTTAACCGGTGCTTTCCTTGCTGCATATTCTCCTGCTGCGCACTCGATGCGTGTGCCGCTTTCCGTGGGTACTAGGATAACAGCTATAAGGTTTCTCTCCTCTTTGCTTACCCTCAGTAATAGTTCACTGGTGACCTCCTTATCCTCTATTTCTAGCTTAATGACAGAGAACTTTATGTCGTCGACTTCCTCAGAACTACGTAATACTTTTTCACGCATGTACTCTAAGTACTCCTTCCTATACTTCGTTAAGAGGTTGCGCAACTTGCTTAGATCCTCAATTACAGCCTTAGCCTTTTGCAGGGCGTCCCCTCCTAGGATTCGTGAGACCTCCGCGATCCTACTCTCTAGTTCCCTAGCGTGAGTAGCGACGTTAGTTCCGGCCACATACTCTAACCTGACAACACCGTCAGCTATTCTATCAACACCAATGATCTTTATCGCGCCTACCTCCCGCGTGTTCATTACGTGAGTTCCGAAGCATGCCTCAGCGTCTAAGTCCTCGATCTCGACGACCCTTATGGTTGGTTCAAGAACAACCCCACCCTCATATAGTCTGAACCCATACTTAGCTTCGGCCTCGTACTTATTCATGTACGCGGTATTAACCCGTAGTCCTTCATTAATGACTTCATTAGCTAGGTCCTCTATCCTGCGGATCTCTTCCTCAGTCAAGGGTTTGTAGTGGGTTATGTCTAGCCTAGCCCTGTCTAAGTTTTTCTCCGCGCCTGCCTGCCATACGTGTTCCCCGAGTACCTTACGGCATGCACCAAGAATGATGTGCGTTGCTGTGTGATGCCTCATTAACGTGAACCTGCGGTGCCAGTCTATTACGCCATGAACTTTCAGTTCTCTCACGCCTGACAATACGGGTTTCTCAAGAACGTGAACAACTACGTTGCCTACCTTCTGAACATCAACCACGCGGAACTTACCGATGCCTTCTATCTCTAGGTAGCCCGTATCTGGGGCCTGACCACCGCCTTCCGGATAGAACGCAGTCCTATCTAATACTATGTACCTGTCCTTAGCGAATAGTATTTGTCCGTGAAACTCCCTTAGGTAAGGATCTTTGTGAAACAGTAACTCCGTAGGGCTCAATGACTTGACTTTCTCAGCGATTTCTGACGGTAGCTTACTGACCTTGCCCTTCTTTATGGGTGCTTTTCCGTGCTTCGCTGCAACTATGGCGTAGAAGTTAGGTGGTACCTTAACATTCACGCCCAAGCGGGACGCTATCTCCACCACGAGGTCGGGTGGGATACCGTGACTATCGTACAGCTTTACCAGCTCATCGATGCTTAAGCCGAGACCGCCCTTCTTCAGGTACTTGCGGACGAGTTGCGGTGCCTTCTTTACAGTGTCCATGAATTTCCTTAATTCGTACTTAGTTACGTCATGGATGTAGTCCATCCTCTCAGAAATCTGCGGGAATGTCCGTTCCCAGTACGTTGACTGCAACTGGAAGAGCTCGCCGATGGTATCGTCGTTCAGCATGCCAAGCAGTGTTAGTATCCTGAATATTCTCCTGAGCACTAGCCTTGCTAGGTAGCCCTCACCTGTGTTTGATGGGACGATCCCGTCTGAGAGCATTAACGCAGATGTCCTGACATGATCAAGCAACGCCAGAACCATTATTTCCCTGTCGAGGTACTTCCCTATTTCCTCCTCGCTTAAACCTAGTTCCTTAGCGACATTGCGTTTCAAAATAGCGTACTTCTCCGGATCCTTAGGGTTGAGCCTACCCACGTACTTTATTGCACTATAAAGTACCTCTTCCGGGGGTTCCTGCACGTTCAGTACCTTATGATACTTATGCACAAGGTCACCATAGATGGCGTGGAATGCTGTGGGGACGCGTTGTGTAAACCACGCTATCCTCTCTATGCCATACCCAGTATCCACGACCTTTATTGACATCTCGCGGTATGATCCATTGTGTTCCTCGTACATCATGAACACCAGGGTTGCCAGTTCCAGCCCACCTACCGCTACTTCAAAGGAGGGACCGGCGTTTCCTCCACCTTCCCACCAAGATTCTTTGAATACTAACTCGCTTTCCGGGATACCTATTTCCCTTGTGAAGAACTCACGAGCAAGCTCCACAGTTTCGTCTGAGAAGTACACCTTCTTATTCTCGTAATTGAAGGCATGATGACCTCCCATTATGAAGCTCGTTAAGTGCCTGCCAAAAGTGAAGCCCACACTGTCTAAGTCCTCTAGCCTTATGCATGGTTGCGCTATTACTAAGGGGTTGGCTGGTGGGGGCACTATGCCGGACGTCACGTGTGGCTGAAACACAACTATGGAAGCGATCGTGAGGTACAGGTCGTCCCTCCACCTAGCAACGACGGGATACGGCTCTATTATCTCGTGACCATTTCTCTCAAAGAATCTTAGGAATTTTTGCCTAACTTCTTCAACACTCAAAGGCGGGGATCCTATCTTAAGGTTAAAGAAATAGTAGTCGCTACAGGGTGCATCTCCGCAGTTAGGTCTCTCGTTGAGGGACCAGAAAAACTCCCCGCAGGTCGGGCACTTCTGCCTGATGTACCCACGTTCACTGAACATCTTAACTCTATAAATAGATGGATCTACTTTCACGATCTCCCCTCACTCTGGAAAATACCTTAGCTAAGACTTAATAATGATTAGGTACTGCAACACGGAGTGGGACCTTAGGGCTTTAGAAACACTTTGTGGGAAAGCGCACGTTAGTAGGTCTCTGTTTCTTGTTAGCCGAATAGTGATGATATGCCCTCAGCGATTTCCTCTTCGCTAACTTCCTTCTCTTCTTCCTCCTCCTCTTCCTCCTTCTCCTCAGCAGGCGCACCAGCTGGCGATGGTGTCACAGGTGCTACTTGCACACTGACCTCAATGCCAAGGTCGGGTGCTTTCTGCTTTAGCTGTAGTGCCAGGGCTAGGGCCTTAGCCATCGCTCTCCTGAATACTTCAGCCGCGGTTTCGGGCGTTATGAAGCCAGCTTCTCCAGCCAGGGCAGCTGCGCGGCGGTAAGCCCTAGCTATGATCTCCGGGAGTATGTCAGGTAATGGTAGCGCAGCTTCTATCGCAACTTCCTTCACTATGCTTACAGCGCGCAGTAAGTCGTCTCTGAAAGCGTCCACATCTACCTTGAGCTGCTCCGCAGGTATTACGTTTCCTTCCTCCCACACTACCCTAGGCTTTAGCTTGACGACTACCGGCTTAATATCAAGTTTCCTAAGCAACGACGCGAGCTCAGGAGATATTTCATCCCCTGCCGACGCTACCTTGGTTTCCTTAGCTATCCAGATAACCCCTTCCCTTACCTGCGTCCTTATTCGGAGTTTGCCGAACACTGAAAGCATTGGTCCAGGCGGTATTCCAGTGGGTCCTTCAGGTATGTATATGTCGTCGGTCGCTATGTCTCCTGGCTTAGCATACTTGGGCGCAGCTAGTTTATCCAGTAGTAGTGCGAGCTCGTATGGGTTCATGTTCGTGAACATGAAGGCATTAGTGCCGACGAGGTACTTCTCGAGTTCATCGACGTTTGGTATGCCCTCTTCGCGTGCGGCTCTAAGAAATATGCTGTTCTTGTACACCTTAATAAAACCGTACTTAGATAGCTCCTGCTTTATCTTCTTATACTGAGGTGTTGGGACACCGTCTAAGCTTATTATCGCTACGCACCTATGCTTACGAAGTAAATCACGTATTTCCTGAACTATCTGCTGCTTCCTCAGAATTGCTGGCCTTATCTTCTCTTTAGTAACCCTTTTAGACTCCTCCAGTTTCCGCAGCACCTTGAGCAGCTGGGCCTTGGTCTTCCCCTTCATTGCATGAACACCTCCACTGGCGGCCCCATAGTTGTTTTGACGTAAACACGGGTTGAGGTCTCGAAGGGTCTCTTAAACTTTGTTTTTATATGTTCTATCACTGCCATCGCGTTTTCAGCTAGGTCCTCGGGGGACATGTCCTCAGTACCTATTTTACAGCCCACCCATGCCTGCTCCTTGTTCCTCAGTCTTACGCTATTAGTATACCTCTTAATGAAGATGTTTATGTCTGCATTTATCGGTATGGGGATCGGGGCTTTCCCTCTAGGACCTAGTACTGGACCTATTATCCTACCCATTTGAGCCATTAGGTCAGCACGTACTAGCACCCAATCGTACTTTCGTCCTAACTTCTTCAGCTCTCTTTTGCTCATGGACTTAACTTCGTCACCGCTTAGCGCGTCTACGCCGGCCTCCTTAGCCTTAAGTAGCATGTCTCCGGTAGCGATGACTAGGATCTTCGGTGTCTTACCTGTACCCTTCGGTAAGACTACGTTGTCCCTGAACTTTACCTCTGGGTCTTTGGGGTTAACTCCCTTAAACACCACCTGGAGTTCAACGGACTGCTTGAAGTTCCTGCCTTTACCTAGCTCTATCGCCTTCCTTATGGCGTCAGCCAGCACTTCTTTCGTAAGCGGCATCCTTCTCACCTACCCTTTCTCCATTCTTCCTCATATTTAAGCAATAGGTCGTCGTACTTACCCTCTTCTACCTCCTTCACTACTTCCTTTGGTTCCTTACCCTCCACGGTTAGCCCTATGGTCGCTGCAGTCGATAATACTGTCTTAACCGCCTTCTTTAGCGTTTTAGCTGTGAGGTCATTCTTCTTCATTAACGTAACCTTTACGACATCCTCCAGGCTTATGTCCCCGATCTTGTTGTGGGCGGGATCTCCTGAGGGTTTGTCCGCGCCCGCTACCTTTAAGAGGAGCGCTGACGTTGGCGGGGATTTCACCTCTATCCTGTATTCTTTGGTGTCAGTGTTCACGTAAACATTAACAGTTACCTCCATACCCTTGAAGTCTTTAGTCAACTCATTTATCTTGTTTATGACTTCATCTACATTAAGCCCGTACTGTGTCAGGGAGGGTCCGAGCGGGGGTGCGGGCGTTGCTTCCCCTCCTCTTATTCTTGCCCTAACCGTTTTCCACGGCATACCACATCACTTCCTTACCGGTTTTACAAAATCTCCTGGAACGGTCATCTCAGCCTTAAACGAGGTCTCAAGCATGTCAAGCTTAACAATGTTCTTCTGGACATCGACGGATATTACCTTACCGCGCTGTCCCTTAAGTGGACCTGAAATTATCTCGACTATGTCTCCGGGCTTTATCTCCTCTATAGGTGACCTGACCTTAATCAGTTTCTCAACTTCCTCACGAGTTAGTGAACCCATTGCACGTCCCTTAACGTGCTTGATATCTCTTGCTAACTGGTGCACTACGTGGAGCCCTACGGTCTCAATTACTATGTAACCATGTATTTCAGGCGGGACTATTATCGAGTACAGCCCCTTGGCGTTACTTCCCTTAGCTATTGACTCGAGCATCATAGCTACGTTCATTTCCTGCCTGGCCGTAGTCCTTAGCACCACGTATTTAGGTGGCCTTGCCGCAGTTTCCCTTGTCCCTGACGATTCACCCATGCCCTATCCCCTGAACTACCGTGAGTATCGTGTACACTACGAAGCCTATACCTCCAACCAGAAATAAGCCGCCGAAGGTTATCTTCAGGAGTAATTTATACTCGTCTGGCTCAGGCTTCTCCGAGATCGCCAATATCTTCCTCCACGTAGCGAAGAGCTCCTCTAGCCGCATTACCCCCACCAGCCTAAAACCTACTGACTGAGTAGCTTATTAAGTATTTCATCAGGGTCGTACGGGGATAAATCATCGTATCCTTGCCCCACACCAACGTACATTATTGGTTTATTTATGGACAGGATTATACTTAAGGCGGAACCACCTCTAGCATCAGCATCAAGCTTCGTTAGGATTACCGCATCCACACCTATTGCATTATCAAACCATCTTGCCTGCTGCACGGCATCGTTGCCTGTCAATGCATCAAGAATAAGTATCTTCAGGTGTGGCTTGACGACGCGGACTATTTTGCGTAGTTCCTCCATAAGGTTCCTGTCCGTATGCATTCTCCCAGCAGTATCTATGAGGACAGCATCAAGCTTAGAGCTCATTGCGTGTAACACACCATCCTTAGCCACGGCTGCCGGGTCCGCCCCATACTTACCCCTTATGAAGGGCAAGCCCAGCCTCTCTGCATGCAACCTCAACTGTTCTTGAGCCCCTGCCCTAAAGGTATCAGCAGCTACAATGACTGGTATTAATCCGTGCTTCTTTAACCTGTGAGCTATCTTAGCTATCGTAGTGGTCTTTCCAACGCCGTTTACCCCGACAAACACAATTATATATGGCTTAGGTCCGTCCTTGACAACGTCAACGATGTCCTTACCGAAGATTCCTTGGCTGAGATATTTCCTTATTGCTTCCTTAATTTTCTCCTGCACTAAGCGTTCAGCGCCGCCAAACCTGCCAACTCGTAAACCGATGAGTTCGTGCTTGAGGATCTCTTTAAGCTTCTCTACGGCCTCCACCGCAACGTCACCTTCGAGTAGCGTAAGCTCGAAGTCAGAGAATATTTTCTCAAACTCCTCCTCAGTTAATTCCTTCTTCGCTACCACTTCGCTTAGTTTCCTCGTGAAACCCTCGAAGGCCTTCCTTAGGTTTTTTAACATCTCGCTAACCCCTTAGTGTGGGCTTCTCACGTAATTAAATGTGCTTCGTACACCGAAGGTACGCGTGCTCTAAGTACTGTTATCATTCATCACACAGAGTTAAAAGCTTAGGTTGAAGGTCATCCAGCTTTTTGAGCCCGTGCTTGAGCCTGCGCTATAGCTGCGTTGATGGCACTCTGTAATTGCTTGTACATGGTTACTACGCGGTTAAGCTCCTCCTGCAACCTCTTAATCACGTTTCTAAGCTCTTTTTCCTTGAGTGACAGCACCTCCATTGCTTTCTCTAGATCTAGCTCCGCGAAGTACTCCATTCCTAAATGAGTTAACACCCTCTCTTTAGTTACTGGGGCGACCTTGATCATTATGTGACCTCTGCTGTCTGTCGGCATGAATAACTCATTCACGTGTTCCTTACGTAGTTCGGATAACGTATTAGTACTTGCCTTTATCTCCTCTATTTCGGCCGTGACCTGATCTATTTGTGCCTGTATAGCCTCCATGTACCGCCTTAACTCAGCTAGCCTAGCAATAGCCTCATTAACACTTATGGCTTGTGCTGACGCGTTACTCAATCTCCCATCCCCTCAGCGTTGCTAGGTCACGGATATACTTATATTTTGACTTCTCAGGCGGTATCTCGTATACTTCTAGTATCTTGATGTGAGCTCTCTTTAGTTTGTGCTTACTTCCAAGGTCTGAATACACTTTTTCTATGGCGTCCTCTTTCTTGACCGCCCTAACATCTATTATGAAGGGTTGCCACTCACGTAGCTTGTCCGGGCTGAAGAGCGCCACGCCCTTTACCCTGAAGACCTTTACCTCTGCCATCCGTTCTCACCTCATGTTTAGAGCTTTCATGATTCTCATTATTTCAGGGCCTGTTGTTTTCTCCCCTACTAGGGCCCCGTAGTTATTCGCTACGAGGCCAGTCTTAATAAAGGCTACACCGAAATTAACGGTTCCCACATCCAAGGGAACACCGAAAAACTTTGAGAGGTCCTCCAGCTCATCGTCACTCACATCAGGGTGAACGACTCCTCCCTTGTCCGTTATGACGGCCACGGACCCGACTGTAGGTATGCCAGCTATTGAACCTTTCCTAAACTTGCTGACGTCCAGTATCCGCACAATTCGCTCTAGCTCGTGATCCTCAATCTCTTTGTGGAATATAACGGCTTGGTCATTAGCAAGTATGATGTTACCCAAGGCTGTGAAAACAGTGTGCACTACGTGCACGTTTAGCCCTATACTCTTTAATTTCTTAACCTCTTCTTCCTTGGCTAGGCGAGGTAACAGTATGGCTCTGTCATTACCAGCAATAAATATCCCTAATAAGGGCGAGTCATCTACGCTGGCCTCGATGACCTCAACATTGAGTGTGTCGCTAATTTTTCTCTTAATTTCACTCTCGGTTCCCTTTGGAACTAGGGCTACCTTATTGTTCGCGAAAATATACACACCAATGTTAGGATTACCACGAATTCTCAACGTGTCAAGCGGCATTAACACTACCCCTAACTCTCAGCCTCACTAGTGCGGACTTCACTGACCGTAATGGGTATTGCTAGGACTGCCTTGAGTATCTTACCTTCCTTGTCAACCGGAAGAACCCTTACCGCCACTCTTCTGGGAGGCTTGTCGTAGGCCCTTGAAAAGATGTACTCGTTAATAGACTCATCTATTATGATCTTCTCCGCCTTAGTATGCCTCTTCAGGAACTCCCTTATCCTCTTAAGGGCCCTCGGAGCTCTACGTGCACGGCCCGTCCAGTACAGCCGTGAAAGGTTTATCACGTATATCCTCTCATCTGGCATCCTAGATCACCACTCCCTTCAATCCATCATTAAATATTGCCTAGCTTGGATCTCCTCCAATTACGCATGCGTGGTCTGTACGGTACTTTCCTTAAGGTTTTTATCACTACCCATACCGGTATTGATGAATTACTCTTGAGTGCCCTAGCGAGGCGGAGTTTCCGTGCGACATGCTTATTACGAGCCATTCCACTCACCTCTTCTCCCTAATCCTTATGCGGAACTCACGCCTACTTCTGGAGTCAACTACGTATAAAATCTGTTTTAAGGTTTCCTCGTCGATGATCCGTGTTAATTGTCCGGATAAGGCCAGACTGACAATGTATTCCTCGACAGCATTGGCGAGTTCAGGTCTCACTAGCTTCACATTATTCAAGCGCGCTCTAGCCTCTGGGGTCATTACTCTCCTCAGGATTTCCTGTTTCTGCGCCTCCCGAGCCAGCTCTTCCTGCCTTCTTTTTTCTTCAGCTTGCTTCCTTAACAGGGCTTCTAGCCTTCTTCTTTTAAGCTCCTCCAACTCAGCATCATAATATTCGTCACTCACTTCTTTGAACCTCCGTACTTACTCAACTCCGGTATTTCTTTAACTACCTCTTGGAATACTTCACCAGCTATTTTATCCATTATTGACCTACCTTTAGGTGTGAGAACTCTACCCTTGTTGCCTTTCTTTGCAACTAGCCCCGCGCGCTCAAGCTGCTGGAGTATTCTCCTTATGTGCGAGCCACCGGCCTTCCTGAAGTGAGAGGGAGCCGATCCCCTATCTTTTAACCCTCCGTATATAATCCTGAACCTCTCTATTCCTAGTGGTCTTCCAGCTATGTACAGCTTCCGCATGATACTTGCTGCCCTAATGTACCACCAGTCAGGATCCTCCGGAACTTTCTCCTTATGCGAACCTGTCTTGACAAATAACGCCCACTCGGGAGGCTCCACCGCACGTACATTCTCCTTTAAGTACTGGGCCAACGCCCTGATGAACCTATCAGCTGGCACTTCCTTCACATTCACCATTACACTCTCCCCGCTCCTCAGAAACTACCCCTGAAGTTTTATTAAGCTTTACACTTGTTCAAGACCCTTCCTAATGATATGGGAGTCTAACGCACGGTAAGTGTTATGTAGCACGAAATTCCAGGTAAATTGGGGGAGTAATTGGGTATATTCGACAAGGTCAAAATTCCTAAAGTGAAGGAGGCATTAAGAAAGAGCTTTACACCCAAGAAAATTGAGAGTGCCCAGTTAAGACCCGCTGAGATTATGGCTAGAAGGCTTTTGGAGAAATGGAACATTATATCTGAGGAACACATCACGTTAAGTCTACTACTAGACGACGCTGAAACGCCGTACCTTTGCCAAATAACCAAGGTGGAGCCGTATAAGCCGGTCTTCGGCGGGAAGGCTGACGTGAGGGTGGAATGCCAATATTACTTAGAGGATGCATATGCAACTACCTACTATAACAGCATGTACGGGGACGAGGAGGACCACGATAATTATGATGAGTATCAGTGGAATACGCCCCAATTCAAAAGCAGTGTATACAGACCTGAGCATGTGCTTAAGGTGTATGTTGATCCTGAATTCTACGAAAAGTTAATGATCATTCTTACAACGTAGTAGACTCACCTGGTAATGGGCACCGAGCAGTTACACGATAAATAGCCTTATTTTACCTCCTAAAACTATCGTCTGGCTGAATGACGTTGAGCGACGATAATCGCATGGAGGCTGAGAAAGTAGAGGTAAGGGAATCAAGCGTCCCTATGGACCTTACAGCCGGTCTTTTCTACTTCTCTATAGCGTTATTCTTCTCTGTGCTGGTAGCGTATGCGATCCTATCGCTTACCCGAGGACCTTACATAGGATATAGGGTGCCCTACTACCTCATAGTATTGGCTCTGGCAACCTTCCTCTCAACACTAGTATTCATTGTTGCAGCCGTAGTCAAGTACACCAGGAGGATTATTTATGCGCTCATATTCTCCCTGCTCTCAGTATCCGTGAGTTTCTACCTTTACGAATACTACATCGTTCTGTCCAGGCATCTCAGCGTCATGCCGTTGCCTTGCATGCTCTTACTAAGTAATGGAACACACACCACATACGCTGTGGATCTAGGGCAAGTGGCACTGATCATAGCAGTTCTGCTATCTTACGCACTTCGCAAACATTGCAGGGAAGCGGGTAATGTCAGTCGAGATCGTTGAGGATGTACTACTTTTGTGAGAAAGGACGTGATGTTTTTAAGTCCCCAGAGATTGAAGCTATTGGTGCCGCGGTAGTATAGCCCGGCCAAGTATGCGGGCCTCTCGAGTTAGGGCTTGAGCCGGCCCTGCGTGGACAGCCCGTGACCCGGGTTCAAATCCCGGCCGCGGCACCACATGCTACTTTGGTAGTATACCTAGTAGCTCCTCGCACGCGTGCGCAATGCGGGACGCTACGACCCAGGTCTCAAGGGGCTTAGGATATATTGCGTAGACGCTTCTTGCTAACGCCTTCGTCTCTTCCTCGAAGTCGCCGTGAGGAAACGCACCTATGACTATGGGGGCGTTATACTTAAGTGACTCAGAGCAAGCTGCTACCGGGTTTCGAAGCTCCCCCCACTCGCTCAGCAGAATTACGTTATCAAAACCCAGCATCTTCAAAAGTGAGCTTAGCGTTGCTGGCTTCACCGTTATTAACGGCTTCTCGGCTTGAGGTGGAATTTGCCCCTCAACTAGTAGCTGCTCCATCAGACCGACAAACCTGTTGTAATTCCTAGGTATTCTGGTTGCCGGATCTATAAACAGCACGTAGTCATTTAAGGTGTGCACGTAGACCTTCAGTCTCCCTTCTAAGTTAAGCGGTGATGAAAGGAGCTCCAGCAGGGTGACGTGGACTATATCTGGCCTACCCCTCTTTTCCCTCTTACTAAGGTGCTTCATAGCATGATAATGCAGTGAAACATCAAGTATAGTCTCCGTGGGTTTTCGCCCACGTCTTCGTGCGTTTTTAACCACCGCGGGATGCCCGGCTATTTGCTGAGGCACTAGCTCAAGGCTTGCCTCAGCGAGTATTACTGTAACCTGCTCGACACTCATGCTTACCCCGATTAGATGAGGCTAAGTCCTCTATAAAGCAAAGTGCCTTAATTTACGGGTTCCGATGTAGTTATATGCGGGAGGGATTAATGCGTAGGAAGTTCAGGAACGCAAAGCGGGACCTAGCATACCAGCGAGCGTTAATACTATATGGTGAGGCCGTTAAAGCCCTCAAGAAAGGGATGACGGACCTCTCACGCAGATACATAACGTTAGGTCTGAGGTTACTGAGCAAAGCTGACGTTAGAAAGCCCGTTAAGTACAGGAGGTGGGTTTGCAAGAACTGCTTAGTACCCTTGGTGCCGGGGCTTTCGTGCCGCGTTAGGATACGGAGAAATAGGAAACAAATTATAGTGACGAAGACCTGCTTACACTGTGGATACGTGGTGAGGACACCATGCCCAAGGGGAAAATCAAGAGATCAGAGAAAGTCAAGCGCGTGATTGCAGGGGAACCACACGTGCGGATAGGCAAGAACGGAGTAACACCCGGCGTAATCGAGGAAATACGCACTTGGCTAAAACGAGAAGGCGTAATAAAGGTAAGGGTACTGAAGTCCCTAAAGCGGGCAGGAGCGGATATTAAAGAAATTGCCCACGAAGTCGCCTCCAAGGTCAATGCCGAGGTACTTGACATCAGGGGCAACGTCTTCGTCATAGCCAGAAAACAAACTAAACACTAAACACTGGTACATATCACGCCAATAGGCTTCTACGTGAAGGGTTTCCAAACGGAAATGACTGCTAACTAAGTGCGGAAGCCACACATACTTCGACGCCTAGCCTCATTATATTGTGAATAGCTCGATGAAGAACGCCGAGGGGTGTTGGTGCCGCCGCGGGGATTTGAACCCCGGACACCCCGGTCTTCAGCCGGGTGCTCTCCCGGGCTGAGCTACGGCGGCTCCGAGGATTGATTGGTTGAGTTACTATTTAAGTTTTACAACGGGTAGTTGTGCGGTGTTCACGCTTAATCCAGACATGCGTTATAGGTCGAACACTACTCTAAGTACCCAGCAACCCTCAACGTTCTTCACCTCCATTAACGAGTACGTCACTGCTTTCACCTCCGTACGTACCTCATGCCTTGAGGGATCGAAGACCTCACCCCACGCGCTTGCCTTGTACATGTATTCATCGCCTGTTTTCTTAACCTCATAGACTTTGAACTCAGAGAAAACTAAGCTTTCGGCATCATGCAGTATTAGTAGATCCTCTAACCACCTATATAGCACACCTTCCAGGTCAACTCCGGTACCGCTTAAATCCTTCTTAATAAGCGGGCGAACCTTGCTTGTGTCCGTCATTATCTCGAACATTCCTTTTGCCATCCACTCGAACGCCTCCTCAAGAGTTCTCCCGCTCGCCTCAACGTAAGCATCTGCTGTATGTTCAAGGAATCTGAAGTAACCACACTTCATGATACCGCCCAGCCTTCTTGGTAGTCTGAGGCACTAAAAGCTTAAACCCCCTACGTCCCTAAATTGTATGGCGGCGGTCGTCTAGCCTGGTCTAGGACGCCGGCCTTCCAAGCCGGAGGTCCCGGGTTCAAATCCCGGCCGCCGCACCAG
>CAYNPH010000016.1:0-63863 GCA_964399035.1 uncultured Desulfurococcaceae archaeon
CGAGCTTAATAGAACACACGGAGTGAAGGTTAAGGACAGTGTAACTAACTTCATACTAGTTGGAATAAACGGGCTCGAAGGAAAGAAACTGCATGCAAAACTCGCAGAGCGCGGCATAATAGTTAAACCCCTAACACACAAAAAGCTCCGGGAATACGTCAGGGTCACCATAGGAACCGACAAGGAAATGAATTCCTTCATAAGGGCAATAAGAGAAATCTCCGAGTCCCTCTAACAAACTAGTGATACAGGCTAAACCCACAATGAGTTTGGTGGGCCCGCGGGGACTCGAACCCCGGACCTCCGCCTTGTAAGGGCGGCGTCCTAACCGGGCTAGACGACGGGCCCTCCAGCATTGGTTACATGTGGTTCCTTATTAATTTTTTACGGTGTGTATGTGGTGGTCAGCAATAAAAGCTTGCTAGTTCTCCCTTTTGTGAGGGGTTCTGCGTGAGGAATTTCTGGTTTGTTGAGTCCTCGCTTAAGTTGCTTAGGAGGTTTTATGAGAGGCTTGGATGGCTTGATAAGGTTGCTGAGACCGACTATGAGTTCTTATGTGCGCTGGAGGAGGCGTCCCAAGCTGGTGTTTTTCCAAGTAATCCTTGAAGCACTCCCCGTATTTCCTGTTTATGTGGGCTTAATGCGGGTGCATTAAGTAATTCTTTGATTGTTGACGCGCATCCGTTGATGATATCGTTAACGTCGTACCCACGCTTTAGGTAGCGTTTAGCTTCAAGCATAGTCGCCAGGTGGTCGGCTAGCTTGACTATAGTGCCCTCTAGCGTTGTTTTCTCCTTAAATTCTCTCATTAACTCATTGAATGAGCCTAAGCCTAGGTCCTCCAGCGCTTCTTCATCAAGTTTCTCTACGCCACGTAACCTGTCCTTACTCCACTTAACTATGTCCCCCGCCAACGCCTCCGGGACATCATGTATTATCGCGATGGTCAATGCCCTACCTAGGTCCACTCTAATACCTCGCCTAACTAGTGCTTTAGTGATGAGTAGCGTGAGGAACGCTACCTCGAAGGTATGCGCGGCAACGGTCTCGGCTAAAGCGGGAGGTACTCCCCTGTTCATCCAGCCGGTCCTAGCCAAGTTCTTAATGCTTACCGCCCTCTCGTACTTCAGCGGCTCCACATCACCCCACCTCATGACTAGGGTGCAGAACTCCCTAATGACAGTTACACCGTCAACATTATTGTTAGCCTCCTTTAGTCCTCACTTAATGTCTCATCAACTGGAACGACGTCAACAGTATTATTAACTACAATGACCTTCATCTTAACTCCGTAAAGCTCACTTAACTTGCCCTCATCTACACCAGCCCCTAGTGAGGCGTTAATGAATAGCTTACCATCCTTAAGCGCTAGTACGTGATCAACGTAATTAAGTAGGGGGTTTAGTTGATTCGACGCGACTATGACTACCTTACCCTCATTAGCAAGCCTCCTTAAGCACCTCATAATTACTAACTGGTACTTCACGTCCGTGTATGAGAGAGGTTCATCCACAAGCAACACCTTAGCGTGCCTAGCTAAACCCCTAGCCAGCAGAGCGCGTTCCAACTCACCCGAACTCACCTCCCATATCCTACGGAAAAGTAGATTTTCCACACCGAAGATCCTTACGTACCTTTCAAGCAAAGCTACGTCAGCGCTGTTGTCGCTTAGGAGGAGGTCACCTATCGTCATGTCGGGAAGTGCCGATATTGTTGACGGTATGTAGGTGACGTACTTCGTTCGCTCACCCGCGTGGACAGACCTTAAGTTAGTACTACCAATAAATACCTCCCCAGAATACGGTATCATACCAGCTATTGCCTTAAGCAACGTGGTCTTACCGGACCCGTTAGGTCCTATCAACGCAACTAACGACGGTCTCAACTCGAAACTCACGCCCCTAATGACGTTAACCCCGCCGTAAGCAACGCTTAAGTTCTCAACCCTTAGCATACCTCCTCATCCCCACCATTATGGCTGCTAATGTAGGTGCCCCAACCAACGACACGATTACATTCACCGGCACCTCTATAGGGTAGAATACCGTTTTAGCTACAACATCAGTTAAGCTAAGCATCGACGCACCAAAAACAAGTGATAGTGGTATTATATAGCGCGCGTCACCGCTACCCAGTAATCTCCTCGCGAAATGCGGTGACGCCAAGCCCACGAAACCTATTACGCCAAAGTAAGCCACGCAGAAGGAAGCGAGTATCGCGGCCATCGCCGTCAGGATCACCCGCTCTCTCGAGGGGTCACGACCTAAGTCACGGACGAAATCATCGCTAATGCTCAGCGCGTTGAGGACGTTCCTAGATACACATGAATATAGCGTACAGACCGTCAGGGCGAACGCTATCGCGATAGGCTTACTAATGTTAACCACCACTAACGAACCCATACTCCACGCGAATACCTTGTGTATATCACGCAGTATGAAGTACTGCGGGAATAGCGAGGCCGAGTAGAAGAATGTACCGACCGCAACACCCGAAAGCACTATCGAGGTCGGGGTCATTCCAGCCTTACTAGCTATCAACAAAGTAAGCAGATACGCTATGATCCCCCCAGCTAAAGCGACAAAAGGTCTCACCACAAATAACGTGATGACTGATGCGGGGAGGGCGAAGGTAAGCACTACAGCGAATAAGGCACCCGAGGAAATCCCGAGAAGGTATGGGTCGCCGAGAGGATTCCTTGTAGTCGTCTGTATCAAGTAGCCAGAGAGCGCGAGCGACGCCCCAACCACCACACCAGCTAAAGCGCGTTCAAGACGATACCTAGCCAAGCCGGTGGTCGCGGTGAGTATTTCCCTCAACCCGTCTTCAAGAACATGAAGAGGATTAAGCGTGACCGCACCAAACGATAATTGAGCCATGAAGGATAAGACAAGAATTGATAATGCGATTAACAACACTACAAAAAATCGTTTCCGTGTTACCTTAACATATGCCCTTAACGCACACATTCGCTACCCCAGCGATGTAGGTATACCCCACTCCTGCATAACTGTTTCGTTTATGTTTTGAGGCACCACCGTTATGCCGAAGGCCTGCGGGTAAAGCACCCTAGCCATGAGCGCCACTGCTAGTGCGGCTCTAGGTCCTGGACGAACCATAATATCCTCTGCAACACCGCTAAACACGTATATTCTCCCATCCTTGACTGCCGTTATGTTTGCCCAGCCCTCCCTCGACGTGATGCGCTTGATCAAGTCATCCACGCTACCGAAGTACCCGTAGTTATAATTCATCAAGATCACGTCAGGGTTCGCTGTTATGACAGCCTCTGGTGATGCTACGAAGTAGGGCGTGGTTTCATTCTCAAATATATTTACCCCACCTGCTAACGTTATTATATCATTTATGAATGACGTCCCACCTACGGTCCAGTAGTCTGGGTATATCTCGTAGTACACCTTAATGGGCTTACCGCCTGTTTTGTTCAAGTATTCCTCGACTTTTAGTCTAGTGCTAGTTATTATGTTCCTCATCTCCTCCACAACCTTAAGAGCCTTGTTAAAATGCCCCGTTATTAACCCGACCGTTAGGATATCGCTGAACACGTCAGCCATGCTCTTAGTAGGGAGTACGAACACCGTTATGCCCATCCCTGCTAGTTCCTTAGCGTAACGCTCCTGCACGCCGGTAGTCATAAATACTATGTCAGGCTTCAACATCAGTATCGCCTCAATGTTTAACGTCGAGAATCCTCCAACGACCTTAATAGTACCGTTCTTAACTAGCTCCTTGACAATCGGCGGGTAATTAGAGAACTTATCAACACCGACAACGTTGCTACCAGCACCAACTAAGAAGAGTATCTCAGTTATGGATGGAGCCGTTGATACGATCCTCTGAGGCTTGTAGGGTATCGTCACCTGCCTACCCAAAGCATCAGTTAACGTGAGCGGGTACTTCATTGACTCAACTTGCTCCTGTACTGCTTTAATCTGATCCTGAATTGATGTAACGTTGCTTGTAATGCTTGCGAGCCTCTTAGCTAGGGATTTAACCTCAGCAGACACGCCCTCCACAGTGCTACTAAGTTCCTTGACACTACCCCGCACACTATTAAGTCCGCTCCGAACACTTTGAAGGTTATTCGTCACATTATTAACGCTACTCTTTACAGAGCTCACTTCACTAGCCAAATTAGACACTTTCTGTCCAATATTCTCTATCTTACCCGAATTACTGACTAAACTTTTTTCTATACCTCCTAGCTTCTGAGTTAACTTGCTTAACTCCTCATTTTGCTTGGCTATTAAAGTCCTAAGTGACTGATTCTGCCAGTACATGAAGCCTAGTGCCACGAAACTTAAGATTAATGCTATAATACCTACCCCCATAGCAGCTGTCTTCTCGGGCATTCATTGGACACCATATCCAATATATCCGAAGAATTAATAAAGGTAAATGCAGTCCAACCAGACCGAGCCAAGCAACTCAATAATGGGTAAAATGCATTTTACGTTGGGAAAACCCTATGTATCCTACCATTAACACTCGCGTACACCTCAACATACTTCTGCAGACCACTAGAGAGTATCTTCGGCCTAAGAACCGCCTCCACTTGAAATAGTCCGGCAAAGTCCTCCATAAATATCTCTATACGTATCGGGGTGCTGTTATCACTGCCTATCGCCACCTTCTTTACGCTCAAGGCTGAAACCGCATGCATGTCTAGCTTCCCTAACTTGTAGGGTATGCGTGCGCGTCCTTCAGCCATGTCGGTTCCATCAGCTATTTTTACTACACCTGCCTCCACAGTCAACGCATTGGTATTCATCTCAGTTGTGTATATTGCATGCATTACTTCCTGCCTCAGCATGTACTTCCTCTTACCGATGTCCGGGATTACCGTTATTAGGATCCTGTCAATGAGGTCCTTCGCTAGGATGGCCCCTATCATTTCATGATTGACTCTGTGTACGGCATTGCCTATGTCGTGAAGGTAGGATGCTAGGAGAACCACTAGTTTAGCTTCTTCTATGTTGCGCGCGGTTCCGAACTCAATTGTCGTTGGCTTAATACCGGACTTCACTAACCGATCAAAGATCTCCAGCGCTGCCCCAGAAACTATCCTGGAGTGGATTATGCCGTGGTCGTTGTACTTCAACCTCCCAACAGCCATGATGTTCGCCATCTTTATGAGTTCCTGTACCTCCTCATCGTGCTCTAGGGTTTCGTAAGCTCTTCTTAGAAGTTCAGAGCTTTCCACGTGTTTTTGAACCAATGTAGGACTAACTAAGACACCCATTTGCAGTCACCACCCCTCAAGACACGCTATGCTAGGATGTGTTGCTTTTCAAGTTAAAATATGTAGGTCAGCCGAGGATAATCACTTCATCAATCAAGTCGGCTCTTCCTCATCATCCTGTGGTTAACCTATGTAAGACCACCTAATAATCTGAATGCCGTTACTGTCATGGGGTACCGATGAAGAGGTCGGTGGGCCGAGCTACTAAATCGCTATGAGGACCCTAGACCAGGCTGAGGGCTCCTCAACTCTATTATGCGTTCAGCGTTTGTGAGCGTATAGATTAGCGGGGCCGCAAACATTAATAACCATAAGCCAGTTGCGTAATTACCTAGGATAATGTTGAGGATCATCATTCCCACTACGTACGCTAGGAAGACCTTCTCCTCTAGGCACCTGCTGACCAGTGTGCTCTCAGACTCACCCTTCGGAGTGACCCTGTAGCTATAGCGGTTCCGTAGCAACCCAACTAGCGTGTATGCTAGCACTACCGGTGACAGGCTTATTGTGAAGGATGATGACGCACCCATAGTGCGTATAGTCATAGATCTAGATAGGCCAGCCTCCCTTAAAGATGAGTAGAAGGAATAGCCGTACAGCCCGATAAGTGCTAACAAAGATACGGTAGGCACCACCCCCAGAAGCATAACATCCTGCCTGAGAAGCAGGGCTAATACCGGAATTACTATGCCTGATAAGGCTAGCAAAGCGTGCGGAACGTACTGCATGAGGAAGAGCGCGGCCTCTACCCTCTTAAGTACGGGGTAGGGGGAGTGAAGTATTCTTTTCCAACCATTCTTTAAAGTCTCCATAGCACCATACGACCATCTAGCCTGCTGCAGCTTTAGGGCCTCATATCTCGAGGGAACCAGTACCTTAAGCAACACATTATCCACAAATCCGACCTTATACCCTTTCCACATGAGCTTCGTACCCATATGCATGTCATCCTGAACTATACCCTCATCCCACAACCCAACGTTCAGCAAGGCCTTCTTATCGAAGGCGGTCCCAGAACCTAGGGGGAACACGAAGAACCCCTTCGAAGAACGCCCTCTATAGAGGGTGTCAACCAAGTACTTCATCGAAAAACCTACCGCACACGCTAGCTTCGTCGGTGTTATCCAGTAGCCGTCCCACCTCCCTACGCATGCAGCGTTACCCTTCTGCACACATTTAACTAGGCTCGTTAAGTAACCCGGCTGCGGTCTTGTGTCAACATCGAGAATAACCACAACATCCTTAGCAAAGTTGCGGACAACCCAATTTAGAGCTGCCGCCCTTCCCTTCCTACCTTCAGTTCTTATCATGAAACGAACCTTTAAGCCTAGATCCTTAGCCAACCTCTCAGCGTTCTCCTTCACGGGCATGGCCCTTTCGAGGGGATCATCACAAACAAATATCACTTCATAATCACCACGCAACTCACCTCCTAGCCTCGCCATATAATTTATCATCCCAAATACCAAGCTCTCGGGCTCGTCCTTCACAGGGACTACTACCGTAACCCTGCTTAAGACACCATCCTCTCCGACAGCATTAGATCCCTGATACTCCCCACGCTTTCTCCTTCCCTGAAAATAAAGGATGGCGTGTACTAGCCCCATCATAACGGGAGGTAAGAGTAATATGATAAACACTGCTACTTGGACATCACTATTGAAAAAGAGTTGCACCCCTAGCACGTCCCTCACCCTACGGGATCCTTCGCCACGTGAGTGATAATAACGTGTATCAACCCCACCACACCACTACCTGTCAATCTGTCCTTTCATTATTAATTTAAAAGGTGATTATCGTACATGAGGACATTGATGTTAAGGGCAAGCCTATTTTAGGAACCACGTAAACGTTTGATTAGGTGCTGACTTCTTGCCCGAAATTGATGACGTACTTGAATGGTTAAGGAAGAGGGGCGATGTGTTCATTAACGCACGGAGGCTTGCGAAAGCATTCAAAATGAGTACAAAACGTGCCGGCTACTTGCTACGGAAGCTTAAGGAGAGCGGCTACCTGAAGGTACACTGCAAGAGGCGGGGACGCTTTATCGTATACAAGGTTAACCTAAACTTACTTAATAAGGATAGGGGGGTGCGAGGAAAGCTTGGCTTAAAGAACGTGAAAATTAAGACCACCACCAAGAGAAGAAAAAGGTCTTTCCGCATTGGGAGACGGAAGACAACAAGAAAGGCGAGTAAACGCAAGGAACAAACGCGTAAGTTGGACCTAGAATTAAGAACCTCAGCCTCCCTAGGCAATCAACGACCATGAGCACTGTGCAGGTCATGCTAACCATGCGGGATCCCTGTCATAATAGGACATTCCTAGAGGGTGATATCTTAGAACTTATTGATGGTTCCCTCTGGGTTGTGAAAGGTTGTGTTCATCCAGGTGCCCCTATTGCTATGCCTAGGTTGATGAGCAGAAGGAAAATAAAGCGAATGAACGAAGCCTTAGAAACTATTACTAGGTACTACCCCTTCTTTATCAAGTACGTTCCTGAATTAGGTAAGGAGGTACCCGTTATCACCCCCTCTTGGATAAGACGTATTCGAAGATTCCTGCAGTTCAGCGTAGCTGATAATGCTACTAACACCCACAAAAGCACTATCGCGTCAGTAGCCACGGAATTAATCGAGTTACTTCGCAAGGAATGCGGATTGCGTTGCGGCCCTACAGGTAGCATTTTAGGTGGGTATGCAGGGGAGGAATCTGACATAGATGTGAACTGCGTGGAGGAGCATGATGTGTTGTTGTGTCTACGTAGCCTGAGAACCAAGGGGGTTCTGAAACCAATGAATACTATGGAATTCTTGAGGGAGCTACCGTTAGTTTCCGAGACCCTTAGTTGGGGTGACATGAGCAAATTAGTTAGGCACCGCCTAACACAGGGTGTTTTCAATGGTTTTAGGTATACGCTCAGAGTGATAAATTGTGGTCGCGTTCAGAGGTTTCTCGGTCCTTACATCCACGTCATGAGGAACACCTATATGGTATTCAGAGTGATTGACTTTGACTATAGGACACCGTCGATATACAAGGTGGAATTACTTAGACCTACGACTACATCGCGCGACACATACTTCATAACTCATAGGGTGAGGTTCACGGAAGTGCCTGCTGGAACCATATTCATCGCTAGGGGAGACATAATGCTGAAGAACAAGGAACTCGCTGTGCTGTCCCTTGACATGCCTAGTTCTAAGGTGGAGGCGATGCTTTTGCCGAGAGGAGCGCTTTAAGGCATTCTTAAAAGTGTGGATCGCTTAAAGTAAAATAATGAGAGTCACTCGGAATCCCGAGTAACTAACGCTGGCTAATCGAGGTGAGCACATGAATGCTAAGAGAAAGCGTGTGAAAGCATACGTTGACGCCATAAGTGAGTTACTAATGGATCCCAACCCGAACCGAGAGAAGGCTGCCGAGCTAGTAAGAAAGCACTTAGAGAATGAAGGTGTCGAACCTTTCAGAGGAGCGTCCAAACCCGAGGATATCTTCGAGAAAGAACTAATAAGCCTCTACATTGTAGGGGTCCGCGGTTTAGGTATAAGGGAAGACTATGGCGAAATATTTAGTAAGGTTTTCGATAAGGAAGAACGATATGAGGAAATCATCAAGCTATTAACATCTGACCTACCCGTGGAAAAGGTTAGGGAAGGAATAAAGTCACTCATACCGGAAATAAGTGAAGGCGATGTTGCTAGGATACTTAGGTTCGCATTAACTCTTTATTACCTTGATTTCGAGCCTTACGAGTTCGTTGTTAAGGCCATAAGGAGAATGCTGGAGGCGCTACCGGAATTCGAGGACACCATACGCAGATTCACGAAATTCTTCGTCGCCGTCAAGCTAGCTGAAGAAATATCTGCTGGATCAATAAGGAATAAAGTTGAGAAAGAAATAAGAAAACAACTAATATCCCTCGAAACAGGTGTGCCTAAATCAACACCTTCTGATAGCTACGTAGCTAAGATAGCATCCGTAACGTATGAAATACCGGATAAGATTCTAAATAATATCTTCGGGAGTAGAAGACACGGCAATAATCATTAAAAGGTTCCCGAAGCGGTAAGGTTTAAAGGACGCTTCCTCAGAGGTAAGTGGTGTGAGGAATGCTAAAGGCTACAAAAGAGGAAACATACCTCGTGAGGAAAGGGAACGACCTCATGCTTATTGAGGTTCTGCGAACACCTGACGGCAAGACTTTCGTGGCTATTCACAAAACTTTCAAGGGCGTGTACGCTAGGAAGGGAGAAGAGGAACCTAAGGAGTGGGATCTTCTAGAGCTGGATGAGTTCAAGGGCCTCAAGGACTCAGAGGTAGACTACAAGACATTACCAACCGATATTAGGAGAGCGATATCTTCGGCTTTCAAATATTGATTCATATTAGCACTTTTTGGTATAGTGCTTTGAGACGTGGGAATTCCGCCTGTTAACGACTGTTAAAACTTAATTCTTCCCAGAAATTCCTTAGATATTAGGGTGGAGCAGGGTGAGATCCTTAACTAAGTTGAAGGTCTCGATGCTAACGACCTTAGCCTTCCTTATAGGCTTATCAACACTCATACTTACCGCACTCTTCACTTACGTGCTCACCCCAACGGCAGGGCTATCGACCGTTCTCATACTTTCCCTAGTGTTCGTCATAGGTATACATGTACTTCAGTGGCTCATGGGCCCTAAGATCATTGAGATGGCATATAACGTTGAACCAATTATGGGTGGAAGATACACGTGGGTTGAGGAACTAATAGCGCGCATTGCTCGGGCCTCCAACCTAGGCTTTGTTCCGAAGGCTATGATAGCACATGTTGACGTACCTAATGCGTTCGCTTACGGTAACAGGTTCACTGGGTATAGGGTAGCCGTTACCGAGGGCTTACTCCGCATAGCACCTCCAGAAGAGGTTGAAGCGGTCCTAGCACACGAGATAGGTCACATAAAGCACAGGGATGTCGAGCTAATGATGATTATCAGCATTCTTCCGGCACTCATATTCTGGCTTGGAAGAGTACTCATGTACTTTGGCTGGTTCGGCGGTGGAGACAGGGAGAACGAAGCATCAATCCTCCCCCTCATCGGGGCTATACTCATGGGTGTGGCGTTCCTATTTAACTTCGCCGTGCTTTACGTGAGCAGGTTACGTGAGTACTATGCAGACGCGCACGCCGCCCTAACAGTCCCTGGCGGGGCTAGGAAGCTCCAGCGGGCACTAGCTAGGATACTTGTGGCAAGCGGTGAGTTGAAGGCGTTCGCACCCAGCAAGATCGCATCTGCAAGTAAGTTCAAGGCGTTTCTGATAGCGGATCCTGAGGAGGGTATCGAGGTGCGTGGGTACGGCGTCATTGATATTGATGAAGTTGTTGAGTGGATTAAATCTCAGCCCAGATTAGTGCCTACCGAGATATTCATGACTCACCCGGACCCAGCGAAGAGGCTGAGGTTCCTAGACACGCTCGCCTCAGGAGCTACATAAGCGTGGATAACTTCGTGTACACCTTCTCCGGCATGAATGGAAGAACGTGCCGAGTTGTTTTCGGGGGAAGTACCCTACCCGCCCTAACCACCTTCATGACCTCATCCTTCGTCAAGCCTCGACGCACTAATACGTAATCTATCTCGCCTTCCTTAAGATCCTTGAGAGCATCCTCAAGCAGACCATACCACGTCATGACTAGCTTACCCATACCGGCTAGCCTGTCAAGCACCTTAACGACTTTCTTCTGTCCTTCTAACCAACCGCCGAGTTTGAAGTACTTGCTGTTTTTTCCTAACATTATGAATGCACATTCCCGACCGTTAACCTTGCATTTCCCTGACTCAACACTCTTTATTGCGTTCTCGCCGTCTGTGCCAGTTTCTATGTTCACGCCAACCTCATTAACGAGTTCCAGGAATTCCTCTGCATCTCCTTTGAACCCAGGGTACCAGGTGTACACGCGAACTTCTGGGCTGAAGTAATTAATTATTATGGCTGGCACTTTTTTAGCTCCTAGCTTCCTGAGTGCTGCCCATCGGTGATGCCCATCAACTATCAAATACTTCTTCGTTCCTGGGATGGGGGCAACTATTATGGGCATGTCAACAGCGCCAAGCTCGAGGATCATGTTCAGTAGTGCATTAAGCCTTTCATGAATTATCTCTTCGTGTGGTAGTAGGTCGTTAATGTTGAGAAGTGTAGGTGTTACCTTTCTCTTGGGTATGCTGTACTTGGGTATCTTAACGCGTACCTTAGTGCTTTGTCCCAATAATGGTCACCTACATCATTTTTCATTTAGCTATGTAGCATGCGTCCCCTTTACTAATAATGTATTTTTAACGCGTTTGACGGAAAAATCCTTCAGTAGCTATTGCCTTCCTAGACGTTGTTTTTCAAGTATTCAATTATCTTTTGAGCTACTTCTATACCGGCTCGGCGCTGAGCCTCCTCTGTGGAGGCCCCTATGTGCGGGGTTAGCACTACGTTATCTAACTTTGTTAGTGGATGATTATAGGGGAGAGGCTCCTCCTCGTACACATCTAGACCTGCCCCAGCTATCCAGCCTTCCTTCAGCGCCTTAACGAGGGCGTCAGTGTCAACTATACCTCCTCTCGAGGTGTTAATGAGTATGGCTGTTGGCTTCATTTTCTTGAGGCGTTCCTCATTGATTAAGTGTTTAGTTGATTCGAGTAGGGGGACATGTAGCGTGATTATATCAGAGTTCTCTATGACTTCATCGATTGATGAGAACTTCGCGTTTAATTCTTTCTCAACCTCATCTGGCGCCTGGACGACGTCGTAGTACAGTATATTCATGTTGAAGCCTTTCGAAGCTATTTTCGCTACCTCTCTCCCTATTCTACCGAAGCCTATCACGCCTAGAGTCTTGCCATTGAGTTCTGTTCCTAAACACTTCTTCTTCACCCACTTACCTTCGCGCATGTTCCTGTCAGCGTAAGCTATCTTCCTGAGGACAGCTATTGCTAATCCTATAGCTAGTTCAGCGACGCTCCTTGTTGGTGCTGCGGGGGCATTGATTACCTTAATTCCTTTCCTCTTCGCGGCTTCTAAGTCTATGTTGTCTAGACCTACTCCAGCCCTGGCAATTACCTTGAGTTTCTTACCAGCCTCTATTACTTCCGCAGTTACTTTCGGCTTACTCCTAACAATGATTACGTCGAACTCACCGATAATGCTCTTCAACTCCTCAATGCTGGGGTACTCCCTTACAACCACCTCATAACCGGCGTCGCGAAGTAGCTTAATGGCATCCTCATGGATTGGGGCCGCTACGAGTACCTTTATTTTCTTTACCATTATCCATCACCAACAAAACTTACTTACCTTTCTTTAGCTCCTCAAGTACTTCCTTCAGTGCCTTAAGCATTTCATCTATGTACTCGTCAGGCATGTAACCCATGTGCCCTATCCTGAACGTCGTCTTCTTGAATTGCCCGTAACCCTTAGCTAGCTCGTAGCCCTTTTCCCTCATCCTGTTATAGACGTCTAAACCGCTGATTCCAGGCGGTGTCCTGACACATGTTATGGTGGGGCTCTCGTATCCTTCCTTCGCGAATAACGTCATGCCTAGGGCCTTAACTCCCGACCTTATTTTCTCCGCTCTCCTCTCATAGATCTTTAACCACTCGTACTTGCCGCCGATTTTCTCAACTACGCGCAGGATTACGTTAAGCGCTATTATCTGGGGTATTGGGGGTGTGGATGGTGTTGACCACTGCTCCTCCTGGTACTTGATGTACTTGAGCACGTCGAAGTACCATCCTCTGTTCGGTATGTTCCGTGCTTTTTCCAAAGCCTCCTCACTGAACACACCTATGGCTAGGCCTGGCGGGACGCCGAACGCTTTTTGGCTACTACTGAAGACCACGTCGAGACCCCACTCATCGAACTTTATGTCCGCTGCACCCATAGCGGAGACCGCATCCACGAATACTAGCTTCCCGTGCTCCTTCACTACCTTAGCTAGCTCCTTGAGCGGGTTCAGGACGCCTGTGCTGGTTTCGTTGTACGTTATAGTTACGGCCTCAACATCCGGGTTCTTCTTAAGCGCGTCGTCCAGCTCCTCAGGTAGGACAGGGTTCCCAGGCTCTACCTCCAGTACTACGGGAACCCTACCGTTCGACTCCACTACTTCCTTGTACCGCTTCCCGAAGGATCCGATGATCGTAACTAGAACTTTCCCGCCGGGACTCACGAAGTTCCTTATGCTGGCTTCCATCACACCAGTACCGCTACTAGGGAAGAGAAGCACGGTACCTTTCTTAGCCTCTAGGAAAGCTTCCAGCCTCTCGACCGTGTCCTTATGCAGGTCACGATATTCCTTTGAGCGATGGCTAAACATTTGGAAGGACATTGCTTCCAAGACCTCTGGGAAGCATGCAACCGGCCCTGCCGTGAATAGCTTCAGAGGCTTGGGCCACACCATCTTCAATACTTCCTTAACCACGTCCTCACAACCCTTACTCAAGCAGTCCTCACCAAAGCATAATTTACTGCTGTGATTATTAATTCTCTTTTTCTTAAACTTCATAAAGCATGCAACATGTTTTAAATGCGTTCACAGGGTAAGTAAGTACATTATTCTGAATGATTGCGTGAATCATTCGCGCTCGAGGAGTGCGACGTTATTAACTCCTTCGCGATAAGACTAACTTGGTGCACAAAGTGAGTAACCCGCCCACGCTAGGTCTCAAGGAATGTATTAGGAACTTGCTTGGCGAGCGGGGATTCGCGTACATAGCTAAGGCCAAGGAACTTAAGGCCGCTGGTAAGGACGTCATTAGCTTCGGCGTTGGTCAGCCGGACATACCTACGTTCGACCACATAGTTGAGGAGGGGATTAAGGCGTTAAAGGAGCGGTTCACAGGGTATACCGAGACGCAAGGCATAAAAGAGTTACGTGTTGCTATTGCTGAGTACCTTAATGAGAGATACGGCAGTGATGTTCGAGAGGATGAGGTCCTAGTAACCATAGGGACTAAGGGGGCGGCATTCCTTGCTCTTGCCGCGTACCTGAGGCCAGGTGATGAGGTGATAGTTCCTGAACCAACTTACCCCGTATACTCAGAGGCCCCCAAGTTCATAGGGGCTAAACCCGTCTACATTCCGCTGAAGTGGGAGGGGGAGGACAGGGGCTTCAGCTTAGACATAGAGAAAATCGAGAAAGCCATCACCGGTAAGACCAAGGCTCTAGTGGTCAACAATCCACACAACCCTACAGGAGCTATATTCACGCCAACGGAACTCGAGGCCTTAATGGATCTAGCTAGGAAGCATAACCTGGTAATCTTCGTTGACGAGATCTACGACAACTTCGTCTACGAGGAAGGAACGTTCAAGTCGTTCTTGGAATTCCCTGACTGGCGGGACTACGTAATTTACCTGAACGGGTTCTCGAAGACCTTCTCTATGACGGGGTGGAGGGTGGGATATTTAGTTGCTAGGGGTGATGTCGTACGCAACTTAACGAAGCTGGCCGTCAATATCTGGTCATGCCCGCCATCTATGGCGCAACGCGCAGCTATTGCGGCTCTGAAAGGAGACTGGGAGCCTGTGAGGAACATGGTTAGCTTGTTTAAAGAACGTCGGGACATTATGGTTGCCGAGTTAAGGAAGGTTCCCGGCTTCGAGGTTTGGAAAAGCGCAGGGGCTTTCTACGTATTCCCACGGGTTAGGGAACTGCTGGATAGCATCTGCATGAGTGTCGAGGAATTCGTGGATTACTTAATAGACACTAAATACGTGGTCACGTTACCGGGCACCGCATTCCCCGATACTGCTGGCAGGGACTACGTGAGATTCAGTTTCTGTATCTCTAAGGATAAGATAGTTGAGGGTGTGAGTAGAATTAGGAACGCGGTTGAGGACTTGTTATCTTTGAGGTCTAAGCGTTAAGGTTTTGAAATTGGAACCCTATTTTTATAGGTGGGATTAATGAAGAAAGCCGTCGCTACTGACGTTGGGATGACGAGAGAATCCCCGCCGGATTAATTCTTGTGTTGGTGGTGCTCTTCCCTCACCTTAGGTACTCAACTAATTTTTTGAATATATCAATGAAAGATACCTAAGCATCTGTTGGGGTGATGAATTGTAATGAGTGATTGGCGAGTAGTAACATATTATCTTGGGTTGATCTTAATGATTTTTGGTACAGCTAATTATGCACCAGCTATCGTGGCTATCATAGCCTGGGACAAGGTTTCCGCACTTTACTTCATAACTGGCACGTTAATGATAGCTTTGGGTTATGCCCTTCATACGTTAGGGCATGGGGTGGAGGATAAGAGTCTTAGGTTCTGTGATGCCGCTATGATAACTACCTTGTCCTTTCTGGTACCTGCGTTAGCTAATGCTCTAATAATGTGGATTAGTAGCTATGACTTCGTTAATGCATTATTTGAGAGTATTTCCGGTATCACCACTACTGGTCTTTCGATGTACAAGGCATCATCTCTTCCTCCAGTTTTCGTTTTTGCTAGGGCATGGCTACAGTGGCTGGGCGGGTTAGGGATAGTCATACTGACACTATCGTTGCTTGCGAGACCAGGAACTGCAACATACCGATTATTCTCGACGCACTTCAGAAGAGAGCCTTCCCTACCTAGCTCAAGCATACTTTCTAAGCACATTGTATTATTTTATGCAGGGTTAACGACTTTAGCGTTCCTAGCGTACGTTGTGACGGGCTTACCGCTCTTTGATGCTCTGGTTTATTCTCTCACAACAACCTCCACGGGCGGTTTTTCTGGGTATGCGGGTTTGACCGGCAATTCTGCCTTAGTCGCTATGGTCTTCATGTTCCTCAGTTCACAGAGCTTCATACTTTACTATAGAGTCCTGCGGGACAGAAACCTTAAACACTTATTGAGAGGCGCACAACTTGCTTCATTCACGCTGATGACTATTATGGGTGGAGCTGCGTTGCTTGTGGTGTGGCGTAGCAACGTATCAACAGTACTCTTTCACTTTATTTCTGCGTTAAGTACTACGGGGTATTCCACCGTTAGCATTGACTCACTGCCTACTGCAGGGCAATTACTGCTTATCTTGGCTATGTTTATTGGCGCTTCAATGGGCTCTACCGGGGGTGGCGTCAAGCAGTTTAGGGTCATCGTGGCGTTTAAAGCACTCATTACTTCCATACTAAGACTCATCGAGCCGAAGGAAAGAATTCATATCGTTAAAGTTGCTGGTGAACGAATAGAGGACTCCGAAGTCCTGACATACTTAACCGTAATATTGGCATACGCCACTATCGTAGTATTATCTAGCTTAGTCTTCACAGCATTCGGTTACGGTTTCCTGCCGTCACTCTTCTCCGTAACCTCCGCCCTAGGCACCGTAGGGCTTCAGCCAAACATAATTACTCCTCAATTACCGGTCATATTGAAAGCTGTTTTAATGATTAACATGGTTCTCGGAAGGTTGGAGGTGATTACCGTGATCGCGGCTTTCACTGGTTTAATTCGTCTTAGAGAAAGATAACTTTATTTAATTAGTTAGCATGCACTCAAATAGTGTGATGTATTGAAGGCGATAGTGGCTGGCGGAGGAGATGTGGGCAAGCTACTGGCTGAGCGTCTCCAGGAAACTAAGGTTGAGGTGACGCTTATAGAGAGTGATGCTGAGCGTGCTCGATCGCTGGCTGAGGAATTAGATTGTGCCGTTCTTCACGGGGATGCGACGACCTTGAATGTGCTTAAAGACGCTGATTGCGCTAACGCTGACCTCTTCGTTGCCGCCACAGGGGATGATAGGAGTAACATTCTTTCAGCTTTACTCGCTAAGCAACTCGGTGCTAGGCGCGTTGTGGTGGTGCTGGAAGATCCCTCGCTTGAGGATGTGGCTAGGGGGTTAGGTCTTGAAGACGTGGTTATCCCAACGAGGTTAGCGGTCGATGAAGTCATAGCTATTGCCAGAGGAGCTCCCCGCCCTAGTGAGGTGCTGAGTGAGGGAGTTACTCTAGTGAAGATCCCCGTTAGGGGGGCGCTACTGAGTACTAGTGTGAGTGACCTTAAGTTACCTGAAGGCACCGTCTTATGCGCCGTTATTCGTGGAGATAGAACCCTTCAGCCGACACAGGATCTGAAGTTAAAGGAAGGAGACGAACTTCTTTTCCTGGTTAAGGAGGAAAAACTCCCGAACCTACGTAAGGCTCTCGGGGGAGAGGATTGAGGCCCCATGGTTAACGAGGTCGCAGTTGTTGGTCATAGGGCAAATTCCTGGAGGGTCATTAGTTTCTATAGATTCATTAAGGTACCTATAGTTGAGATAGATGTCTGTCCCGGTGGCAACGGGAAGTTACTGGTTAAGCATGGCCCAAGTGAGGTTAAGCGTGCTTCACTTGTTGGGAAAATGTTCTCTTACATAGATTATAAGTTATTCTACAGGGATCCTCTAATCAAAGCATCAACACTTGAGAACCACCTTAAGTCCCTGAGCGAATTCTCCGGAGTTCTGCTAGACATAAAGCGCGGCATAAATCTTCAAGCCCTAGCCGACATTATAGACAAGATGCCCTACGAATACAACATAGAGTATGCGTACGTATCAACACCCTACCACCCGATGATTAGGGAGCTAAAGGAACTAACGAGCCGGGCAATGGTTGCTGCAACCCTCCACGACCTACCGGTCGACCCCGTCTCGATGGTTCTTGCAGCTAATGCTGACGCCGTATCAGCGAATTATACTCTCTTAAGCGAGGGACTCATTAACTTGTTCCATATGTCGGGAATCAGAGTTTTCGCCTGGACTATTAACGACTGCAAGTTAGCACTCTCATTGGTGGATATGGGTGTTGATGCCATAATAACGGATAGGCCAGACATGATTATGAAGTGTTTAAGGAAGCACGGCATACGTGTTAGGGGCTTCGTATGATTTAGTTGCCAACTGAAAATTACTGATGTGCTCAAGGTGGGAGACAATTACTTTCACGGAACTCCCACTATGTACAACCGTACCGGATTAGCTTAAGTATACCTTTCACCAAACCACCTCCAGGTGGTGGCGACGAGAATCGTCACATTCAAACTCCCTGAGAGCTTGCTGGAGGAGCTTGATCGGTACGCGTTAGTGCATGGGATGAGCAGATCCGACGTGATAAGGCTCGCCATTCAAAAACTCATTAAAGAAACGGCCCGTCCAGTACCTAGGTACAGAGTAAGGCGAGTGATACTAACGTAAGCGAGCAACTAAAGTAGACACCCACCCAATTGAAGAAGGATATGTGTACACTTACTCTAAAGCAGTTCAGTTAGGTTACCTAACTTCGTTTTCCTTTGAGGTACTTATCTAAGAATAGAATTGCAGGTAATACGATCTTCATTATGTCATCAACAGTCTTAATCACGTGTCCCATATCCGGCACCACATGCATTTCGAACGTCACGCCCTGCTTAAGCAGCTCCTCCACGTACCTTAGCACAGGTTTTAGCGGTGTTCGTGTATCGTTCTGTGGATGTATTATGCAGAGAGGCACCTTAACTCTATGCACGTAGGTTATAGGTGAGCGCTCTACCATTAGCTTTTCATTTATCCCATTGAACAACGCCTCTATGAATTTCCTGAAGAGAGCGTCGCTTAGCGAGTACATTTCTTTCCAGTCCACAACTCCAGCACCAGCTACTCCCGCATCCCAAATCTCTGGTTTTTTACCTAGTGCTAGGTACGTCATGTAGCCACCGTAACTGTACCCCATTATCGCTACCTTAGATGCTATGCCTTTCTCAATACCCCATTTCGCCGCTGCTACCACGTCTTCTAAGTCCCCACCCCCCGGATCCCCTATGTCCATTAACCTGAATTCCTCCCCGTACCCTGTGGAGCCGCGGAAGTTCGGTGCTAGGACGTGATACCCCATCACGCTTAGGCTGTTGATCAGTGTTGACCAGATGTCATACACCTCGCTCCACGGGCCACCATGTACGTACACTACAGTCGGTCCAGGCCTGCTGGCGGTAGCTGACTCTATTACGTACATTGGCACTTCCAAACCATCACTTGACCTAAACTTTACGAAGTAGGACTTCCCTATCTTACCCTCAAGTTCCTTAGGAAGCGGGTTATCGAGTAGCACTCTATACCTGTTTTTCTCCAGGTCCGCCTCGTATATCTTTGGAGGAGTGGTTAATGAGGAGGCTGAGTAATACGCTTTCGTTGCATCATCATTAATGGCTAAGTAACCGACGGTTCCCTCAGGGGACGCGACTACCTTCCCATCTATGAAGGGCTTAGTTCTTCCATCCTTCTTCGCCACCACCCATATCCTACCGTCATTGATCCACCCGTATACCAAGTGCTCGGAAGCTCCATATTCATAGTAGTCCTTATAACTGAACTTAGGCTGTGTCAGTTCCCCGGATGCGACATCATAAATGTAAAGGGCGTTGGCTCCCTCAAAATTGGATTCGAAGAGTACCTTCCCGTTCTTAATTACCGGCTCCTTATTAACGGAGCCCTCCTTGGGGGTATATACTCTTAGCTCCCCCGTGTCCATGTTATATAGGAACAACTCCATACTCATCGGATTCTTCCTAAGCATCCCAGCACCAACAATTAAGTCACCCTCCATGTCCGTGGGGTACATTATCGTGTCGATATCCATTAACTTCTCGTATGTACCCTTCTCAACGACGAACAATCCCATACCTGAAGCGGTGGACGCCGAAAACACCAGCCTCTCCCGCTACACTATGTATGGGTTCCTTAGTGAGGCGTCGGGACTCACCACTCATTGGGTCAAGAGACCATAAACCCATAACACCCTCTACATCAGAAACATAGATGATATTACCGCCAGCGAAACCAGCAACACTGTAGAAGGGAATCTTAACCAAGAGCTCGAGAGCCTTAATCTCTTCACTTAAACTTAAGACCATGGGGGGCACCGTCTAAAACCTATCTTAGGGTGAGAATAAAGTATTACCTAAGATTAATCTTGTATGGGACTTAAGCAAGAAGCAATATATAATTAAGCAACATAAGGATCCCTCTAGTCGCGTTTTGACTGCATCCTGTGGCAAGACCATACGTTAGCTAACATTCCTTTCAAGTAAAAAGAGGATCACGCCTCAGCATTTGAGGCACCCGATTACACAATAACTACTAAAGTTAAAACGCGAATTCCAAATAGCAACGCATCTTGAGCTACCGTACCAAGCACTTAGTACTAGACTTAGTATATAGTGGTGGGGCCGCGGGGATTTGAACCCCGGACCACGGAGCTCCAAGGATATAACAAAGATTGCAATGTTGTGATGTAGCTGATATAACATGGAAGCAAAGCTGATCTCGCAATTGAATTAAAACTAACTATTAACTCCGAGGATGATATAACATTGTATTATAGAGTTTATATTCGATGATTCCCCTTAACTAATTGTGGAGAGGTTGATTATGAGGAAGGAAAGAGTTTATGAGTTTGACGTTGTTATCTTGGAGGATGAAAGTGGGGGTTACATAGCTATTGTACCTTCCCTACCAGGATGCCACACACAGGGAGATACCATAAGTGAGGTATTAGAGAATGTCAGAGAAGCTATAGAACTATACTTAGAAACACTTAGCGATGAGGAAAGAGATGAACTACTACATCAAAGAATCGTTGGCATACAGAGAGTGAAGACAGTTGCCTAAGATAACCCCTATCAACCCCTATAAACTCATTAAAATTCTCGGTAAAATAGGATTTAAACCTGTCAGGCAGAAGGGATCCCACGTCATACTCATGAATGAGCAAAAAGTTAGGATTATAGTACCTGTACATTCAGGTAAGAAGCTTAAACCAGGCCTTATAAGAACGATAGTCAGGGAAGCAGGATTAACCAGGGAGAAGTATTTTAAGCTTCTTGAAGAAGACTGCTAAAATTCTTGGCTTTTCTTGATAAGTTTATCAACTTTATTTACGCTTATCGTAATATATACCCCTGCTTTAGCTGTTTAGCGAAGCTCTGCTCCAGTAGTTTAAAGAATAATTTTCTGTTACTTAATGTACTGTTACTGTTATATCTACCTTTACTTTAAACTTTAATGCATAGATTGCACATGATGGACTATCCCTAATTCTATATTCTATTGCCTCTTCTAACCTAATCTCTAATATCTTTCAGCACTTCCTCCCTAACCTTATCATTTATTATCATTCAATATTTCTTGAGCTCTCCTGACCAGATTTGATACCCAATCCATCAATGTTGGATCCATTTCACCATTACAGAGTGAAGGTGTTAGTATATAGTGGTGGGGCCGCGGGGATTTGAACCCCGGACCACGGGGGTTCTTGCCGCCTCCCGTGTGAGCGGACCCAAGCCCCGCATTCTCCCAAGCTAAACTACGGCCCCACCACTTAGGGGTTTATGCGTTAGGGATTAATTTACCTTACTTGCACATTCTTTTTATTCTCTTTGAAGGATTGTGTGTAGTAGTTGTTTTGTTGCTGTTACTGTGTCTGTTTCGCCGTGTATAACTTGTTCGTATATTTTCTTTGCCTTGCTGTCGGTGCGTAGTGCTTCTTGTGCTTTTCTTTTTAGTGCTTCTATGAGTAGTAACTCAAGTTCTAGTTCCCTTCTTGTTTTTCTCTTGGTTCGTAGTAAGTTGATGCTTTGAGCGAATTCCCTGTGCTTATTTATTGCGTTTATTAGGTCGTTTATACCGCGCCCCATTACGGGTGACGTTAGCAGTACCTTGGGTTCCCATCCCATTCTGTTCGTGCCTTTCAACACGAACTTCACCTGCGTGTACGTTAGCTCGGCTTCAGGTATGTCTGCCTTGTTTATTGCGTAGACGTCCCCTATTTCCATTATACCTGCTTTGAGGGCCTGAATCTCGTCGCCCGCTCCCGGCATTAGCACTACGACCACCGTATCTACGGCTTTCATCACCCTCACACTAAATTGACCTGCTCCGGGTGTTTCCAGTATGATGTACTCATACCCGAGACCTTCGAGTACCTCGATGGCTAGGAGGGCTTTCCATGGGAGGGATTCCTCTTCATGGGTGCTCATGGATCTTATGAAGACTTTCCCTGTGAGGCGCCGCATCCTTATTCTATCTCCTAGTAAGGCTCCGCCGCTGAAAGGTGACGATGGGTCTACCGCTATAATTGCTACGCTATGACCTTCCTTAACGAGCCTGAGCGCAACAGCCGATATTAAGGTAGACTTGCCTACCCCTGCAGCCCCCGTGAACCCTACCACGTGGGACTTGGGTTCCCTGACCCAGAGGGGTTTCAGTATCTCTGAGTTGCTATACGGATCCTCCTCAATGGCCGTCAGTATCTTAGCTATCGCTAACTTATCCCAATTCCTAGCCCTCTCAATTATTTCGTGGGAACTTTCCGCTACACACACCGCAGTCCTACCAAATGAGAGAGCGTAGGGTTACTTTTAAGTGCGTTCATTCATGCGTCACAGAAATTTTGAAGAAGTTCTCCTCCAGGTAAAAAGAAAAAAAGTTGCGCTTTGCCTACTCCTTTAGACTAAAATTATCCCTTCCGCTTGACTTAAGCTACTGTCATCTTCCAAGTAATCGTTATCGGTGTTGAAATGGATGCTAATTTTCATTTCATTCTCTACCTCAGCTAGGAACTCCAAAATTGCTGCGCGAACAAGCTCACTCTTTGAAGGATAATTAAATTTCTTTGCAAATTCTTCAAGCTCCTTATTCATGCTTAACGGAATTCTAATCGTAACTATCCTTCTGCGGCTCTTATTTCCTGTGATGAAAGGCATAAGCATCACCAAAGAATCAACGTAGTGTTAAGTAATAAAGACTAGGGCTTAGTAAAATAAGAATCAATAACCCTAAACTAACACTGTTAACTAGTAATACGTTCGCAAAACGCCCGTAATTCAGGGTTACGTATTATTAAAAAATAATACTTGGGTATTTGCGACGGTTAAGACAGCACCATCTGTCCAATGAGTAATACTTTTGTCTTGTCTAATATGAGAAAATATATGGAATAACAACGTATACCGTTATATCCCATGCTCTCCAATTAATTAAATGAGTTGGAGGGAGCGAATGAGGAGATACAGCAACTTTCAGGAAATTAGCGAGTACCTCTCAGACCTACTAATAGTATCTAAGATCATGTTCTCAGCTAACTTACTCGATATTATTGAATCACGAGGACCTGTACTTTCCTATGACTCACCCCCAAGTACAGTGATCTTCGTAAGGTTCGACTATGGCAAAGGAGTAGGTTACGTATTACTTTGCTGTAAGGACATGTTAGTAGCTGCTGCTGCCCGCGAAGAAAGCAGGAAAGTTTTTGGTGAAGAAGCTCTGAGATTAATTAGGAGCAGGAAGGGTACCTCCTACGTTTACGGCGTCATGCTTGAGAATATCCCAGAGAACTTGAGGTCGGGCGTGGAGAAAGCCGTTAGTGAATGTAGAGAACTATCTTACCCGGATGCCTTGCTGGAAACGCAACTCTATGGACTGAAGATAGGTAATGACGTATTAATGAGCACAGACTTCATAGTAGTACTCCCTGCTGAGCTAGATAGCAAGAAACACGTGCTCATACTCCCTTCCGACACCTTCATGGCGGGTGAGTTCGGGAGAATCACGCTCGCATCTTTAGCGCTTGATTTCAGTATTGCCTTAGTTAACAATGTCAGTGTCTCAGGCATATTCATACCTAGGACAACATATGATAAAGTAAACGACCTAGTGACAGCACCGCCTTCCATCGCGATTTCTTGGGCTAATGCCTTTACTTTGGCCAGCATTATGAGGCAGGGAAGGATTGACATCATTAAGGACATTCTCAAGAAGGCGGCACAGTATTTATCGCGGGCTCATGAAGTCGGCGTAACACACCTTTGGCTGGATCCTCAGAAAATCCTGGTAACGCTAACTCCCGACAGAGATGCTCCTATGGAGGTTTTCATCTCAGGCTTTTTAGGACGGTTTCCTAAGAAATTAGTTAAGTTTGTGAACCCGTCTTACTGCGATCCATATGTTCTTCTAGGTGCGGGAGGAACGCACACAGATACTTACTCGCTAGGGATGATGATTTTAGAGGCTGTGACGGGGTCAACCCTTGAAACACGAGCGGAAATAGTATTAGCGTTGAGAGATGCGTTAATGAATACACAACCTGGTCCAGCTGGGAGGAAATCAGGCTTATACTCCCTCATATTCTCTGCCGCCCGCAAAGATCTGGAAGGGCTTAGGGATGTGCTAAACAGGCTTGTAGGGAATCATAAAATATCTAGACGCGATAAGGCAGTCCTAGCTAAGGTGAAGAATAGAGAGTTAAGGGACACTCTCGCAAGATGTCTCTCATTAAACATTAAAGAAAGGCCTACAAAGATAGAGGAGTTAGTGAATTCCCTATAATGATGTAGTGAAGATCCTGCGAATTAAGGAAAGAAGTGGTGCGGGGGGTGGGATTCGAACCCACGCAGGCCTCCGCCAGCGGGTCTCTCCGCCTAGCCGGAAAGGTCTTGAGCCCGCCCCCTTTGGCCGAGCTCGGGCACCCCCGCACCCAAAGAAAGTCGTGTAATGGGATTAATTTGTTTTAAGTAGCGCTACTCCTGCCCATTAACCCTGTAGCAGTACCTAACTTGAGTGCTTAAGAGCTTAGTACTTCACCCACGTTCCTGCCTCCCGGCGTAGCTCCCACGCTGACTTAATTGTTTCTGGCTTGAATGCGTTGACGAAGACTAGCTTTATTCTCGAACGCGCTACCACTTTTAGGGCTACGGCGTCGAGCAACTCGTAGTGTCCCGGCCTGAAGTCCTGGGAGCGTAGCATTTCGGTGAGTTGCTGGATGCTTATCTCCTTCAAAGGTTTCGCGTTTGGATACTTGTTCGGATCTTTATCGTATACCCCGTCGACGTTCGTCGCATTAATTAGTAAATCAGCCCTCACTAGCTCAGCAATCATTGCCGAGACTGCGTTCGTTGATTGCCCGGGTTGCAACCCTCCCAGAATTACTACCTTACCCGTGGATAACCCTTGAAGGACTTCATCAACACTCCTAGGTATTGGTGTATATGCTAACTCGCCGAGCAAAGCTGCGAGGAGAAGGGCATTGAGTCTGGATGCCTCCATACCTAGGAGGTCCAGCCATGCATTGCTCACGCCTAACTCCTTACCTAGCTCAACATACTTCCTAGCGGTTTTACCCCCACCTGTGATCACCGCCACACGGTCAGTTAATGCCTTCTCTTTCAATATCTTACTTATTTCAAGAAGTACCCGCTCGTTACCTAGTTCAAATACTTTACCTGTGAGCTTGAGCACTACGCGCATAGTACCCTCAACGAACTAAGCTTTCAACCGTATAAGCATTTACTTACGTTAGTGCTACTTAACAATAACAAGTTCCAAATCGAGCTCATTAGCTATTTTCTTGACGGTATCACGTGCAAGTGAACCCACCTTCTTCAGCACCAACGCCCTCACAGGTCTTGGCACGGACTTAGTCATTGCTTGCATGATAATGAACTCCAGCTTCTCGGGGGTTTCTCGTAGTTCCTTAAGGGCGTACCTAGGTATTATGTGTCCGAAGCATATGCCCTCCTTAAGGGCAAGCGCCGTAAATTTCTCTGCATAATGCGGTCCTCCGAACCCAACTGCAGGCACACACTTCACATGACTTAATGTCTTCAAGGACTCAAGCACGACCTCACCGACCGCCTCATGCGCCTCCCTAAGCCCCCATTCCTTACTGCTTGAGCCTATCTCAATAAAGGATAGTGGTTTACTTAGCGAGGTCGGCCCGTGATGTGTGACCTCGTAAACAACTTCAAACCCCTGTAACGCATGTGCTCTGGATACTTCTTTAAGGCCCGTGATGAAGTTATACGTCAGTACTGGGTAGGCTATGGATAGTTCGTAAGGATTACCGCCAACGACCGCGGATGCTGTTGGATTACCGGTGTGGTGCGTTGTTAGGGACTTTATGCCAGACATGGCGGAGTGCTTCGATAGGAAGACGTAGAACTTAGCTGAAGGGAACACCTCGTCAAGGTAATCCATGGATATCGTCTCCTCCGGAAATCCCGCTAACACCGCATCCACATCCTTAACGTACCACGCCTCGACAGCCCTCGAAGCACATACATCAACGCAAGTAGTAACTTCTCTCAAGTACCTAGCCATGCCGGAGCCTGCGGGGTCATTCACACTATACGCTAGGACAGCGCCGCTATGCTCCTTAACATTCAATACCCATACCCACAAGAAGGACTTGAATAACTTAAAAAGAGGTTATGAAATGACCTGCTACAAAGAGGTTAAGGTAATGGTGTGCGCTGATCCCTATTTCTTAGCTGCATGTCCTATTGAATGTCTGAAAAAGTTTCTGAGGCGACTTCCAGCTAAGCTTACTGAGCCAGCACGGAGGTGCCGGTGGATCGAGCTTAGTTTGCGTGCCAACACCCGCGTAATTTCTGGTGTGGCAGTACTCAATTCATGCCCAACGGGTCTAAGAGCATCATACATGGAAATCTATCTTGGTTACTTCATTCCGTTCCTAGTTAAACCAGACCTTCAAGCAGTTTTCCGTAAGGGTCACTTAACGTCGTGTCGATACGGCATGCAGAGGCAGCAGCTAGTCGAGGAATGTCGATTCGAAAGCGTTAAGCACGGGGTGGATCCTAAGCAAGCTTTAAGAGTTTACAGGAAATTACGCGAATCTAACTCGTTGCCCAGCGATACACCTCTGGTCTTTCTCTACATGCCGGGAATTGATGAAATGCATGTCTTTACTCTGCTTGGGAGGAAGGGTCCCTTAAGTAATTATAAATAGGCAATACCTTAAACCTTAAGGTTCTCTGAAGTCTTTTTAAGAAGGATACTGCGTTATAGCCTTATGCCGTGTGCTTTCCCGCACATCTCTATCCTAGCTAATATAGCGTCGACGACGAAGAGCATCTTTGAACCTAGTGATTTAAGTATATCAGCGTTCTCCTCAATGCCGCTCCGTGTTAGGGATATTGTAGTGGTAAATGACCTAAATTTAACGGTTAATTCTGAGGGCTTAATAATGACCGACGTCATAGAGTCGGCAAATACTACCTTACCTTCTTTCATGAGGTAAGAAACCGCTAGGGCTGGCTTGACTCGAGTAGCTAAAGTCACCCCGTTATCGCTGGCAAGAACCCAGTTACCGCATAACCTTGAAACCCTCTTCCCTTCTGTTAACTTTTCTAACTCAGCGAGGTACGCTAGTATTCGCTCAGCTCTGAAGAGAATCTCACTAACTATGTTAAATGCGGCGACCTTAGTTATTCTGACTTCCTTTACGGCCTCAGCACGAACATCCTCGTACTTCTTTATTACGTTCTCAACGAGGTTTAACGCATCACTGAATCCCATTAAACATCACCTTGAGGATAGCGCCAGGTGCATTTTAAGCTTTTATTTCAGTTGCTGACGGGTTAATGATGTTTTCGAATATACTTCAATAAGTAGTTAAGCTCAGGTCTCTCACCGAGCGTTTTCTGCAAGCTCCCGTAGCAATGCACGCACACCCTTATACCGGGTTGTAGCTCAACTGAGCATGACCTACATATCAACCTCCCACAGATGATGCAGGCATCCACTGAGAGCCTTTCCCCGCAAACCTGGCACATTAAATCGGAGCATACACTACATATGCCCTTGCGTGTATCGAAGTGCTTCTCGCAAACGTTCCTGCCGCAGATCCTGCACTTACGAGTTGCTGGTTTCTTACCGCATACCTCGCAGACCTTAATCTGCGTTCCCAATGTCTTTAGCCTACCCATGTCTTGAGTATTGAGTTTTAATTCTTGTTACATCTTAAGGATAATGGGATGACCTGACGACACCCGCTGAGTCGATGATGTAGATGGAGCGACGGGGACCGCTATTCTTCTGGTAAGCAATTAAAACTCCACCGTAGCTTATGAGAGCGGGGTCGTAAAGTGCCACAGAAGTACGACGTCCTAGTGGTAGGTGCCGGCATCGCCGGGTCAACGCTCGCATACTTTCTGAGTGGGAAGGGTATTAGAGTACTGCTCACCGATATGCGGCCCTTCACTCGAGTAGGTGATAAGGCATGCGGGGATGCCATGGGTAAGCACCACTTTGACGAACTAGGGGTGAAGTACCCAAGCGGTGAGGAGCTCAAAGGTGCCGTGAAAGGCATAGACGTGTACTCACCTTCGGAAGGCACGAAGTATAGGGTGCTGGGAGACGGGTTTATGATTGACAGGATAAAGTTCACGCAGAGATTCATTAAGGAGGCCATTAATGCAGGTGCAGAGTACTGGGAAAAAACAAGTGCTGTTAAATTAATAGTAGAGGACGGCATCTCACGCGGCGCTATCCTGCGTAAGGGTTCCGAGAAGGTTGAGGTGCGTGCACAGCTAGTGGTTGACGCCACAGGGTACGCTAGGGTTCTTGCCAACCAGGTACCTGACGACTGGCCTATTAAGGACCCCCTGAAGCCTGAGGACGCTATAATCGCTTATCGTGAGGTTCGCAAGCTTAACCAGGAGATAGAGGAGCCGGAGATCCTACGCATATACATAAGTAAACGCATAGCGCCCGGCGGTTACTGGTGGTTCTTCCCATACTCCCTCGAGAAGGGACTAGTAAACGTTGGCCTTGGAGTGCAGCATGGGGTAGGCTACCCTAACCCTAAGGATTTGCTATACAAGTACGTCCTGACTAGACCTGAGTTCAAAGATAGTGAAATAATTGAAGCTGGCGGCGCACCCGCACCGACGAGAAGACCCGTTAACACTTTACTGTGGAACGGCTTAGCCGTCGTTGGTGACGCTGCCTATGCGGTGAACCCCGTACACGGAGGAGGGAAGGGTTCGGCAATGATAACCTCCTGGTGCTTAGCTAACGCTTACCTAGAGGCTAACGGGGATACTTCCAATGCCGCTCTCTGGAGCGCGAATAAGTGCTTCCTAGAGCACTACGGCATAAAGCAAGCCGCCCTCGACATATTCAGGATATTCCTCCAGCAATTAAGCGACGATGACCTTGAATACGGCATGTCCCGTAAGATTATCAAGGAAACAGACCTAAACACGGTCTCCATGAAGGGAGATCTCGAACTCTCAGTAGTAGATAAAGCAATGAGGTTACTGGCAGGGATAGGGAGACCTAGCCTACTACTTAAGTTAAGGGCGGTGGCGAAGTATATGAATAAAGCTAAGGAACTGTACCGCAATTATCCAGACAGACCCGAGGACTTAACGCGTTGGATCAATGAAGTCTCTAAACTCTATGAGGAGTACAGGATGAAGGTGCTCAAGTAATTAGTCGCAGAGTTTTTCACATACATCAACAATCCCCATCCGCGAATTTAAATAACATCACTTTAAAGCAGACGAATTAAATTAATTTGTGGGGCTATGTTGAGAGAGGGCATGTTTGCTGCCCTCACACTAATAGTAATTGGGGCTCTAATCCTTGCGACTTGGTGTGGTGTCCTATCACTTGTTAGTTCAGCCTCGATAGTGCTATGCTTTATTGGCGCCTTCATCATAGCTTCCAAGCGTGATTTCTTAGGGTGGTTTTGGGGAGGTGTAGTCGTGGCTACTGGCATAGCGGTATTTGTCGCGTCCCGAGTCGGTGTTAGTCCCGGCATAGCCACTCTACTCATAGGTGTGGGGTTAGCGTACGTGCTAGCCAACGCAGTTAAGCCCTCTCGGTAAACTTACCAAATGAAATCAACAGTTTTGCAAACAGTTAAGAAGATAATAATAGGGGCAGTTAGGATTACTCTATTGAGTAAGAGTCAGGTGTCGAAATTGGGCAAGGAGTTAAGCTTGTTAGAGAAGCTCGAGAAGATAATTCCTGGGTTCCATGGATATAAGGTTAAGGAGTTAATCAGGGAGGACGACAGGTTAATCCGTAATTACATATACAATGAATTGAAGAAGGCACGTGACATTGTAAGGGAATTAATGCTTACTGCTCTTGACGGCATGTATGATGCGCCAGTCACCTACCTTGACAGGCTCTGGAAGAAGCTGGATGAAGCTGGTTCTAAGATAAAGAATGCACCAGCAGGATATGCCGGTTTCTTTGATAGGATTAAGGTGAGGGAGCAGGAGCTCGAAACGCTGAAGCAGGTTGACGCTGAGATAGCTTCAATGACTGGTAACTTGCTTACTACCCTTCAAGAGGCACGCAACAACCCTGCCAAGTTACAGGAAATCATGGGTCTAGTTAATAGTGTGCTCGAAAGGATAGAATTCAGGAATAACTTATTCAAGGCCGAACCCGGTAGGTAAGGTGATGCTGTATGCCTAAGGTGATTGAATGGGTTAACCCGAGTCCCGACGATATAGTCTGGAAGTATCCTAACGAAGTGATTGAGTGGGGATCAGTCCTAATAGTTAAGGAGTACGAAGCTGCGGTCTTCTACAGGGACGGTAAAGTTTACGACGTGTTTAGGGCTGGTAGGCATGTATTAACCACGGCTACGCTACCGCTACTCACCAAAGTACTATCGAAGGTTGCAGGATACGAGAGGGTGCCCTTCGTTGCCACAATAATATTTGTCTCGTTAAAGCAGTTCCGAGGGCTCTTCGGCGGGAGAGCACAGACAACCGAGTTAGCACCGCTAATGTTTAGAGGCTCATACTACTTCCGAATAGCAGATCCAGCCGTATTCGTTAACGAGGTTGTTGGAGGACAGTCATTATTCACCACCGACGACATCAACGAATATCTTAGAGGGTACATGAATGAGCTACTGATGAAGTACTTATCAACATACAGCATTGTTGACGTATTCATGAATCTCGACAGAGTAAGCACGGAAGTGAAGTTAAGGGTCATGGAGGACTTCAAGAGATTAGGGCTTGAGCTAATCGACATTAAGTTTGAGGGTGTCGACACTACTGAGGAGTGGCGCCAGAAGATATTCTGGATAAGGCAAACAGGCAATGCCGCCATGGTGCTTCAGATGGAAACCGTTAAGTCCGTGGCCTCCGAACTAGGTAAGTCGCCCGGGGCAGCAACCGGGACGGGGATTGTTATGATACCTCCTTTGCTCTACGGTTCCTACGCACAACAACCACCACCGCAGCAACAGAGTGCAACCACTCCGCAACCCCAAGCACAAGGGAAGTTCTACTGCCCCTACTGCGGGGCGGAGGTGCCGCTAAACGCTAAATTCTGCCCCAACTGTGGTAAGAAACTCAAGTGGTGTCCTAACGGGCACTTGGTGACGTTAGAGGCGAGGGTGTGTCCATTCTGCGGTTATAAATTTCCCGAGTAGATTTGCAGCGACGCTGAATTAGGGTGAAGTCACGTTTTATTCAGCGACTAATATAATACTGCTTCAGAAGTCTGTTGTTAAAGAATGATAAAGGACGATTTAGTTGAAATTACGCTTTTGCTATTTGCATTTGCTCTTTGAGCCAAGGATACATGTCTATCCATTTCTCTAGGAAGGGTCCATAGGTCTTAAGGTATAGTGGGTGAGTTGTCATTTTCCTTATTAATTCGTTGTTTCTCCTGTACTTTATTGCCTCTCCTAGGGTGTGTTCACCTTTCATTTTCTTCCACTCCTCTAGCGTGAACATGTACTTCTTCTGCACATAATCCCTGTAGACATCACTTAGTACGTTGAAGGTACAGAAAGGCACTACTCTGCCGTCAGGCATTAAGTAGTGGATGTTACACCGCATGACCCTCTCAACATCGTAGTTGTATAGGTCCATGAAGTGCATCATTCCAAGAAATAGGAATTTGTAGTGCCACTTACCTAGGGCTTCGTATGATTGCTTAGTGAATATTTCCAGTAATAGCTTGGGCAGACTCCTCTTTAGCTCGGGTGGCACCTCACTCCATCGTATGAAGTCCTTGAGGATATTTAGAAGTATCTTAGTTCCTACCAGCAACTTGTGTTTTCCTGCCTTTAATTCCTCAGCCCTCTCACGTAAGTACTCCATGAATCCTTCAATGTCTATCATCCTAGGTATCGGTATGTACGTTAACCCCTCACCATCCCTACGTACGTAGACGTAAGTACCCACGCCGCACTCCGGGTGATTAGCCATTTCGAACTTGAATTTCCCGGCCAGTGCTTCAGCGAAGACTGATACCGGGACTGAGGTAGGTACCGGGTACCAGTCATTAACCGTTATTTGCCCGCCAGTTTGTTCCTCAATCAACTTCACGGTGTCATATATTGTTACCCTGAGCTTCTGTCTCTCAGCCCTCTTGATCATGCCTGTCAATGATACTGGCTGGAAGTTCACCGCCCTAACGATATCCATGTTAAGGGCGGCGAACTTTATTATGTCTCCTAACTCTCCTGTGTTTATACCCTTAATCACGGTGGGTACTAGAACTACTGAAGTCATTCCCGCCTTACGGAAGACCTCAAAGACAAAGGGGATTTCCCAGTGGTTCTTGGGGTTGGACTTAGGAGTTATGCCGTCGAAGCTCATATAAACAGTGTTTACGCCGGCGGTCCTTAACGCCCTAGCGAACTTCACTGCTTCTTCCTCGCCTTTCTCCAAGTACAGTCTAGCGAATTTTATGGCGTTCGTGTTTAGCTGAATGTGCTTTATGCCCATTTCCCTAAGTATCCCAATTATCTCAACAATGTCCTCACGTAGGAGAGGTTCGCCGCCAGTTAACTGTATTACGGGGGTGACTCCCTGCTTAAGGTACGATTCAAGCATGTGCCTTATTTGCTCTTGTGTCGGTTCGTAAACAAAGCCAGACTTCTCAGCATAGAAGAAGCAATACCAGCAGTCAAGGTCACACCTGTTAGTTAGGACTAGGTTAGCTAGGGCTGTGTGGTTCTTGTGTAATGGGCAGAGACCACAGCTGAAGGGACAAGGTGCGGTTAGCTCTGTGTACACGTGCCTTGGTCCGCGCCCCTCAACGAACCACTTCTCTATACGTTTAGCCCACTCGGAACTCCCTTGATAAATCTCCTCTATCTCACCATGCTCTGGGCAGATCTTCCTGATGTATAACTTCTCGTCACGCTCAACTATTATGGCTGGCAATAAGGCGTAGCAGTAAGGGCATATCGAGTTAGTGTACCTAACTAGTTTTTCACCTTCCTTAAGCTTCGGTAAAGGTCCGCCAACACGTATCTCCCTGTCTGCGATCCTAATTACTCCCTTAGCAGGGTCGAAGGTTGAGGGCTTAATTAGCTTGTGTTCGCCCTCGGTGACGGGCTGTGTCTCACCCATTAGCCTGACCTCTAGCTTAACCATATACTCCGTTAAAATAAAAGGTTACTCCGTACTAAGTTGAGGTAAACCCTCTAAAATTGTCCCATCCCCCAAGCACTTCCCTTCCCTTTAACAGTACTTTCCCAGCCCCTTTCTCGGTAAGATGCCCCAGTAGGAGGCCATTCCCGCATTTCTCGCCTTGACGGCAAACATAGATTACCGTGTATTCTTCCCCCATAAACCTGAGCACATCCTCCACGCTGACGCCCATCTCCTCCATGAATTCGGAGACATCTCTGCAGATTGGGAGCTCCTCGGATAATATTAGGGATAAGGAATTTGACGTGAGGAACCTTCTCACCGAACGCAACCCGTCACTCACGTCTGTGGCTACCTTAACTTCATCAACATATCGTAGGAAACTTAACGGTACCTCCGGCCTACGCAACCATTCCTTAACGCTGCTCGGTATCTCACCCTTAATTGATAAGTAATGCATTAGTGCAGGAATCGCTGACCTGCCTAAGCATGACGTTACGTAGACATTATCACCTGCCTGTGCTCCCCCCATTCTAATAGGTTTTCTTGCCTCGCCTAACATGGTTACGTCTATCCACACACCTAAGGGATCCTCAGAGGCGTTGAAATCCCCGCCCAATACCTTAACCCCGTATCGTCGGGCAAACTCGCGAATACCTGTCCCGATCAGGCGGACATCCTCAAGGGTCCTCTCTTTGGGCACACCAAGCGATATTAACGTGTACCGAGGTCTCCCGCCCTTAGCTATGATATCTAAGGCACACCCAGCTAGGACACGGTAAGCTAGGTCGTCTAACCCCATCCATGGGTACTTGGACGCATGTTCCGATGTACCGTCGACCTTGATTATGGTTATGCCCCCTAAGCGCAGGGCTACGGCATCATCTAACCTGTCTAGGATGCCCCCGTCGAAGCTATCGCTTAAGGACTCAATTAACGTACTTATTGCTTTGTCCTCCCCAACATCAGCTAATTTGGGTTCCGGCTTCAATCCTCTTGAACCCGCTGTGGTAGTCTCTATGTAAGTTATTAAGGCCTAGGCTATGGGACATTAGGGACCACGTTTGCGCGGCGAACATCTGTCGGCACTAATGCTTGCGGTAATCCTGCTTTCGATATCATCGATATCACTTAGTTATTCCTCAGTAAGCACCTCTGCGCAACCTAGCCATGGTAAATTACAGCACCTTGACTTCACGCTATATGATTATGCGTACGTTGTCCTAACAAAGAATGAAACGACAGCGTACTTTGAGATGCCATCAAACTATAGTGACGGCACACTCAATCAAACAGTGTACATTGTTGCTTACGGTGGGAACGTAACACTCGTGGGGAACGATAGTAACGTTACCGCACAGATTAAGGTCTTTAACGGAAGCTACGGTTTTGTGGTCGTTAAGATTAAGCAGACGTTCCTAAACTTAACCAGCATTGTGCTCGAAATATCTCGCAACCCTAAGGCGTTCGCAGGCGTTGAGAACGAAGTTCCACAAGACATTAGAAAGAAGTACGTGAAGAAACCCGTGGATATAATTAAACAGAAAGTCGTTCCCGACTTCACTAAATGGCTTAAGGAGAGGGGATATAACATCAATAACGTGTCTAAGGCATTCCTTGCTGTCCAAGCCGCCATATTCATCTACCTATCAGGCTACATACACTATAACGCGAGTGCCCTACCTAGGACGCTCGCCGACATAGTTAACAAGCATCAGGGAGACTGCGACGACATGTCTAGAGTCTTAATGAACTTACTGTGGTACTACGGCATACCCGCCAAAATGGAGTACAGTTACGTATACCTACCATTAAACATGACAATGCCCATTGAAGGTTCGTACATGAGGTTCCTCAACGCCGGCCCCCACGCCTATACACTCATGTACATCCCAACCATTGGCTGGGTCTCGCTTGATTTCTTAGCTGGGGCCAGACTCAACAACCCATCGCTAGTCGAGGGAGAATCACTTACTGCGGAGGTTACGCAGAAACAGCTAGAACACGCTAAAAAGGCGCTCTCCAAGATAAGATACGCTGAAGAGGTAATGCTATTCAAGGACAACGAAATACCATCGAAGTTAAGGACATACAACGTCAACAAATTAACAACGATACTACACGGTATGCTGCTTCCCCTCATCAAGAAGGTCACGTTAGAGACAGGACTAAGCATCACGAGCACGACAACCCAAAACACCGCGACACAATCCAGCACCACAACGACGAGTATGAATACACCAGAGAACCACACAGGAACGAACTCCACCACTACACCAGGAACAACACAACGAACCTCAACTACAAGTACAACAATATCGAGCACGACAACCTACTCAACACAGGAGACGGCCCGCACTGCATCCCAGACAAGTACGTCACACAGCACAAGAACAACGTCAGCAATCAGAACGAACGCTCCGGAAGCAAACATCATGAATGAGCCTGACCTCTTAGGGTTCCTACTGCTGCTTACTCTGCTTGTAATTATCCTCGCGCGATACACCATTAAGTCGAGTTCAGGGGGCTCAGCAAATACATCCTAGCACGTAACCCGCCGTGCATCACGTCAATCCTACGAACTATCTTAATCCCCACATCACCAGCCGCTTTCTCCAACGCCCTCACAGCGGCTGTAATTAACGCTAGTCGTGCCTCCGGGAAACGTTTGAAGAATACCTCCAAGAATTTCCTGTAGAACATAGGTAACTTCTTCGGGTTATGGAATCTTATTCCGTACGGCGGATTAACAGCGGCGTAACGCACTTCGGTGCCCACGGGTAAGTAAGTCTTCTGCAGCGTTGAGTCACCTTCAATGAACGTGGTGACCCAAGCAACATTAGCTGACGCCGCATTTAGGCGTGCACCGGCTAAGTGCTTTGGGCTAGCGTCAATGCAGTATACGTGAATGTCCTTCGTTAACTCTATCCCAGAGAGGAGATCCGTGATTGTATCGCGTTCGACCCGTGGATCGTAGAGCCTTAGTTTCCTGTAAGCGTAGTCCTGCCTAAACAGAGTGGTAGGCATGGAGAGCGCCCTGTGAGCGGCCTCAATAACTATCGTGGCCCCGCCACACATAGGATCCAGGAATGATCCTTCCTTGTAGTCCAGTAGCTCTAGTAGCGCGGCGGCTAACGTGGTCTTAAGTGCCGCTGGGTGATCATACACTCTGTACCTGCGCCTGTGGAGTGACGCGCCAGTAGTGTTGATACCAATGATCAGATCGTCATTTATTACGAATGCATACACCTCAACGTCGGGTCTCCTTAAGTTAACCTTCAGCCTAACACCGGTTTCGCTCGCATACGACTCAATTACGCCTGCCCCAACCTCCCGCCCCACATCAACACTTGTGAAATCATGCATACCTACACGTTCGGCCCTAACAGCGAAGGTCGCATTACTCTTAATGAATTCTGTATAGCTTAAACTTTCGGCAATCTCCCTTACGTCACGTAGAGTTCTGAATTTAGCGTGGATTAATTCAATGAAGACCCTATTCACGGTTCGCAAGGTATTATTGCCTACATAGGTAAAGCGTTCATCCGCGGTGAAGAATACCTTGCCAGGTGCGATCAACCTTACATAGACGCCCATCCTACCCAATTCCTTAGCCACAAGGTCTTCCGTACCCTGCGGAGCTGTACAGAAGTATCGCAACATCCTTAACACACTCCAAACGTTTAAGGCTGATTATTGAAAGCTATCCTCAACACGCGTGATTGTGTGTGACGTGGAGCCGCCGGCGGGATTTGAACCCGCGACCACCGGCTTACGAGGCCGGCGCTCTACCCGCTGAGCTACGGCGGCTCCAGTCTTTTGAATTAGTGAACCCTTATTTTCTTTTCTACCCCTTGCTCTTTAGGTGAGTTAGACTGACACATGTTAAACTAATCGCGTCCCTAGGACCTGCTTCTAAAGACCTAGAAACAACCATCAGGTTAGTTAACGCTGGCGCATCAGGGTTCAGGATAAACTTCGCTCACGGGAATAGTGATTTCTGGAAAACCCTTGCTGACAATGTTAGGAAGGCGGAGGAGGCTACTGGCAAGCCCCTGACGTTAATAACAGATCTTGAAGGATCCTCTATAAGGTTAGGTGAATTATCTGAACCCTTGACCTTAAGGAAAGGTGATATCGCTAGGTTAGTCCCACAACAGAGAGCTGAAGAACCGGGCATAATACCATTCCCAAATGAGAAGGTGCTTTCTGAGCTTGAGGAGGGAGACATCCTGGTCATGGATGATGGTAGGGTCAGGTTAAGGGTTGTTAAGGTTTCAGGCGACGAGGTTGAAGTCGCAGCCCTAACTGACGCTATCATTAAGTCCCGCAAGGGCGTTGTTGTTCAGAACAAGGAGTTCGACCTCCCGGTCCTGACTAAAAAGGATTTAGGGGATCTTAAGTTCGCCTGCAGTGTCGGGGCTGACTATATAGGGCTTAGTTACGTTAGGAACGCGGACAATGTGCGGGTATTGAAGGAATTGCTTAGGGAGATAGGGTGCGATGCCGGAGTAATAGCTAAGATAGAGACAAGGTCAGCCGTCAAGAACGTTGAGGACATAGCCCGTGTAGCTGACGTGATACTAGTTGCTAGGGGAGACCTAGGAATGAACTTTGGACTAGAGGAGATACCGAGGATTCAAAGACGGATTGTTGAGGCCTCATTAAGAATAGGTAAGCCTGTCGTAGTAGCAACACAACTCCTGGAATCTATGATTGAGAACCCTGTCCCGACACGGGCTGAGGTTGTTGACACCTACGTTGCCGTATCCGAAGGCGTTGACGCACTGATGCTGACTGGGGAAACAGCGGCCGGCAAGTACCCCGTTGAAGCGGTGAAGTGGTTACGTCGGATAGTTAGCAAGGCTGAGGCAAGCGAGAACATAAGGACGTATAGGGAGGGTGGCCCACTGAAGAGAAGGTACGCTAAGGGCGTTGCCGAACTCGCGGAGGATCTGAACGCCAAGATAATAATATACTCGTCGACAGGGGTTACTGCCCGTCACCTAGCATCGATAAGACCCAACGTGCCTTTCTACGTGGCTGTACCCAACATGAGGGTTGCTAGGTCAATAAACATACTGTGGGGCGTGAACACCATAATAACTCCCACAAAGAATCATGAGGAGGGGCTTGAAGAAGCCTTCAAGAAACTCATCAGGATGGATGAGATCTCAATAGGTGATCTAATAGTAATGACCTACGGCATGAAAGGCGAGGAGCAGGTAATCAAGGTTAGGCGATACGTGTAAGCGTCACTGAACCTGAAAATGATTTTATACTGAACCACATTATTGAAGCGGCTGAAGGAAAGGCGAGGTGAGTTAGGCTGACCAAGAAGAGAAAGAAAAGAAAGGGAAAGGAAGCAGGTAAGGTGATTGTCAAGAGGAAAGCAAGGATTTCGCCCTCCATAAGAACTAGAAAGATTAGGTGGGACTTAATCATAGCTGCTGTGATAGTAATATTCATAGCTGTAGGTGTAGCCTACCTTGTAACCCATGCGTCAAGAGAAACCTCCAGTAATCAAATAAAGCCGACCACGGAGAACCTTTACAAAGCACTTAAGGAGATATACTTCACAAACAAACCCAATCCCAACGCAACCCTCGACGTGTTCTATGACATTAGAGGCGATGTCAACCTAAACGGCACGGTCTTCGGTGTTAAGGACTTCATACAGTTCAGGATATTCTTCTATAACAGGACACTCAAGGTACCAACAAACGAAAGCGGTACTCCCAGCAACAAGACAGTTGTGTTGAGCGGACATGGCGTCATACCGCTTGGCGCCTACTATGTCCAACCGGTGTTAGATATACTGGGCTTCACAAGTAAAGTTGAGAACATCTCAATGCTCTTAGTTAATGTTGAGAACCTCAAAAACCATAATATAAGCGTAGAGACAACGTACCTTGGACACGATAGGGTCACGATACCTACGGTTAAGGAGCCGCTGGACACTGTGAAGGTACGGTATATCTACACAATTGAATTACATAATAAGACCTACCATGTTAACGCCACTGTGTGGTACGAGACTAAGTATAAGTTCCCTGTAAAGGCGGTCGTAGACATCAACGGGTATGTCCTGACGTTTAAGCTCGAGTACGCTGAGCTAACGTACTTAAGTCAACAGAGGGTCTGAGGAGCCTGTCCACGTACTAACGTAATCACTTTTAACTCCACGAAAACACTCAAATGTAGTGATGTGAGTATGGCCTCAAACCCACCGTCAAGTAAGATAAGGGTTCACGTACCACGCGAGTACCTTGAAAGGAAGAAGAAGCTTCAGGAGCGAATGTCCAAGATAAAGCATAAGATAGTCGTAATGTCTGGCAAAGGCGGTGTCGGGAAATCATTCATAGCGTCTAGCCTCGCACTAACATTCCAGAAGCTAGGTCACAGAACAGGACTTATGGATGTTGACTTCCACGGCCCCTCAGCCCCAAAGATGCTGGGATTAAGAGGGACTAGACTAACGATGTCGGATGAAGGAATAGAGCCTGCCTTAGGACCTCTAGGACTTAAGGTGATGTCCTTGGACTTCTTGCTCCCGGATGATGACTCGCCAGTAATATGGCGTGGACCAATTAAATCCACCGCGATAACACAGTTCGTAACAGACGTTAATTGGGGAGAGCTTGATTTCCTAGTGATTGACATGCCGCCAGGCACTGGTGATGAAGCACTAACCGTTGCCCAGGAGCTTCCGGAGGTGGACGGAGCCGTATTTGTGACCATCCCCTCCGAGGTTTCGCTCCTCGTTGTCGGTAGGTCAATAGTCTTCGCCAAGAGGGTAAACATAAGACCCTTAGGAGTTATAGAGAATATGTCCGGCTTCCTCTGCCCTAAGTGTGGCTCATTCTACAGGATCTTCGGTAAGAGCTCTGGCAGGGAAATAGCTAGCAAGTACGGGATAGAGTTCCTTGGCGAGATACCACTTGACCCGAGAATAGCTGAATGCAATGACGCTGGAACACCATTCATACTGAAATACCCGGACGCTGAAGTGTCTAAGCGCTTTGTAGAGGCTGCACAGCAACTAATCAAAATAGTGGGTAACGTTTGAGAACGTACTTCCACTTAAATCTTTTCTCCTTCGACACATTCCAGCCTTAAGTTAAACCTACTTATTAGCCACTCCCATGATATTTACTTGGGATGTAAACATGGGGTTTGAATGGTACAATGAGTTCGTGGACAGGAGCTACAAGCCAAGTAGCGACGAGTTAATTGCAGTGTTTAAGGCTAAGCCTGCCGAAGGTCTCACAATGGATGACATAGCAGGGAGGATCGCATCAGAGAGCAGTGTCGGTACTTGGACCACGCTAACGACGCTGAAACCACACGTACGTAAGATTATGGCTAAGGCTTACGTCGTCCGTGAGGATGGCTTAATTAAGGTGGCGTACCCCCTAGACCTCTTCGAGCTTGGATCGATACCTCAGCTCTTCAGCTCAGTATTGGGTAACATCTTCGGTATGAGGGCCATAAAAAGCTTGAAAGCGCTTGACATAATGTTTCCTGAGAAGTATGTTAAGTCGTTCCCCGGACCCTCATTCGGCATTAGCGGTGTCCGCGACAAGCTTAAGGTTTATAAACGTCCGATACTTGCGACAGTACCTAAGCCTAAGGTCGGGTTAACTTCGGAAGAATACGGTGAGGCAGCATATGAGATCCTAAGTGGCGGGATGGATCTAGTAAAGGACGACGAAAACCTAACTGACCAGCCCTTTAACCGCTTCGAGAAGAGGCTAGCTGCCGTGATGAAGGCCATAGACAAAGCTGAGAAGGAAACCGGTGAGAAGAAAGGGTACCTATGCAACATAACGGCACCAACGCTGGAGGAGATGCTACGTAGGATGAAACTTGTAGCCGATTATGGTAATGAATTCATAATGATTGATATTCTGACGGTTGGTTGGGCAGCTGTTCAGACGGCTAGGGAACACGCGGCCGACTATAGGCTAGCAATACATGCACACAGGGCGTTCCACGCTGCCTTCACAAGACCCAGAGATCATGGGGTGAGTTTCTACTTAATAGCCAAGATATCAAGGCTTGCCGGAGTTGATCACATTCACATAGGAACCAACGTAGGTAAGATGGAAGCCGACCTGAAGGAGCTAAAGTTAACTCAGAACGTAATAACTCAGGAGGACTTCAGCCCTGAGGGGGACGAGACAAAAGAGCCGCAGAAATGGTATGGCCTTAAGCCTGTCCTCCCCGTGGCATCTGGAGGGCTACATCCTGGGGTGCTACCGCAACTGCTTGACTTCATGGGTTCCGACATACTAATACAGGTAGGAGGAGGTGTTACAGGTCACCCAAGCGGCCCTAAGGCCGGAGGAATAGCAGTGCGTCAAGCGCTAGAGGCATACTATAATGGTGTCCCCTTAGAAGAGTACGCCAAGACGCACAAAGAATTAAGGGAAGCACTAGAGAAATGGGGTAAGATTAGGCCTGAGTGAACAGGGCCTGAGCCAGCTGGAAAAAGATTACGTAGCTTCTCTTTTTAATAATTCACTGATTAATTACTCCTCCGGCACCCTTCCTAACAGCACTTTCCCTTTAAAGAGGGAAATATGGAGAGCCCCGTCATAGAATTTTGACCTTACACCCCGGGATTTCAGCCTATCATTAACTTCGTCCTCACTCATTAGGGCTGGGTCAAGTACGTCAGATGCGGCTATGAAGTTACAGGCGTATCCGAAGGAAGGTACCCATACCCAGTATTCCCTGACGATACTGAAGTTTGCTTTAATGTTCTCTAGTACCCTAGCATATGTTCTTGGGTAGAAGAAGGAATTACCGGCTTGGGTCACCATAATGCCACTGTCCCTCATCACCGACTTAATCATGGCGTAGAACTCCTTGCTGTACAGCTTTCTCGAGATTTCCGGGCCGTATGGATCTGTAAGGTCTAGCACAACAACGTCGAAGTATTTCCTTGGCGCTATTTCCTTAACGTACTTGTAGCCATCCTCTATTAGTAGCTTACTTCTCGGGTCGTTGAAGGATCCCTGATGCATGAAGTCAAGGTACTTCTTTGCGAATTCTATTAACTCACCGTCTATGTCGACCATTACTGCTTCGTCGATTGATGAGTGCTTTAGAATTTCCCTTAGTGTCGCACCCTCTCCGCCCCCAATAATGAGGGCCTTCTTAGGATGTGGATGCGTTATGGTGATGGGGTGAACCAGCGATTCATGGTATATGAACTCATCATACTCCGTTGATTGAATATATCCGTCGAGCACCAAGGCCCGTCCATACTCATAGAGCTCTAGTATCTGAACTTCCTGGTACTTCGTTCTAGTAGTTAATATGAACCTCTTCACCCTCGTCATGAATGCCGCATTCGGTGAAACACCCTCGAATACCACCGGACCATATTTTAGGCCCACGTCATCCATGTCCACCGCCTCAAATACATTAACCTGCCTTACACTATTAAAAGACGGCCTCAACGTTTAAACCCCTGGTAGTGTTTCAAGAGAGGATAGGCGATGACAGAAGAGAGATACTCAAGGCAATTAAAGTTGCTTGGACGTGAGGGGCAGGAAAGATTGCATGAGGCAACAGTACTTGTTGCTGGCCTCGGAGGGCTGGGATCACCGGTTACGTTATACTTGAGCGCGGCTGGGGTCGGTAAGTTAGTCCTAGTTGATAAGGGGAGGCTGGAACTAAGCAATCTGAATAGGCAGGTGCTCTACAGCGTTAATGACATAGGGAAATTCAAAGCTTTAGTAGCGGCAGAGAAAGTACGTAGCCTTAATCCTAGTGTTAGTGTCGAGCCTTACGTGATGAATGTGCAGGATGAAAGGCTTGAGGAACTTGTGCGCCAGGCAGACGTGGTCGTTGATTGCCTTGATAATTGGGCTGGGAGATTAACGCTCGATAGGCTAACATGGATCTACTCGAAACCCTTGGTGCATGGCGGGATAGCTGAGTTCTACGGGCAGGTCACCACCATATTAAGAGGGAAAACGCACTGCCTTAAGTGCGTCCTCGGCATAACTAGCGAGCAGGGAGGAGAGCCACCGCAGGTTATCGGCCCTACACCTGGCGTCATAGGTGCCATCCAAGCCGCTGAAGTAATCAAGCTCGTGACAGGCATCGGTGAGCCGCTATTTAATAGACTTTTGATCATGGATCTTAAAAGAGGAGAATTTACCACGCTCGAGGTCCGCGGTAATCCCGAGTGTGAGTGCTGGTGATTCATTGTGGTGCTGGGACTGGATATAGGTGCATTAATTCAGGATATCATAATGCTCTTCATTGTGATTGACCCAATAACCCTCGGGATTTACGTGGGGGCTAACACTGCTGGTCTTGAGCCTAGCCTACGTAAGGAAATAGTCCTTAGGGGTGTCACCGGCGGCACTATTATCTTGCTTTTCTTCGGTTTAGTTGGGGACAGTGTTATGAGTTACTTTGGTATAGAGACTCAGGACTTCATGATAGCGCTAGGTATACTCTTGATGATAGTCGCCATACTTGATTTCATGGACATCAGGTACGCTTCAGAGCTACGTAGGGATAGACCCTCGTTGGTTCCCATAGCTACCCCCCTGATAGCCGGCCCTGCAGCGATTTCAACAACGATATACATTAAGTACGCTCACGGTATAACATACGCGTTAATAGCCATAGTAGTTAACGTGTTCCTAACGTATATCTCCATGCTCGGCGGTGCTAAGCTCTCGGAAGTGCTCGGTAAGTCTGGCTCTCAATTAGTAGATAAAGTCATAGCCCTAATACTGGCTGGGCTCGCTATCTCACTTATTCGCCGTGGAATAATCATGATCATAGCGTCGCTGAAGTAGATCACACAACCACAAGGTAAGTACGATGAGGTTCCCTTACACAACGGCGAGGAAAGGTCAGCTCGAGGCCTGCAAGAGGGTAGCGGAGTCCTTAGGCACATACATAGTTCTTAAAGCCCCCACGGGTTTCGGCAAAACTATAGTTGCGTTGGTCTCTCACTCAGACGTTAGTCCCGTACTGTACGGTGTCAGGACGATAAACGAAATGAGTCCCGTGATACGGGAGCTACGTAGGTCGGGCTTCTCCTTCACGTTCGTGTATAGTGCTGCTAAGATGTGTCCCTTAGCTCAAGACGCGGGCGGCGGGAAAAACGCGGAGGACTTCTGGGCTGCATGTAAGTCCTTGAGAATGAGGAAAATGTGCCCATATTTCTTCGGTATTGACGAGAAACTTGATGACGTGCGGGAATTACTTAACTCTGAGTCATCATTTGATCCCCATGTTCTGACGTCGCTGATCTCAAGTAAGGTTGGTGTTTGTCCTTTTTTCTCGCTCACTAGGTTAATTCGTGACTCACAATTCGTTGTCGTTACGTACCCTTACGTGTTTCGTGAAGAAGTGTTTGACACCGCCTTCGCCGATGTCGGGCCCGATGACTTCTACTTAATCCTAGATGAAGCCCACACACTCCTCATACCTCAGTCCGTGATTGATGAAGAGATAGATAGCATAACGTTGGAGCAAGCATTAAAGGAGGTTAAGCAATACGGTGAGCACTATGACGAAGTTCTAAGTTACCTGAGGAATCTCTTAGGCATAGTTAGCGAGCAGAAGGGAAGGTTACTGAAGCGCGTGGATAAGACCCTAGTCCTTCCCGGCGAGGGCACGTTATTTCTCCTAGAAGACGCCCTCGCCGAGATAAGATTGAAGAAATTACTTAGAGCGCCGAGCGTGTCGGACGCTGTAGCTCTGAGCACTAAATTAAGTAAGGTTGTTAAGTTCCTCCGCTACCTAAGAGAACCCGACTTCCAGTCCTACGGGTATCTCTCTGAGTCAGAGGTAGGTATTCTTAAGGCACTTCCCTTAGGTTACGGGTTCATCAAGAGGAGGCTCTCACTATTCAGAGGCGTCCTACTCATGTCAGGCACGATGCCCCCTACGCACATATTAACGCCGATTTGCGGAGGTAACCTAACATATATCGACATCGAGTCTGAATATGGGCGTGTATTCCCTCGTCATAACATAGCGTATATTGTCGTAACCAGCGTAACCTCCAGCTACAGGTACCGCAGTAAGGGGATGTATGAGAGGTACGCTAAGTTGATTGAAGCAGTGTTCAACGCCGTCCCTGAGGGTGTGACGTTAGTCGTTTACCCCAGCTATAACTTCATGAGCAACGTTCTGCGGTACTTGGTCATTAATGGTAAGCAGTTTGAGGAAGGTAAGGGAACTAAGTATGAGGAATTGCTTAAGACCGCTTCCGCCACCGATAGGGTATTGGTTCACTGCGTAGCCGGTGGCAAGATAACTGAGGGGTTAGAGCTACTCGACGATAAGGGCAGGTCATTAATTAAGGCGGTAGTAGTTGCAGGCGTACCTTACCCCCAACCAGACGATTATGCTAGGGACTTCGAGAAGGTTATGGAGGGGATCGCGGGGGTCTCCGCCCGCACGTACGTCATGGAGCTACCAGCCGTGATAAAGGTCATGCAGGCGGCTGGACGTGCCATAAGGTCCGAGCACGATGAAGCCGTGGTGATACTCTGTGATAGGAGGTATATGATGCCGAGGTTGAGGGAGCTACTTAATGAGAGGTACGATAGGATCTGCAGAGATGAAGACGAGTTAGTGGCTACTGTTAAGTCGTTCTTTGAAGGTAAGCTCTTAACCCACTCATGACGATATATATCAGTATTAAGTAACTCACAATTATCGCTGTTGATGACGGCGCATACCCTATCGCGATGTAAAGCCCTAGGAAACCCACGCTCTCAACAATACCTGACGTGGACCCCATGGTTGAACCGTCCTGCAGGTGTAGAGGAGCTGTACCGTAGAGAGGTAGCGTGATAACCCCCGCGGCTAGTAAGGCTACGGCGAGGGCCGCACGTACCTCCCTCCCAATTCCTAGAATGTCAAATATTGGGAGCAGTAACGGTACTGGGGAAGGGAACCCAAGTATTAGGGACAGCAGGAGTAATTCCTTTGCGGGCAACATCACGGCGATCATGGAGAGTACCGCGGACGTCATGGCGAGCGCTATGGATGCCGTGCCCAGCAATACGTACTTCAGCGTCTTCCCTACAGGGGCCTTAACCATTACGGCGATAGCCGCGAGAACAACCACGATGTAGGACAAGAAAGGAGAGAGAAACAGGGTTAGCGATAGTATGAATAACCCTACGGTGATTATCACACCTGAACTAACTCCACGTTCATGCGTGGCGCTCTGTCCCTCTATCCCGCTTAACTCCTCGCTCATGACTTCACGTACCTTGGACTCGCATTTTCCCTTATGAATTCCCTATCCTCTATAACAACCTTACCGTTCACTATTAAGTGCTTGGCCCACCCGCATAGTTCCATGCCTTCGTAGGGGGTCCAATCAACCTTATGGTGAAGCACATCTGGCTTGACCTTAATCGTTAGGCTAGGATCTATCAACGCTATGTCCGCATCCGAGCCTACGGTTAAGGTACCTTTCCTTGGGTAAACACCCATTATCTTGGCCGGGTTAGTGGACGTTACCTCAACGTACCTCTCAATCGTCAGTAGTCCAAGCCTCCTGATACCGTACGTGAATATTGCTGGAAACATTGTCTCTATCCCAGGTATGCCTCCCCAAGCGCTCCACACATCGACTTCCTTCTCATCACGTGGTGAGGGAGCGTGATCGGAGGTGACGGCGTCTATAGTCCCATCCGCTAGGGCCCTCCATAATTCCCGCACATCATCCTTCGTTTTCAACGCTGGGTTCATCTTAAGGTAATTACCCCACTTCATGACGTCGTCCTTAGTGAATAGGAGGTAATGAGGACAGGTCTCGGCAGTTACCTGCACACTAGCTTCCTTGGCTTTCCTAATGAGCTTCGCGCTCAGACCTGCTGATACGTGTGCGAAGTGGACACGCGCATTCAGCATTTTCGCGATAATGAGTATCCTTGCTACGGCTGAGGCCTCAGCTTCAGCAGGTCTTGACTCATGATGGGCTATTGGGTCATCCCTCCCTAACTTCCTGTACTTTTCGATGAAGTAGTCCAGGATGGCGTCGTCCTCGGCGTGAATCATTACGGTTCCGTCGTTTGAGTTAACGACTTCTATGACCTTCGTCATCCCGGCATCACTTGCTGGGCGGAATGGCTTACAGGTGAATAACTTGAACGCCTTTACCCCTGCATCACGCAGTTGCTTTACGTTACCGATGTTCCTCTCATTCATCATTCCGGCTATGATGCCGAAGTTAATTACTGAGTTACGTAACCCTTCCTTAACCTTTATCTCCAGCGTCTTGAGATCCTCAACATACATTCTCAAGGGCATGTCATATACTGTTGTTATGGAGCCATACGCCGCCGCCAGCGAACCTGTGAAGAAATCTTCGTGGTGCGTGTAGTCTGGGTCATAAATATGCGCGTGGATCTCTATACCGCCCGGCACTGCTATTAATCCTTTGGCATCAATAATCTTATCGTACTGATTAGCGGTTAACTCGGTGTCATGAGCACTTATCTTCACTACCTTATCATCCGCTACATGGATGTTAGCCTCCCGCAAGTAGTTATCTTTGATGAGTACTTTAGCACCCCGTATCAGGAGGGAAGCCAAGGCTTCTCCCTCATTCCTCCGCTTCAACCTCTAAGATGGGATCTATGATCTTCCCTGCGAGGACGTCCACTACTCCCTTATCCGTTACCCTGACTTCGGGGATCACCGGTAAGGAGAGTAGCGCTATCGTCATGAAGCATTCATGGTAGTTCATCCCCATGGCCATGAGGGCCTTCCTGTAGGCCTCCAGCTCCTCGTAAACCTCCTCGAAGGGTTTATCAGACATTAGCCCAGCTATAGGCAGCCTCACCGACCCTATCACCGCACCGTTCAGTACAGCAACCATACCTCCTCCCATCCTTACTAGTTCGTCAACGGCTTTCGCCATCTCATCCAGTGTTTTACCGACAACTACCACGTTATGGACGTCGTGAGCTATTGTTTGTGCTAATGCACCCTTCTTTAAGCCTAGGCCTACAACTATTCCCTTGCCTACGTTGCCTGTTGCGTGGTGTCTTTCTATGGTTGCTATGTATGCGGTGTCGCCGACAGGTAGTTCTATGATACCTTCATTCACGTTTGCTTCTATGATCTCCTTCTTTGTTATTGCCTTCCCAGGAACAGCCCGGATTGCTAGGAACTTTACCTTCCCTTTCCTCGCCGGTGCCTTTATCGCTAAGTCCTCTGCTTGGATTCTACGCCCTATGTTCATTGTCTTATAGGCTTTCTCAGGGAACTTGTAGCGCTTAGCACTTGATGCTATGTACTTTCCGTTATGAACTACTACCTTACCGTTTACTATCACGTCACGTACCTCGAACTGTCTGAAGTTCTTTAGAACCACTATATCTGCGAACCTTCCGGGAGTTACCGCGCCTATCTCCGGTAGCTTTAGGTATTCTGCTACGTTTATCGTTGCCATCTGAACGGCTGTTATTGGATCTATTCCTAATGAGACAGCCCTCCTGAGGATCCTGTCGAGGTGGCCCTCATCAACTAGGTCGGTAACCTCGATATCGTCGCTGGCGAAGACTAGGTACCTCGTGTTGATGCGCATGTACGTGAGTATCTTTGAAAGCTCGTCTAGGTCCTTCCACGCTGACCCTTCCCTGACAAGCACGTGCATCCCGTTCCTGAGCTTCATCAGCGCTTCCGTTATGAAGACCGACTCGTGATCACCTTCGATTCCGGAGGCTGCGTAAGGAACCAACATGTCCTCTGGTAGTTGCGGCGCGTGACCGTCGACTACCTTGCCAGCTAGTTTTGCGCATGATATCTTCCTCATTATCTCTTCGTCAGCGTTGATTACGCTTAGGAAGTCCATTACTTCCCCTAAACCTATCACTTCCTCCTCTTTCATCAGCTTCTCAGTATCATCTGCTGTTATTGTTGAGCCTACGGTGTCGAGTCCCGCCTTTGTGGGGGGCACGCATGAAGGGACGTAGAAGAAAACTCGGAGGGGTACGTGTCGTGATTCCTCGATGAACATCTTAACTCCATCGACGCCTAGGACATTCGCGATCTCGTGCGGATCTGCTGCCACTGTCGTTGTTCCGTGGATTAGGGCTGCCCTACTGAATTCTTGTACCGTAAGTAGGGAGGATTCTATATGGACGTGGGGCTCTATGAATCCTGGTGTTACCATTTCAGCGTCTTTAACATCCATTATGATGGTTTCCGGCCCTCTATACTTGTCCACGTCGAAGTACCCTACACGGACTACGTAGTTATTCCATATCGCGATGTTAACCTTCTCCCTTATGTCGCCAACTACTACGTCAACTAGGTCTGCGTTAGTGATTATTAAGTCAGCTTTCACCCTGCCCTGAGCAGCGAGCACGATGTTACGCAGGGTCTGAGGGGAGTAATCCTTTCTTAACGTTTTTGTTGTAGTACCCTCACTACCCATGATTAAATACCTCACTTGTGTGTTAAACTGAGCAATGAGAAAATAAGGATTTATATATGATGCCTAAATTAAAAGGGGGTATCATTGGCTGATATTTACGTGAGAGGCAAATTTGTCATAACCGTGGATAAAGACAGAAAAATTATTAAGGATGGTTGTGTCGCCATTGAGGACGGACGCGTAATAGCCGTCGGCAAGTGCGAGGAGCTTGATAAGGATTTCAGAGGAAAAGCTAAGGAAGAAATTGACGCGCCACGCTCCATAATAATGCCCGGTTTAGTCGACACACACGTACACTTAGTGCAGGGCATGCTCAAGGCCTGCGCCAACTACAAAAGGCTGATTCCATGGTTAACCAAGTGTGTATGGCCTCTTCAGGGCAATATGACGGCGGACGACGCGTTGGCTGCCGCCTCCCTCACGATGCTGGAGATGATAAAGACCGGGACAACGACATTCCTTGAAACCGGGATGGTCGGGAGGTACGGGCCCGACCGCATAATTGAGCGGGTGCATGATGTAGGGTTAAGGGCGGCGATAGCTAGGCACGTGATGGACATGACCGGCTACGCGTTAGAGGAGAACGCCCTTCATCCCGGCTTAATAGAAAGCGGAGAGCAGAGTATGGGAGACACAGAGAGACTTTATAGGAAGTACCACGGATGGGACGGCAGGATATTCGTGTGGTTCGGCCCGAGAACACCTGGAGCAGTGAGCGTTGAGCTCTACAGGGAAATATCAGCTAAGGCTAAGGAACTGGGCACGGGAATAACGATGCATTTAGCAGAAGTACCTGAGGACGTTGAGTACATGACGAAGGTCTTCAACAGGAAGCCTGTGGAGTTCGCTCATTGGGTTGGATTAACCGGACCTAACGTCGTTCTAGTGCACGTTGTGTGGGCGAGTGATGAGGAAATAGAACTCTTGGCTAAGACTGGCACTCACGTCAGCCATAACCCGTCAAGCAACTCCAAGCTCGGTTCTGGCATAGCTAGGGTGTCCGACATGCTAAGGGCTGGAGTGAACGTCACGCTGGGATGTGATGGGGGTCCGAGTAACGACAATTACGACCTCATAGAGGAGATGAAGATAGCTGCGCTGTTGCAACCTGCAGTGAAACGCGATGCTGAGGCCATTAGGGCTGAGGACGTAATAGAGATGGCTACCATAAGAGGTGCTCGTGCCCTGGGTCTCGAGAATGAGATAGGATCCATAGAGGTAGGTAAGAAAGCTGACATCATAGTTATTAATTACTGGGATCCCAAGCTAATGCCCATGAACGACCCAGTCTCACACGTGGTGTACGCGGCACATGGTGATGATGTTACCGACGTGATAATAGACGGGAAGATAATAATGAGGAATAGGAAGGTACTCACTATGGATGAGGAAAAAGTTCTGGAGGACGTTCAGAAACACGCAAGGGAGTTATTTGAGCGCGCAGGAGTTTGTGTCGAACCTAACATTAAGTGGCCTATAGTGTGACTTAATGGAACCTTCGACACCCGTTAAATTTTTCTCACTCTAACCCCAGTTTCTCGGGGAAACAAATATTGGTAAGTGACTACGTACGCGAAATAATAGCGAAGAGAATTGCTGGAGATATAGTCATGAGTAATGAGCACGGCTCAGCACTCCGTCGCTGGAGGGAGATATTCAACGCCACACAACAGGAATTAGCCAGGATAATGGGAATAAGCGCATCAGTCATTAGCGATTACGAGAAAGGGAGGCGCTCACCAGGGGTTAAGTTCCTACGTAGGTTCGTGGATGCTTTGTTGCTCATAGACTCCAAGCGGGATTGGGCAACTGTGAAGCAACTTGCTAGATCCCTCAGCATAAATGTCGGCGCGATACTAGATGCTAGGGAACTCAGCATACCGTTAACGCTAGCTGAACTCGTTGACGTTGTTGAGGGTATCATCGTTAACTCACACGCCAACCCGCGTCTCGAGCTTTACGGTTACACAATAATTGACAGTATTGGAGCTATAGAGACGATGAGCGGCAATGAGTTCTGGCAGATAATGGGCACGACCAGTCGAAGAGCGTTGGTCTTTACTAAAGTGCATTTAGGACGTTCACCAATGATAGCCGTGAGGGTCGCACCAGTAAAGCCAGCAGCCGTCGTCTTCCATGGTTCTAGGAAGGTGGATCCGCTGGCGATCAGGTTAGCTGATAGGGAGGGTATCCCGTTGATACTATCGCTTAAGGAGGATCCTAAGTCATTAATTAGTGCGCTACGGAACGCTACTTCACTGCACCTATGACCTAACCTTCACTCACCGGAGGTTAGCAGCAAGATTGCTTGGGCTATGTCCCCGTTTGCTTCCTCTAACGCCTTGATGGCCTCATCCCTACCTACGCCTGTTTGCTCCATTATGAAGCGTATATCCTCCTCGGAGAACTTTACTTCCTTAACCTCAGGTGCTCTCTCGATTACTTCCTCCTTCCCACCCATGATCTGATAGATCTTCTGCCCCTGCGCCTTCATCACGATTACTTGGGGTGTCCTTATGATTAGCTCCTTATCCTCTAGAGTTATGGTTACTGAGCGTACACCCTCAAGCTCCTTCACATCGATACCTAACCGCTTCATTGCCCGCTTCAAATCCCTCGGATTCATCGAGAACATTCCTATCACGACCTCAGTTCAGCTTATTACCTGTCAGAATAAAGGGTTTTCTCAGGTGTTAGGAGGATTGAGCAAGTTAGAAGTAAGGATCCTGGGAAGCGGCCGTGAGGTAGGTAGGGCGGCCGTAGCCGTCGGTAGGGGCGGCCGTTACGTACTCTTAGATTACGGTGTGAACTTCAATGAGAAGGATGAACCGCAGTTACCACTCCACATAAGACCAGCTGACGTGACAGCTATGGCAGTGACACATGCTCACTTGGACCATATAGGGGCAACGCCGATGATGTTCACGACTTCCAGAGTACCGTTAGTAATGACGACCACGACGAAGGAACTTGGGGAGATCATGATAAAGGACTTCCTGAAGTTGTCGGGTTACTACCTGCCCTTCGAGGAGGTGGACCTTAACACGATGATGGATAACGTAATACTTACCGATTACGGCAGGACACTATGGTTCGAGGACTTCAGCATCAGGTTAATCAACGCTGGCCATATACCCGGTAGCGCTATGATCTTAGTTGATCTCGACGGGGTTAAGGTACTGTATACGGGTGACGTTAACACCGTGGATACCAGGTTAGTTAAGGGCGCTGACCTCAGGGGGATAGAAGCTGACATACTAATAATTGAGGGTACCTACGGCAACTCGATACACCCACCAAGGGAGGAGACAGAAAAGGAATTCATTGACGCCGTTAGGGAAGTCGTCGACCGGGGAGGTAACGTTCTTGTGCCTGCCTTCAGCTTAGGGCGCTCCCAAGAAATATTGGCCCTGCTTTACGAGAAAATGCCTGACGCATCAGTATATTATGATGGTATGATCCGCGTAATAAGCAACATCATCGTGAGCCATCCAGAGCATATTAACAGGTACGGGCTTGTGGCGAAGGCGTTAAGCGAGTTTAGGGCCGTAAGAAACTCCGGGGATAGACGAAGAATTGTGAAGGGTAAAGGAAACGTCATAGTAGCGTCGGCAGGCATGCTCAAAGGCGGACCCGCCCAATACTACATGAAGAAAATCGCTAATGACTCTAAGAACGCAGTATATCTAGTGTCGTATCAGGCACCAGGAACGCCTGGCCGCGAACTCCTAGAGACGGGGATCTTCGGAAACAACGGGGGACCAATGAAGGCTAGGCTAATGTGGTTCGACTTCTCAAGTCATGCCGGGCAGGACGGGTTACTTGAGCTCACTAAGCAGGTAAGCAGGCTTAAGAAGATAGTGCTAGTACATAGCGGTGAGGACGTGGGTCAGGAGTTTAAGCAGGTACTTGAGGACATCGTTGGCGCTGAGAACGTGTACTTCCCGACCAACGGTGAGGTACTGTCTTTTGACGTGTAAGGCCTGTTAACCCGCCATAGTTTCCGGAAATGAGTCATGTTAAGCACATTGAACCTCCTTTAACCTCCTCATCACGTAGTCAGCATCCGCATTCCTGACTAAAATCACTTTCTCACGGTTAGTGAAGCCAGAAGCAATTAACACAGGTTTCTTAAGGAGCTTTTTCAGAAACTTCACGAGTTCATCGTTGGCCTTACCTTTAACGGGCGGGTTTTTCAACCTGATCACTATTCCCTCATCGCCAAGTTCAACGCACTGACTCCTCGAGTTAGGCACTACTAGCGACTTAATCAGGGTGCCCTCTGAGTCCTTGTCCACGAATCCCTTACTCCTCCCAGGCATAATTAGCACGCCACGAGCAGTATTAGTAGTGTAGTATTAGTAGTTTAGGTACTAACTATTAATTTAAGTGGGAGGGTTGGGAATGTCTTCCGCTATGACTCTGAGTGAGTATATCATGAATGAATTATCATTAATTCAAAAGGTGGTTAGGGACCAGCTCGAGTTCCTCAAAGGGCTAGAAAGACCTTCATTAAGGAGAGGGTTAGTTACGGGTGCAGGCGACTCACACGCAGCATCAATTTTTGCGCAACTCATCAGCAGACATAATTTCCTAACAGTTGACCCCTACGAACTTAGGCTTAGGATTCCGTCCATTAGTGAGGGTGACCTAGTAGCAATATCCGTTAAGGGCAGAACACAGGAGGTCGTTAAGGTTGCTGAAGCATTACGTGGTAGAGGATGGAGGATAATCTCCATAACAGCTAGTGAGGAGTCACCCCTAGCTAGGGTCTCGGACGTTGTGATAAAACTAGTGTACAGCGGTGGTGCCTTACCCGTCGGGATAGGTAATTTCGCGGCGGTCCTAGCCGCGTTAGCATGGTTATTTGAGGGTATCGCACAGCCTCCGGAGATATATGAGGTAAAACGTGTGGATCATACACTACTTGAGTACGAGGATGTCGTTACTGTTGGGGAGGGCATCGGAGTTGTGTCTGCTTACTTCACGTGCTTAAAACTTCATGAAGTGCTCTGCATGCCATGTAGATATTATAGCATTGAGCAGTTTCTCCATGCCATACTCTATTCCTTGAGCCCATCCTCCCTCGTAATGATCTTTCCAGGAAAAGAGAAGAGAAAAAGCATACAGCTAAGTAGGATCTTAGAAACCGCGAGCATACCCTACATCTACGTGAGCCCACCTGCCACCGACACGTGCTTGGGCCTAGCCTTAAACGGGATTATGTGGGGATTAAGCATTATTATGAACACCGTTAGGAGAAAAGGACTTAAGGAGCCTTGCTTTATGAATAGAAAGGATTTACTTATGCTATCCACACCCATAATCTACGGAAGTGAGAATACGCTTGAGCAGCCTTGATATCCTTGCGGAGATCCTGAACCTACTGTGCTCTAAGAGAGTCGTAACTATTGAAGAGGTGGCTAGGAAGATAGGTGTTTCGCGTACCCTCGTAACACAGGTTATCCATGTGTTGCTGGCAGAGGGAGTAGTAACTAAGGTGACTACACATGGCAACGCCTGCAGTAACTGTCCCTTAAGAAGTACGTGTAGTTCATACCATCCATGCGGTATCGATACGTATGTTCTGACGGCTAGAGGACTGAAAATGTGTGCACATTAAGGGAGACCCAAAACGTGTAGGCCTAGGCGTGGTGGGGCCGCGGGGATTTGAACCCCGGACCACGGGGATTTCCGCCGTCCGTGTGGGGTGGACCCGAACCCCGCATTCTCCCAAGCTAAACTACGGCCCCATCTCCCGCAGTAACCTCATTACTCTGGGGTTTATTTTTATTTCTGGTCTCATATCGCCCACCTATTTTTGATACGGCATACTCCTTTTTAGTGGTGTGAAAACTAGTTACTTCAGAAGAGGTGAGTACTGTGGATGCTACAGCGAAGCTTAGGGTATTCCTGGATAGGCTTCAATCACCTTTCGTGGGTAGAGAGGAGGAGGCTAGGGTAATAGTGTTAACGCTTCTTTCTCGAGAACATGCAGTATTAATAGGTGAGCCCGGCACCGCCAAGTCAGCTTTAGTGAGGAGGGCCGCTGAGCTCCTCAATGCTAAGTTCTTTAAGTACCTACTAACAAGATTTACTGAGCCCGCAGAACTCTTTGGACCCTTAGATATAAAGTCGCTGGAGGAAGGTAGGTACGTTAGGCTCACTAAGGGCAAATTACCTGATGCTGACATAGCGTTCCTAGACGAAATTTTCAAAGCGAATTCCGCGATCCTTAATGCCCTTAATTCCCTTTTACAGGAAAGAGTACTTTACGATGGTTTCACAGAGATGAACGTCCCGCTCTGGTCTCTATTTGGTGCCAGCAATGAGGTGCCTGATGACCCTGAAGTTGAAGCACTTTACGATAGGTTCACGGTCAGGCACTTCGTAAGACCCGTGCCCGAGGACCTTTGGGCCGATCTACTGCTTAAGTCTTGGGAGCTTGAGAGGGCTTTATACTTCAAAGGAGGTCTTAACGGTTCAGGAGTAATGAACGTCGCTGATCTGAGAGTACTTCACGAGAGAGTGCTTGACGTGGACCTAGAACCTGTTAAAGGGAAGCTAGTCAAGTTATTTGCAGTCTTCGAAAGTCGGGGCGTGAGAGTCACCGATAGAAGGAAGGGTAAGTCCTTAAAGCTAATCGCTGCGAACGCCGTTCTTGAGGGTAGGGACTACGCCGACGAGCGCGACCTTACAGTGCTTAAGTATGTAGTACCACGGGATTGGGACGAGCTTGATAAGGTGAACATGATCCTGTCAGAGGAGTTGAAAACCCCATATAGGTACCTTAAGGAGTTAGAGGAAATAAGAAATAATGTAAGGGAAGTCATGAACTACGTAATATCACTTCAAGGTGTAAGTAGCAGGTACCTAACCTCCCGCTTCAAGTTAATCCTTAAGGACCTAGAAGTAACTAAGGAGAAAGTGCGGGGGATGATAAATGAATGCAGTGATGCAAGAGTACATAAGGTTGCTGAGGATGTGATCACGCTGATAAATGACGTGGAAAGAGCAATTAGTAGGAGGATAAAGTAAGGTATGCCAGCCTTTATTCGTGGAGTTAAGCACGACGATCCTGTCGCTATTTATAGAGGAGAAAAGGTGCTTTCGATATCGAGGAAATTGGGTAGGGTCAGTCCTACCCTGAGCAACTTGGACTTCGCTATAGATCTATTCTATGCCCTCTACTTACCATACCCCATACTACTCCCTGCTTCAGACGCTATGAAAGGAAACGAGTTCTCATACCGCATCCTTAAATCGGTTATGGAGTCAGATGACTTTCAACACCTGCGACTCTCAACAATAGCGAACTCCGCAATAAGTACGTTGGTTTCAGCTTCATTCATAGATACCTTAAGTAGGGAACTATCCAAGGAAGGTTTACTGCTTGATAAAGACCGAGAAGAAAGTAGTGCATCGGATCCTGCACTAGGTGCAGTGATAAAGAAGGCGTTAAAGCAAGTGACAAGAGAGGCACACAGCATTAGGAAGCTACAGCAACTAATCGCGTTCGGAACACAAGCAGGCACCGGATCCACATTCGATCTCGATGAACGGGGAGACGACGTAATTAAGCTTGCTAGGAACGCGGACGTGCAGAGACTTCTTGACGTACTCTCACTTTTCCCTAAGATAGCAAGAAGAGTTAGGCGTAAGGTTATGCCGTTTAGTAGGGGTGAGTTCAGAGGCTACGATATAGGTAGTGACTTAGAGAGAATAGTCCCGACGGAACTGGCCCTACCAAAGCTTCTCTTTAGAATAAAGTATATTGAGTCCAAACTTCTTCTTTATGAGAAACTAATACCGAAGGATATAGGGCCCCTTTACGTTCTCGTGGATAAGTCCGGTAGCATGGAAGGCGAGAAAATTAGGTGGGCGAAGGCAACCGCCCTAGCCTTACTGATTAAGGCTAGGCGTGAAGGTAGGGACTTCTTCTTGAGATTCTTTGATGGTACACCTCATGCTCTAACATGCGTTCCAAGGCGTATGAGAGCAGATGAGGTAATTGACTTACTGAAGTACCTCTCTAGGGTTAAGAGTGGGGGCGGAACAGATATCACTAAAGCCATCGCAACAGCGTGCGATGACCTCAAGGGCCCTAAGGTTAGGGGGGTCACGGATGTAGTACTCATAACTGATGGGGAAGACAACATATCTGATCTCCTTATTACAAGGAAACTTAGAACCGCTAACGCTAGGTTAGTCACGGTAATGATTATGGGTGAGAACAGGAGCTTAAAGAACGTCAGCGACTCTTACTTGCGGGTGACCAAGCTAGACGAGGGCGATATCCTAAGAGTTGTTGAGGCGTAATATAGAAGGGTATCCTGCCGTTCAGGTAATCACGTATAATAGCCTTGGCGGATTCCTGGATTACTGGTTCCTTATCTTTTCGGTACACCCATCCTCGCATTAAGGCTAACTCACGTAGTATCGCGTCGGGATCGGTGCTTGATATACTGTAAGCTTCCTTGAAGGCGTCTGGACTGTACTTAAGTATCTTTCTTATTAACTCCACCGCCAGAGCCACAGGGTTTTCTAGGGAATCAACAGGTTTCTCGCGAATTTTGCTTTCGATGCCTCCACCCTCCGGAGGCACCAGTCCAGGTGTGTCTATTAGGTAGACACCCTCACCTATCCTGAATGTTTGTGCGCGCTTTGTGTAACCGGGGGATCCTGGGTACGGAGATGTTGAGGCTGAGTGCCTTCCCTTCAGCGTGTTAATCAGTGTTGACTTACCTACCTTCGGAATGCCGAAGATGCCGGCAGTGAGTGGCGACTTATTCTTGACAACGCGTTTAAGTACGCGCCTAAGTACCAGGGTACCCATTCTTTTCTGCGCAGATATGAACACTGCCGGGTAACCCTCATCTTCAAAGTACCTTTTCCACTCCTTACTTACGGATAGGGGTACTAGGTCAGCCTTGTTGAGCACTATTATTAAGGGCACGCCAGATCTCTCCGCAAGCTTCTCTAACTTTCTGCTCCTCGTGGATATAGGATCTCTAATGTCAACTAACTCCAGCGCGGCATCAACCGTTAGTAGTAGCTCCCTTATCAGCCTCCAGTTAGCTAGCTGCATTGCGGCACCCCATCCATCTTCGCTACAACCTTATTAGGGCTTCCTAAAACTACGTAAGAACTCCTTAAACAGTTCGATGTCGTCAACGTACTCCTCTATTCCTTTGGCGGAATTTAACAAGACGTGAACTTCCCAGGAACGTAAGGAAGGGCAAACATAGCACCCGGTTCTGTAGAATCCTTCCCGGTAAAGCGGGTTTTCGGGCAAATACATCAACCGGTTAAAGACTTGAACAGATATTGTAGACCAGTGCTTAATCGGGTATAGGTATGTGAACCGACCTTCACGCCTAACGTAGGGAGCGTGCGACCTCCCCCTGGACTCAACTTCTCTATCACCTACAACCACGGTGATGGTGCCGTGTAGCTCCTCGAGAAACTCCTTGAGGGCTTTCTGCTTTAACTTCGTACACCATCGATTATCGTGGGTTGGGAAAGGTTCCCGACCCTCACGTAGGAGAGTACCTACGGGGGCCTCCACAGTAACTAAACGTACGTTTAACTTCTTGGTAAGTTTCTCCGCAACCTCTTTATTACTAGTGAAGTCAACCCCTGTATCAACGTACACAGCTGTGACGTTCTTGCTACCAAACGCGTTAACAGCCAGAGCTAATGATGCCGCACTATCTTTTCCTCCCGATACGGGCACCACCACATTATCTGAGTCCCCGCCTAGGCTCCGCAAGTATCTTACCGATACCTCCTTCATAATCCCTATAACTTCGTTGTTACTTTCAGCAACCTTCGCGAGATCAACTCCCTCAAGACAAGTCCATCCAGCCGTATGTTCCTCTAACACAGTCACGGGTTGGCTTGGGTCGTCGCTAATCCTTATCCTAAACACCAGTTCGTCCTTAGCAAATACTACATGCTCCCCTGCCCACCTCCTAACCAGTAACAATGAACCGTGAATTCCCCTACCTAATATCCTGGATAGCTTCCTTACACCACCCCCATAGATTAGGAAAGGATCACTAACCTCGTCCTTAGGATATGGCAAGTCATAACATTCCTCACACTTCCCCAACCTGTAGACTCCATACCTTGGGTCCCAAGTCACCGTACTCCTGATGATCGATTTTCCCATGTTAACAGCGCTGATTATTTCATGTTGCCGTGCATTCCTTACCTTCCTTTTATTCATGACCACGACCGTTGCTAGTGGGGACATATACGGACATACGGCATCTCCCGCAATATCCTCCCTACCCAGCAAAGCGACTATGTACGCATCTCGCTTACTTAGCTCTTCACATAATGCTTCAAGTAACCTGCTCCCACGAAGACCTCCTAAACTGATTACTTCGTAGCCCTCTACCCCGTAGAGGTTAGTTAGTGCGTGTTTGACTGCAGATGCATCACTTCGGGAACGCACGATTATCTTAAGCATTAACGCATCACACACCCTTCCCTAACGTTACCGATATAGCTTCAGCAACTTTCCTCAGTGATCCAGGTAGTGATGGACCGTAATGTGTTAGTGTGTTATGCTCCAGTAACACCACTCTGTTCCTACGTACGGCGTTGAGGTGTGTTAATCCTGCAGCCTCAAACCTCTTGAGGATTAGCCGTAGATTCGGCTTCACCTCACTACCCGACTCAATTATTATTATGTCCGGATCCCTTTCCGCTACTAAGTCGTAGTTAGGGGTTATGTAGGAGCTCTTGACGTCATGCATTATGTTCTCTAAGTTAATGAATTGTAATGCGTGATCCACAAATGTGTGGGCCCCTATAGTCACGGGACCGCCAAGGTCGACCTCGTAGTACGCCCGCATCTTAGCCCAAGGTGTTTTAATGCTGTGAAGCTCCTTGTTAATCCTCTCAGCTAGTTCCCTCCCTTCATCAACCCTCCCGACAACCATGCTGGTAGTTATGATTAGGTCGATAAGCCCATACACGCTCACTGGGAGCGGTATTGGAAAGTACCTCACTTTAACGGCCTCTAGCAATGAGTATATGGCGCGTTGCGCGCCAGTAGTTACGAGTACAAGGTCTGGGTTAAGAAGCTTAAGGAGTTTGAGGTTAACGTCCAAGTAAGCACCAACTTTCGGCTTACTCCTCGCCTCAGGTGGCTTGCTACAGAACCGGCTGACACCGACGACCCTATCTCCTAGTCCAATCATGAAGAGCGTCTCCGTTATTGCTGGGGCTAGCGACACTATTCTCTTGGGCTCGTCAGGGACGGTTACCCAGCGTGAGAGGACCTCGCTGTATACACGCATCCATGCACTCACCTCTGACTTGGCTAAGTTAATTCAGTATATAACTCTGAAAAACAATAGTAATTTTGCGTGTGTCGGTGATGAAAGCGCTCTTCGATGACTCGATGATTAGAAGTCCCATTGCTGATTCCTTTCACGGCATGCTTTAGACCGTTGAAGGAAGCGGTACTTCAGGGTTCCTGCCCTTTCTTGACAAATTTGTATCTCTCGTAGAGTAGCTCCACGCGCCCGTCCTTTATCTCGAATATTACTGGCACTTTGGAGCCGTAGTACCCTATAGTGTAGAATTCTGCGTAGTCCTCACTTATCTTGACCGGTACTAGCGGTGAGGGTACACCCTCAAACTCGCTTATCTCCTCCACTGCTAGGAAGTTACCTAGCCTGAATACCTTAACCCTCATCGTGCCTTTGAATGCTTCGTACACGCCAATTAGTTTCGAGTATACCTCGTCTTCTTGTATGAATGGTAATTCCCTGAGGTCTCTTCCCACGAGGTGCATAAGCGCACACATACCTATCTTTGAGGTCGGGTACCCGGAAGCGTTGGATAGTACTGCAACTCCTACCCCCTTACTGGGTATGAACCCTATGTACGCAGTGTAGACCAGCACGGAGCCACCGTGCCCTATTAATGTCCCGCCAGGGAAGTTGGGGTGTATCATTAACCCATATCCATACGCATCTCCCCCGAATATTTCGAAGCTTAGTTTAACGTGTGGCTTCCACATGAGCTCTAGGAGTTCCTTTGATATGATTTCCCTATCCTCAAATAATCCGCTACTTAAGTACATCTTAATGTAGTTTGCTAGATCTAGCACGTTGCTCAGAAGCCCACCATCAGCCTCTATCCCATACGGGAAGCGACTAGGTCTCAGCTCACCGTCCTTCATTATCACGTAGGGCGTGGCCACGTCTGGGTCGCTTGCCACGCGCTCCTTAGTGAAGTATGACCTCGTCATCTTAAGGGGCTTCAGAATATTCTCCCTTATGTACTCCCGGTAAGGCGTGCCAGTGACTAACTCGATGATCTTGCCTAGGAGCACATACCCCTCATTAAGGTAGAAGAACCTACTCCCTGGCTTAGCGACTGCCCACCCGCTCGCTCCCTCCATGAAGGGTATTATATCTTCCGGCTTAGCTATGGGCAACCACTCACGCTTCGAGCCCAGTAACCCACTTATCAGCGCTTCCGCATATCCGAGTGCTGGTATGCCAGACGAGTGCGTTAGTAGGTGATGGATAGTTACTTTGCTTTCATGATGATCTAAATCCACATCAACGTAGTTAGTTACAGGATCGTCCAGTGAGATTTTACCTTCACCGGCCAGCTGGAGAATTGCTAGGGCTGTGAAGGACTTCGTTATCGAGCCTATACCATAGATGGTTCTGGGGGTAGCTGGTTTCGTTGCCTCCACATCCCTGAAGCCGAACCCCTTGGAGTAGATTACTTCACCGTCACGTATTAGAGCTATACTTAATCCTGGTGTGCGGGTTTCAGCCATCTTCTTAATTATAAATGACTCAAGTGCGCGAAATGATTCTTGACTCAATTTTCGTTACCCTCTGAGTTATTCCTGCGCTACCTTAGAAAAATTCTTCCGCTAACCACTTACACTACGTAAACCATCATGCCATCATACGACACGTAAACGTTGTCCCACCGCTCCCTTACGTACTTAACTAGCCTGCTGAAGGGTAGGTTCCTGTGGGATATGTGCGTTAAGATTATTTCCTCAGCACCTATCCTCTTGCCTATCTCAACCGCTTCGTCTACATTATTGTGTTTGGGGTCGTGAGAACCCGGCGCTGTCGTCGCATCAATGAGGGCGACCTTAATCTCCTTTTTCTTGAGCAGTTCTTCTGTCTCCTTAGGTAGTAGCTTAGTGTCGTAGAGTATTGCTATGTTTTCCTTCCTCCCAACCTCAACTAGGTAGCCGAAGGTCTCGATGGTGTGGTTTAACGGAAGTGGCGTCACCTCCATGTCGCCTAAATCGATTTTCTCGAAGGGCTTAACGTACCTGATGCGTAAGCTCTTGGGGAAGTGCCTTATCTCGGGGTCAACGTCGCCTGAGGGGGCATATAGGTCTACGGGCTTCTCAATCCACCTGAACTTGTAGAGACCTGCTATATGATCATGATGCCAGTGAGTTATCAAAACAGCGTCCAGGTACATCTCCTCAACATACTCCGACGCGTCCAAACTCATGTCAACCATTATTGAAGTACCATAGCTTGTTATGAAAACTGAGGCGGTGCGCCTCTTAGCGAAGTGATAAATACGGGCTTCATTGCAAGCAGGACAAACACAACCTGGTACGGGAACCCCCTCCGAGCCACCCGTTCCTATTAGGACAGCAACTAGCATGCCCGCCTCACCTTCATAGGGGCCACATCATTTACCCCTCGTCGAGACATATACGTTTTTCTTTACGGTAAGGCTCACCATATAGGGGATATCCTTTTTAACGTTACTGGACGAGGAGGCAATTAACGTTTATTGGAATCGGGCTTTATTTGCTTAAATTATTTTAAAATCTGATGAAGACTTTTTAGGAGTAAGTTAGTGCTAGTAACGATGTCTGGTAAGGATATAAGTGTGTTCATAAGATTAGTCAAGTGTTTGCTGAGGAGGTGGACGCTACTACTAG
>CAYNPH010000017.1:0-3956 GCA_964399035.1 uncultured Desulfurococcaceae archaeon
CTGCGTGGGGCACGCACGCGTATCCCCCGTATAAGAATGAATTGAAAGGTGAGGGGTCGGGGGCGCAGGGATTAACGCGGGGGTGAGGGGAAAAGGAGGGGTTGTTCCCCGCTTATTAGCTGCTGTTCAGCCATTGGGCGAATTCCTGTAGGCTTGATGTCCTTAGGTGGTAGTATTCGTTGAGGTTGAAGACGCCGTACACGTACGTTATCTTCCACCCCGCTACCCGCTCGTACTCCTGTAGCGCGGTGAGGGTCTTGGTTGGGGGTATGTAGACGTGGGCTGCGGGGTCTATTATGGCTGCGTAGCCTCCCTGGAACGGTATTATTAGGAAGTCGTGCCCTCCCTCGATGCTCCCGTACTTGACGATTACTTCGGCGACGTACACTAGGTACGTTTCCCCGTACTTCCAGTGCCAGTACGCCTCAACCATGGCCGCGGCAAGTATTGCTTGGTCCTCGCAGTCCCCGTACCCGTTGCTTAGGGTTTCGCTCGCGTACTGGTAGTAGTCGCTGCGCCACTCGTAGGTCGCGTTCGGTGAGGTGATGATTACTTCCGGCGTGTCGTAGTTGTAGGTTACGTGCGTGATTATCCAGTCGTATATGGCTCTGTAGGGGTCGCCGTAGGCGTTGAAGTTAATTGACTTAACAGCCTCCTCGACGGGCGTTGACCACCAGTCAATGTAGTTCGGCTTGAAGGAGTCGTCCAGCCCTCCCCTCTCCCTCGTCACGTTCATTATGGCCTCGATGGCGGTCAGCAGGTTGGAGTACCTTGCTCGGAGCGCCGAGTACTTACTGGTTAGTGAGGTGTAGTTCCTCGCCAGCCTCAAGTACTCGTCGTGGAGCGCGTAGTACTTCTCGCTTAAGGCCGAGTAGTTGCTCTCCAGGGCCGAGTACTTCCTGCTCAGCGTGTTCAGCTGGGCCACGACCCCCGAGTAAGCCGCCTTGAGCCTCGAGTAGTTCGTTCTTAGCTCAGCGTAGTTCTTGCTTAGCTCCGAGTACTTAGTCGTTAACGACGCGTACTCCTCCCTCAGCGAGGTGTAGTTCCTTAGCAGACCCTCATGCTCCTTAAGGAGCTTCACGTACGTCGAGTTCAGGCTCACGTACTCGTGCTTAAGCAACGTGTAGTTTGCTTTGAGCCCCTCGTACCCGCTCCTCAGCGCGGAGTACTTACTGCTTAGCTCCCCGTACCTCTCCTCCAGCCCCGAGTACTTCGTCGCGAGTACCCCGTACCTAACCCTTAAGTCGCTTAGGTTAACCCAGAGGAACGCCGCCAGAACACCCGCGACTACGGCGGCGACGATCCCGGCGGCCGCGACGTAGCGTGTGGCGGGACCCACGCACGACACCTCCTTAAGGTAGGGGTTGGGGAGGCAATAGGTCAACCTCATAATCGCTTCCACGCACCCGATATCCTCGACGCTGAACTCAGCCACGCTCAAGTACCTTCGCTGATATCGGGGGCTGGGGGGACGTGTTTAGGTGGTTCAGCGGCTGGAGGCCCTCGCGCAGGGGCGCGACATCCGCCTCGACGCGGTTCAACCTCATCATGTCGAGGGAGCTACTGGTGACGGGCGGGCACTACCTGAACATGCGGGGCTGGGCGGGTAGGCTATTCAATATTTATGTGGGGTGGTTGAAGGAACGGGATTTAACCTAGATTTGTTCTTTACGTCGGTTCCCGTCGCTCACCTTCAATTCTGGAGGCTACCTCCTTTACCAGCTTCTCAACCCTCCTGTAGGCGTCTTCAATGTCTTCTCTGGCGCACCATCCCTCGTGGAAGCAGGTATGCATGGCTTGGCCGGCATACCATGCGTCGCTAACCCAGCCACCGAGCTCCTTAACCATTCTGCGCTTGTACTCCCACAGCTCCCCATGACTGGCTACCCTCCTGCCCTCCCTCCACGATGCGTAGGCCTTAACGGCTAGTGCGGCCGCACCCCATAGCTTCTCAGCAGCCTGCCTAACGCCACCCTTCCCAAGCTCCTCCCGAGCCTGCTCAAGCAGCTCCTCCGCAACCCCAATATACTCTCTCGCCCTATCCCTAGGGTCGAGGCCACGCGTAACAAGCTCCAGGAGATACTCCTCACTAGTCATGCCGAGCTTCTCAGCCTCCTCCCGAATGCGCTTAGCAACAGTCTTCGGAACACTAATCGAGGCACCCGTCAACGCACAGCCCCAAATATAAACTATGAGGATAAAGAGAAATAACAATATCCAACACCGTCCAGGAGCTTAAAAGCCTGTAGGGTTCTCCCGAGATTCCATGCCGGTATCCGTTGTTTCCCTTACCGTCTCGCCCCCGTATAGTTTTTATACGATGGAAGGCTTTTGCGCGTAGTTAGTAGTTAACTACACATGAGGGGTGTGACAACCTTATGCCCCGCCAACAACTGGTCAAGACGGGGCTGGGGCGGTGACGCTGGTCGTTAAGCGCATCAAGGGCAGGCTGTACGTCTATGACGAGTACCGTGTGAACGGTAAGGTTAGCACCTTCTACACTGAGTCACTGGAAAGATGGCGAGGGTCTACCAGGTGTACAAGAGCCTGAGGAAGGTCGAGAAGCTGACCAAGCGGGACGTCCGCCGCCCAGCCCGGGCACTGCTTGAGGAGTACGTGAGGAAGCTGAGCGTAGTTAACTCGAAGGGGTTTGATGGAGGGATTTGAACCGGGATCTCCGGCTTGGGGGGTTGCGTGTTTAGGTTTCTTTGGGTGGTGCCTGCCCTGAGGCGTAGGCGGCCTTAACCCTCTCGCCCTCGGGCGTTAGCCTGTACTTGTTCGGCATGACTCTCTTGGCCAGGCCCGCCTTGACTAGGTAGGAGAGGTACTTGGCCACGGTCTGCTCGGAGAGCCCCACGCGCGCGGCGATATCTCCCCTAGTCCTTGGCTCCTCAGCGCTCAGGGCTAGGAGGACCCTCACCTTACCCTTCCTCTCCGGCGACGCTATTAGGGGTACGAGCCACTTAGGGATGACCACCTCGTCCCCCGTGTCGTGGTCGTGAACCTCCAGCCTGCGCACCCTGTCCCAAGCGTCCAGCGCCGCGAGGATCGTGAATGCCTGAGGTATCCTTAACCCGCCCCCGATGATTACGTGGACCTCGTCGTACGCCTTCATCGCCTGCGCGATCCTTATCACCTCGACCCAGTCCTTAGGGTTCACCTCCATGACCTTAACGCTGACTTTAAGGGGCTTGGCGAACTCCCTCACCCTAGCCACGGCCTTCTCCGCCGCGTCGATGGGGTTCACCCTAACTATGAGGACCACGTCCCCGCCCTCGCTCCCCGCCCTAGCAACTGCGTTCAGCGCTTTCGACTCGTTGAAACCCAGGGTAACGAAGTAAGCTACTCTCTTTCCCCTCCTCAAGCGCTACGCTACCCCCATTAATATTCCCTGATATCAGAATTAAAACACGCTGATTCCGGAAACACGCAAGCACCCAGGCTAACCGATTCCGCGCAGCCAGCGGATATCGGGCACGCAGCGCAAGCACGCATTAACCGCCCCAACCAAGATATCGCTACACGGCGCCCCAAGGCAACCATGGGTTAAGCACCGCCACCCCAAGTAACGCTCGGGGGTGAGTGTTGGGTCACGGGAAGCACGGCCCGAAACACAGGCTATGCGTGCTGTGCGTCGACAACGCCCTAGCAAGGAACTACGCCCTAATACTCACACCAGCACCTAGGGCGGGGCTAGGTAACCGCCTCAAGCTACTCATACTCGAGGACAGCGCCCAGCACCACCCGCAACCCACGGACGGTGCGTCCCGCATCCACCTAACAGGGGAATTCACCCAGGACGTCCTCACCCTAATCAAGGAACTAAGCCAATGCAGGAAGGTCAAGGTACACGTAAGCGACACCTCACCCTACGGAGCCGCCGTAGCGGTCACGGCAGCCACCATAATGTACGACAAGGTAAGGGAATTAAGCATCGAGTGCCGCCTAACACCGCA
>CAYNPH010000018.1:0-3637 GCA_964399035.1 uncultured Desulfurococcaceae archaeon
GTCTAATTGGGTCAGTTCCATACGCGTGATGTGGTTCATCGGGAATCTTGGCTTCCCCCCAGTACAGCTCTTGAAACTCTCTCACCGAGCATCGATATCACGTGCGGTTTAACCTCTTCACCCCTTTCAGATAGAATTTCATTGGCCTCCCAAGGAAACAGAATCCATCTATCATCTTCCATCCCCCATAAATCTACCTTGACCTTACACGAACTCTTCTTTACTAGGACAGCTATAGTGTTCCCACTAGCGCCCAGAAGTCGTAGTAGTTTCGTTACCACCTCGAGAGTCTCCCCGGTGTCACACACGTCGTCTACTACCAGTATCCTTTTTCCACGTAAGTCTATACATGGCGGCTCTGTTACGTAAGGCTTTCTTAATTTCTGGGTACCTTTGTATGACCCTAGCCTCACCGCTACGACGTCTTTTATGCCTAGTAAGTCGGACAAAAGGAGCGCTGGTATCATGCCCCCTCTAAGTATTCCGACGATCACGTCTGCGGATTCGACTTTCTTAGCCAACTTTGACGTGAGTAGGTGGACGTCGCTCCAGCCCAGCGACAGGAAATCCATGCTATCACCCGAGGTTAGATGTGCCCTGCCCCTGACCCCCCGGCTCATTGTCCGCCACACCGGCCTAACCGGGGTTCTTGAAGGCAGGGCCCTCGTCTGCCCTCTGGGAGGGGGAGATTTATGAAGACAGCACCCAGATGATATTAAATCTCCTATGAAAGGTTGTTGGGGATCTAATGTAATGAGTAGAGTGAAGTTATTAGTACTGGTACTTATATCTTATGCAATAACTCAGCCGATCTCAAACATTAATATATACGTGATGCCGAAAACTAATTTCGTCTATGGAAGGATTACTCCAATAGAGCTTAAAGTATGTAACGTGGGCACGTTTAACTTAGCAGGAGTAGCTCTTCAATATACAACAGAGGGCGCTCTCATTGAGGGTACCACTACCCAAGGTTTGGGATCGTTACCACGAGGAACGTGTAAAAAACTTGTATTAAACATAATACCAACCTCAAGGGTTACTAAACTAAAGGTTGAAGTTATCGGCATTATGGGATATGCCACAAAAACCGTAGTCAATAAAGGAACTTATGTTTTCACATGGATCACAAAAACTCCCAGGCTAGATATAGATTACAAGATCGTTGACAGCAGTAAGGGAGAAGTAGGCATAATTGTGAGCAACTTGGGAGATGCAGATGCGCTAAACACATCTCTTACCTTCCTTTCACGTGATTGTGCAGTAATGCCACAGTCCACAACAATTGAGTCATTGGCGCCAAGGAGCAAGAAAGAGGTCTACCTAAGCTTAAAGCCTTCTAATAAACGTTCCAACACGTGCAGCTTAACGATCACTTTGAATGACGGGATTAGAAATTGGACACAAATCCTAACGATAGCTCTCAAAAGTCCTCAAGTGAATATTGAAATTGGGAAATTCATTAAGATATGTTACAATGAGTCAACAAAAGCCAAGGCAACGCTCAGCTTATCTGCCATAAATGCTGAGGTTTCGCCATCTTTACGGAATCTTACCTTAACGCCCGGATGTTCTAAGGTTCGTTATGCGTTGATCGGACCATCAATACCACTTCAACTTATTGCAAATCTTCGGTTGGGGATCTATAACTTCAATAAGGAGATAAAATTTGAGAAGATACCGGTTATGGTAGAAGTGGAACCCCTCGAGTTAGTTGTCGGAACCACAAATATAGTTAAGATTCGCATAATTTCTGGTTACAAGTTTAGTAATGCCTTAATGATCTTGAAGCCCAGCGTAGGATCATTAAACGTTAGCTCTATAATGATTTATTCAAACGAAACGATAGGTATTGAGTGGTATGTACCTCCTGGGAAGACTAACCAAGATGTTTATCTAGAGGTTATAGTGCTAGGTAATGAAGTAAAAGTGTCTTTCACAGCTAAGGAATTAAAACCTGTGCTTAACATAGAATATAGACCCCGAGTTTTGCTCGAAGGGAGCAGAGCGAAGCTACAAATATGTGTTTTGAATAATTGGACGAGAACGTTGGATGACGTCTTCCTCAGCACAAACGCAACCAACCCCCCAACGGAGAGTTACCTAGGCACAATACTACCACTGTCGAAACGATGTATAAACGTAACGGTAGAAGTGCCTTGGGGAAAGAGGACGTATTACGCATATGTGGATATAAACAGTAATATAATTAAAAAGAGGTATAACTTACAAATTCCTTTGAACCAAAACCCTCGCGTGGCACTTCTTAAGGTGACAGTTAACCCACTCAGCCTCAAGCCTGGCAATAGCTATACTACACTCATAATAAAGAATGAAGGTCGAGGGTGGGCACAGAACGCTATATTGAAGGTGAGCGCTCCCGACCTAGTTTATCCAACCTCAAATGTACCTATCGGAAATATAGAACCGGGAGGAGCAAAAATGGTTCAAATGCAGTTCAACACTCCGCCAAGCGTAAGTAAGGAAAAATGTGAAATAATCCTGGAGTTCTGTAGCGGTATGTTAGGAGGTCCTTGCGACAGTAAAAGAGTAAGATATGTGGTGAACATACCCGTCGAACCTTACGTTCCGCCGACCTTACAAGTTACCGCCTCAAAACTCACAATAAGGTCCGGCAATGTATCACAAGTTGTGCTCAAGGTATCGAACGTGGGCGGTGATACAGCAATAGCGCCACAACTAATAATTGGTTCATCAACCGCGCTTAACGTAGTTGGTGAAAACACGTTCGTCTTACCAAACATTAAGCCGAAGGATAGTGTGTACGTCACACTTAAGTTGAGCGCTCAACCTGCGAGCAAGAGGTCCACAACGAGTCTGTCTTACAGCATACAATACGGTGATCCTTGGGGGAAGAGGTACAACAACAAGGGTAAGCTTACATTCACGCTGTTACCAACTAAAAAGGCTGACATAGTAGTTCAAGTTTCTACGAGTAGGTTGATAAAGGGAAAGGGGAGAGTAGTTCTAATAACTATCAAGAACGTAGGGAATGTCGTGGCTAAGGATATCAACCTTACTGCTTATGCCAGCAACATAATATTAGAAAATCCGACTAAGAGAGTGAGGTTACTGATGCCTGGTCAACGGATGACTTGGGCCTTGAGGTACAGCATACCTACTGAAACGCCTATCAGTAGCGTGACTCTAAGCGTTACGGCCAACTATAAGAGCAACAATGAAGTACGCGTAAGTACATTTAGTTTCCCACTACAAGTAATATTAGGACCACAAGTTAGTGTGAGCGACGTAACGATCACTCCGAACCAAGCTCTGCCTGGAAAGGCGGTCAGTATTTCTGCAGTGTTAGTAAACAGCGGTGATGCTCCGGCCAAACAAGTTACCGTTAGCATTGAGCTCCCAGTTGAGCTTGCCGCAGTAGGACCAACTAAGGTATTTTTAGGTACGTTAGGTCAACAAAACAACGTACCAGTTGCCTTCGTCGTGAAGCCGAAGGCTAGTACCTCTCCAGGGACGTATGTAGCGAAAGTCGTTGTGACGTATGTTTTTGATAATATCAACTACAGGAAGGAAGTACCGATAACGATCGTAGTAGCTTCGCCGATAAGAACGTATGTAAGTGTTGTCGAGCAATACCTAGTCTTCGTTGCCGCGG
>CAYNPH010000019.1:0-12108 GCA_964399035.1 uncultured Desulfurococcaceae archaeon
GCTAGCCCGACCACCATCAACGTTAGTGCTACGGGTAGGTTCCCTAGGCTCAGGTACTTATCACTAACCGTCACGTCGGTGTAGGATACCCTAGGCAGGTACTGCGGTGAGTCTAAGTACTTCGTGATTACGCACACGTAATTCACGTTAAGTGACGCGCCGAACCCGCCCTGCGCGTTGCTACTGACCTCAAGGATTACCTTGGACGTGTTGGTCGGTAAGTGGATAGCTGTTGTGGTGGTTAGGGCTACCTCGGCCTTATCCTTCTCGGGCCTCATCACGTACAGCCTGAATAAGCCCTTGACGCTGCCGACCTCGTAACTCGTCTCCAGCTGCGGTGGCTTCTCCGACTCCTCGCCCGACCCTGGAGTCGTGGTCGTTACGATGGGGGCGCCCATCACGGCTAGTCCGGACACGTTTATCGGTGCTTTAACCTCATCTAAGGTGATTCTCTTCCCGTTAACGATTGCTGAGAGCGTGACTTTAAGGAAGCTCCCCTTAACCGGTGTGAGCAAGCCCCCACCACCAAGGTACAGGGTTAACTCGCCGTGCGTGCAGTTAACCTTAGGTAAGCTGCCGACCGTCGCAATGACCTGATACGTGCCGGGGAGGGAGAAGCGCGTCGCGTTCCTTCCGCATTTGAACGTCCTTGTGAAGTTATGCGGTCCTGGGAGTAGGGTGGTGAAGCTTGTGTACGGTAGTGAGACCCTCGATACCGTAGTCACTACCTTAGGAGGCGCCGCCGCGAGGGCGGCGATACCGACGCAAACCAGTGTTAAGCCGATGATTAGTATGGCGGCGGCAACGCGCATGAGCATGCCACCACGTAACAGTGTATGGTGCGGCGACCCTAAAACGTGGTGCTGGGTGCTAGGACTTACCTACTGGCGGGCTTGCCTCTGCTGGCCAGTACTCTTAACTAGGCTTATCACGCCCTCCCTCAGCACGGCCCTACCCTCCCTACTTAGTTCGTTGACGCACAGCACGACCCAGTAGGGATGCACCCTGAGCGCGTCAGCCACGTCCTTAATCGCTGCCCTCCCGCCACGTTCCTGCAGGGCCTTAAGGACGTCGCCGCATATTACCTTAGCTAACCTACGCTGGTGAGTGTTTAGGTATCTAGTAACTTCTATCGCGGTGTCTAGGTCTACCCCTAGGGTTGCCGCGACGTCCCTAACCTTAGGCCTTATCTGCAACTTAGCCCTCCTGCTTCTGCGCTTAGCGTTCACGTACTCCAGGGCCAGCGCTTCCAGCTCGGGGTCGACCGCCTCAGCGACCGCCTCGCCAGCCACGCGTTCTGGGGGCGTGCAGGGTTGAGGGGACAGCAGGTCCCTCAGGTCTATCACTGCCTCAACGATCGGTGACTTAACCTTATACCTTTTAATTATTCTATTACCGCCGCTCACCTCGACCTCGACGAGGCCCGAGGCCAGCAACCCCTCAAGGTGGTTCAGCGTTGTCGAGAGCTTCACGCCCAGCCTCCTAGTTATTTCGGTGGCCGTGAGCGGGCCCTCGGTTAGGAGGATCCTAAGTATCTGTAGTTTAGGGCCGCTGCAGAGGGCGTTCAGCAACCACCTCACGCTGACCTGGTCCTCTATCCTTAACCGGTCAGCCATACGTCAGCACCGCCCCCGGACACCCTGACGCTTACGCTGATCCTCCTGAGCGCCTCCCCGTAGTTAGGGTCAACGTACGTTGACTCACCGTTAATCGTTGCCCTCGACTCGCCGTTCACCCTCAGGTTCAGGGCGCCGCCGCTAGCCGAGCACCCAGCCCTGAACGCGTACCCCGGCGCGCTGATGTGGAGCTTCGCTCCCCCTCCCTCAACGCTGACCGTGACGTTCGAGTACACCCTGCCGGGCACGTCCGCGTAAGCTAGGTCAGCGTCTAGGCCGCCCCCGCTAACCAGCACCGTTATTGAGGTGTTCGAGAGGCTCCCTAGGTCTAAGCGTGCACCGCCCCCGTCGACACGCGCGTTCAGCACCCTTAACGCGTTGGCGTCGCTTAGCTGGATCCTTAAGCCGCCACCACTCACGGTCACGTTTATTGACTCCACGTAGTTGCTGGGCACGTAGAGCTTGACCACGTACCCGTCCTCAACCCTCACCATTAACTTACCGTCCATGAGGCCGTACTCGTAACTGCCTATGGCGGCTTGAGGAAACCTCGTTGACCTGTAGACCTTAACCCTCACCACGCCGTTCTCCCCGCCCTCAACCACCTCGATGCCGCCGCCCGAGATTATTGCCACGATGCTGAAGGGTGATGAGGTGTTGAGCGTGTCCTCCTTAACCAGCTCCTCCCCCCACCCGGTGAAGCCGAACCGCGTTAGGGCACCCACTATGGTTGACAGCACACTCCCTAGGTCAGCGCTCGGGGCGTTACCCACCGCACCACCACTTAACCACCCGCCAACGTACATTATGAACGGGGACGCTATGGCCGTTATGGCTATGATGAGAGCCAGCAGGCCGACGATGAGGTCCTTCTCAAACCTCACGCCTCACCACCTCACAAGGCGCTTAGGAGCGGTATTAGGAGCACTAGGAGCGCCGCTAGGAGGGCGGCGGCCAGTGCGCGGCCACCACTCATCTCATGCACTACCTGCAACCCCCTCACCTGAATGTATAGCTTAGCTATCAGCGACACCACGAGGCCGACGCCGAGCAACCCCGCCATAGCTATGGGGTTCCTGACGACGGCGGCGATCAGCGCTGACGTTACGTAGAACACCCTACCCACCCATGAGTACGCGTACACCATTAGAGTCCTCGAGAAGTCGCCCTTGCCTCCTAGGGCGTGGGAGAAGCCCCACGCTAGCAGGGAGGTAATTACCCATATTACCACGTCAATGACCAGCAACACTAGCGCGAGTATGACCGCACCGCCGAGGAAGAGTATTGAGGTGAGCTGAGGCGGTAAGTACGTGGCGATCCACGAGACCGCCGACACCGTTGATAGGGACGTTGCTAGGCTGAAGATCACCAGCGTAGCCAGCCCGTACCCGACGCCCCTCTCCTCAGCAACCATTATCCTAAAAGCTGTTTTAGGTGAGGTTAGTAGCGAGCCTAGGTCGTATATTAGGTCCAAGGTTTCACCTCTAATCCATGTAAAATCTAACCATATATAAGTTTTTCCATAGTTAGTCCGCGTGCAAGCGGTGTAATTATGTTGTATTGTTGCTCTGTTGAACATTAACGTTAAGCTTAATAGGAACCCCCCAAATCACTCCGGGGCTAAGCATGGGCTCGTTGAAGATCCTCTGCTACTTAGGGTTAGTGTCGTATGTCCTCGGGATCGCGACCATAGCGGCTGCGGTGGCGGTGAATCCTTGGTTTAATGTGTGGACGGACGCGTTAAGCGATATGGGGCGTGTGGGCCTGCCCACGGCATGGGTCTTTAACACCGGGTTAATGGTCGCCGCCGTGGTCGGCATGGCGTACGCTGCGTGCCTAATTAAGGTGTTCAGTAACCCGGTTACGCACTTGGCTGCCGGGGTTTACTTAGTTGCAGCAGCTAACTTATTCCTCGTTGGCGCGTTCCCTGAGGGTACTAAGCCTCACTGGACGGTGTCCTACGAGTTCTTCTTCCTCATGTTCTTCACCTACCTGCTGAATGCTGCGGCGATGTGGTTGGAGGGACTTAGGAGGCATTCCGTGGTTAACTTGGCCCTCTTCGCCCTTGGTTTAGGGGGGTCGATAATGATTGATTGGCCATCAATAGCTACGCTCGAGCTCTACGACATAGCGTTGATGGGTGTGTGGTACGTGGTGATGTTCAGCGCCGTTAGGGCAGTAACTAGGTCCTTGCCGACCGCGGGTGAGCGAGTTCTTAATTAAGGGGTTTATGGCTTAACCTAATGGATAGGGCTTCATGAGCGGTGTTGAGGACCTTAGGAAGCTTGGGTTGAGGGCTGTTAATCACTTACCGCTCGCGTACCTCCTCCTACTCATTGTTGCTGATGCGTACCTCTCCGCAACGAAGGCGGGGAGCCTCTACCTCCACATGCTCGACGTGTTCAAGAGCAGGTTCGTCGTCACGTTATTCGTCGCTGTTCAGGGGATTGTCGCCCTCTCCGCGCCCCTCATCGGCTTCATCAGTGACAGGTGGTCGAGGAGGTTCAGGAGGTCCCTGCTCCCGCTAATCGGTGTGGTGGCGGGCTTCGCGGGCTTCTTGACGGTGGGTTACTTGAGTAATGCGCAGGCGGCTTCAGGATTAAGCGCCGTCGCATTCCCCTTAGGTTTAGTGCTGATTTACTTCAGCGTGATAGCCATCGAGGTGCCCGCCCTCGCCGTGATAGTGGATGACTTCCCGCCGTATCAGAGGTTAGTGGTTGTGTCGGTAACTATGTTCACTTACTTGGCGGCGGTTTCCGCATCCTTCATCGTCAACGCGTACTTAGTGCCTGCCGAGTCCTTCACCCTACCCACCGCCCTCGTGCCCGCCGCAATCGCCGCTACGCTCGTTCTAGCCGCGGTAGGGGTTAGGAAAGCCGCTAACCCCCCAAGCACTGAGGGGGTGAGGGCCGCGAGCTTTAGTGAGGCTGTCCAGGTGCTAGGGAAGGTGAAGGGTATTAAGGAGCTTTACGCCTCGCTGTTCCTCATATACGTGGTGTTCACTGCCGCCACCGCCACCCTAGCACCCGTGCTGTGCGAGGAGATCGTCGGTTGGTCCCCCGCTGTGCTGTGGTCGGGCGCGCCCGTGCCCCCGAGCATCGAGCGGTTAACTTACGTTATTGAGGTGCTGTTCAACGTGGGGGCGATGTTGGGGGCCTTAGCCTTCGTACCGCTCTCTAAGCTAATGGATTACAGGAAAATACCGTTGATTGGTGAGGTACTGTTCATTACGTGCTTAATCCTCGGCGTCCACCTCGCCACGTCGCCAGCGGGTTTCGCCCTAGCAACGCTCTCGGGCTTCGGCTTCGGTTCCTTCATAGTATTCACGATCCTCTACCCGTCACTGGCGGCCGAGCCAACCAACCCGGGCGTGGTCTACGGCTTCTACACGCTCTCCTACAGCCTAGCGTACGTGTTGGGGCCCTTCATAGCCTTCGGCCTTCACGCAGCCCTACACTCGTTTAAGCTGGTGTACGTGGCCCTCGTAGCACCCATCGCCGCCTCGATAATCGCCGGTATGAGGATACTTAAGTGAGGCTTGGGCTAAGGGAGGCACCTCACCCCGGCCTCGAAGACCTGACCACCGCCACCCACCCTGAGCAGGTAGGTGCCGGGAGGTAGGGTCAGGCGCAGCAACACCTCCTCATAGGCCCCAACGTCCACTAAGGCCACCCTCTCGGAGATTAGGGCTTCATTGCTCGACGGGTCCAGCACCTCAACGCTTACGCTGCCCGGCCTCCCGTTGAAGAACCACACCCACACGTAGGTGACGTAGCACCCGCTACTTGACTTCACCGGCGGCGACACCAGCGTGGCGAAGCTCCTGGTTGAGCCGTTAGCTATTACCCAGCCCTCAGCGCTCTCCGGCTTGGTGCCCGCAACCTCTAAGGACGGGGCGCATGAAGCCGCGCTTGAGCCGCTGCCCCCCTGCCCTGCCTTCACGGCCTCCAGCGTGAAGCTCACCTTCCCTGACCCGCTGGCGTCGAACCACGAGAGCTTTAGGGTGAGCACGTACTCGCCGGGCTCTATGGTTATTGGGGCGTCCCAACCCAGTATGACGTTCATCGTCCTGAAGCAGTTCGTCCCTCTCACAACCATGCACGGCATGAGTATGTTGTACGTCCTCGACCCGTCAACGCTCCTTAGGATCGCCTTACCGCTAAGCGCTAGGCTGACGTCCCCATCGAAGACCACGTCCGTAACCCTAAACACTAGGGGGGTTTCCTCCCCCAGCTTCAGTCGGGTCACGTTAGTTAATGTCTCCTCACCGCGCTGTGACGTCACGTTGAGGCTGACCCGGACTAAGGCGGGCGGAGGGACGGACACGTTAACCTCGATACCCACCCTGAGCAGGGAGGAGCTCGTAAGCAAAGCCACGGCCAGGACCGTAGCTAGCACCCCTAAGACCACGTACTTGATTATTGGGTTGAACACCATGCTAACACCACGCAACCTACGCACTCATTTTGAATAAATCTAGACAATAGAACAGCCCGCCCTAAGGTGGGGCGAAGCGCTCGAACAGGGGCTGGTTAGGCAGGCAAAAATATTTCAGCTACGTTAAGGCCTGCGCTGATAGGGTTGAGGGCACGTATCAACGTAGCTTCACAACCTTTAAGTGTCCCGATGTGGGAACTAATCCTAGGTGAGTTGGTGGAGGTATCCTACCCTGTAGTGAGCAAGGCCCTCTCTAGGGAGGCCATCAAGAAGGCTTACGAGGATTACCTCCCGCTGATCGAGGAAGCCATTAGGTCTTGGCGCCTCATTTACTATAAGGAGAAGAACCTCCCCCGCGGAGGGAAAGACGCTCCGGTAAGGCTCGGTAAGGACTACATTTACGGCACCATAAGGCCTTTCTTCGAGAGGCTTAGCTACGACGATAACCGCTACATAAGGACACACCGCATGATAGTCTTCGGGATGATGGAGCACAGCCCTTCCCTGAAGGCCGTCGTGCTTAAGGCGTCCGGGAAGAAGCTCGCCAAGCTACTGTTGAGGGAGGGCATCGTCAGGTCGCTCGATGACCTACCCATGGTCTTCGTGGTCCAGCGCATAGGGTTACTCGACATTGTCGACGAGTCCCTAGACATAATGAGGGTGAACATATACGAGTGCATGAGTTGCTTCGGCATGAAGCCCGTCGCCACACCGATGTGCGACTTCGAAGCAGGGATAATAGAGGGGGTCATGGAGGGCCTCTACGGGCGGAACGCAACCGTAGAGAAGAACTGCTGGGGGCTGGGCAACCACTTCTGCGGCTTCGAGGTGCACTTCAGGTGAACGGCGTTGACATCAACACTCATCGTGAGGCCCGTCGCGCGCTGCGACCTCAACCACCCGCTCTGCCCCTACTCCGTCGGGGCCAGCAAGGACTTCGAAGTACTCCACCCGCACGTGTTGCGCGGGATCCTCGAGAACCTAGATGAGTTCGTGTTTGATGAGGGCGTCATCACCTGCCCCAACCCCTTAATCCACCCTAAGTTCACTAGCTTAGCGTCAGTAATCCGTGAGAGAACCCGCAAACTATCGCTCCTCACCCCAATAACGGGCTTGAATAAGGTAACCCGCGAGGCCCTAGAACTCGTGGATGAGTTAGTGATTGTGAGTACCTCTGCTGACGAGTTAATCAGGGAGGAGGGCAGGATTAAGGGGTTCCTGAGTCAAGGGATGGATAACTTAGCGGTGTACGCGACCGTAACTAGGAAGGAGGCGGGGACCCTAGTGACCTTAGAGCACGTGAACTTCTGCAGGAAGTACGGGATCTCATTGAGGGTTGGCGAGCTCCCCTACGTGAGTAAGGTCCCGCTCAGGCTGAGGGAGGTCTTCATAAAGGAGGGGTATGAGGTCTCAATACCTTACGGTGTGAAGTACGGCTACGCAGCATCGATAGCCTTCATAGGGGATTACAAAGTAACTATCCTTGAGAGACCTATTGGGAGGGTCTGCAGGACGCTCTTCATAGACTACTACGGCAGGGTGGGTAAGTGCCCCTACGCGCCGCCGGAAGCCGGCGCCCACGCCCTGAGTAAGGCCTTGCTGAGAAAGATTATATACTCCAACTGCCCAGCCAGTAACTCCCCCATAACCTACGTCCCGGAGGTTAGGATTTCGTTAAGAGCCAGTAATGACGTGGTGATCCCGCCCGATATACTGGCCCTACTGGAAGTCATAGAGTCCACGAACTCCCTCAGGGCGGCGTGCAGGCTACTCGGCTACAACCCGTCTACCTACGTCGAGAAGTTGAGATCCATTGAGAGGAGGCTCGGGGTTAAGCTGGTCTCATGCAGGAGGGGAGGGTCCTCCAAGGGCTTAACCCTACTTACGGATGAGGGCATGAAGATACTCACCACCTACAGGAGGGTTAGGGAGGCGATAATGTCCTCCTTCCTTAGGGAGAGCATCAGTAGCTTCGCGTTCGAGTACTAGCGAGTGCCAGTTGCTTAAACACGTGATTCGCTCCCGTGTTCAATCATCCGATCACGGATTCCTTAATTTAAATTTCTTAAACTTGGAGACCGGGGGTTACGGTAAGTTGGCTTCAGCCTCCGCGATTAAGCTTAGCCCTAATATTGAGGAGTACGTGATCTTCATTGACCCCGAGCGGTGCATGGGGTGCAAGGCCTGCGAGGTCGCCTGCGCCGTCGAGCACTCCATCAGCAAGAACATTTTCGGGGCGATCATGGAGAAGCCGAAGCCCAGGCCAAGGATACGGGTCGTGACGGTTGACGACCTATTCAACGTTCCTATGAGGTGCCAGCACTGTAAGGACGCACCATGCGTGAATGTCTGCCCCACCAAGGCGCTGAAGAGGACTGAGGAGGGCTACGTTGTTCTTAACGAGGCGCAGTGCATCGGGTGCTTGATGTGCGTGCTCGCATGCCCCTTCGGCCACCCGAGGTACAACCCGGACACGAAAACCATAGTTAAGTGCGACTTCTGCGTGGACAGGGTTCGTGAAGGGAGGTTACCCGCGTGCGTTGAGGCCTGCCCCACGGGGGCCTTAAGGTACGGGAGGCTCGAGGAACTACTGAGGGAAGTCACGGAGAGGAAGGCCAGGGAGCTGGTCAGCGGCGCCTCCGTCCCCGGCATCGTCGTCGTTAAGCCCGTGGGGAAGGCCGTGAGGGGCGCCCCCAAGATACTCGGGGTCAAGTCCATGTACTCCCCCGTTTCGTGGAGGTGATCACGCATGGTTAAGAGGAAGGATTACCTCAGGATCAAGCTCCCCGTCAATGAAGTATCAATAACTCCCGGAGTAGCTAAGCTCCTCGAGAAGGCTGAGGAGGAGGGTGTTGAGACCGCGTGGCACCGCTACCTCCTGCAACAACCTCAGTGCGGGTTCGGGATGCTCGGCATCTGCTGCAGGAACTGCAACATGGGGCCATGCAGGATAGACCCGTTCGGGTACGGGCCCGAGAGGGGGATCTGCGGCGCTAACGCTGACACGATCGTAGCTAGGAACATCCTCAGGATGATAGCGGCAGGGGCCGCCGCCCACAGCGACCACTGCAGGGACGTCGTGAAGGTATTCAGGATGGTTGCTGAAGGGAAGACCAAGAACTACAAGATAACTGACTCAGAGAAGCTCAGGTGGCTGGCCAAGGCGTACGGGCTTGAGGTGGAGGGTAAGGACGACCTGGAAATAGCTAGGGAACTCGTCCCCATACTCGAGGCAGAGTTCGGCAAGCAGGATGACGGCCCCCTAAGAACCCTGGCGGCGTTAGCACCTAAGAAGAGGATTAAGGTGTGGGGCAAGGCCGGCGTGCTACCCCGGGCGATCGACAGGGAGATATGTGAGTGCATGCACAGAACCCACATGGGTGTGGACGCCGACTACGTCAGCCTCCTACTCCACGGCGTCAGGACGTCCCTAGCTGACGGGTGGAGCGGCTCCATGCTCGCCACGCTACTCAGCGACATCCTCTTCGGAACACCGAAGCCCGTTAAGTCGGTGATGAACCTCGGCGTGCTTAAGGAGGACGCGGTGAACATCATAGTCCACGGCCATAACCCGGTTCTCTCGATGAAGGTTGTTGAAGCAGCGATGAGTGAGGAGATGCAGGAACTAGCCAAGCAGTACGGGGCTAACGGAGTGAATGTTGCGGGCATGTGCTGCACCGGTAACGAGGTACTGATGAGGTTAGGCATTCCGATAGCGGGCAACATGCTCATGCAGGAGCTAGCAATAGTTACGGGGGCTGTTGAGGCTATAGTCGTCGATTACCAGTGCATCATGCCGGCGATAGTGGATGTTGCTGGTTGCTACCATACGAAGGTAATAACGACCGAGCCGAAGATGAGGATCCCCGGCGCACTACACATAGAGTTCGAGCCCGAGCACGCTGAGGAGATAGCCAAGAAGATAGTTAAAGTAGCCATCGAGAACTACCCCAACAGATCCAAGGCCAGGGTCTACATACCCAAGCATAAGATGGAGATAATGGCCGGGTTCAGCGTTGAGGCGATACTCGAAGCCCTAGGCGGCACCCTCGAACCCCTCGTTAACGCGCTGAAGGACGGAACCATTAAGGGCATCGCCGGGGTCGTTGGTTGCGTCAACCCGAAGGTCAAGCACAACTACAGCCACGTAACGCTCACGAAGGAACTCATAAAGAATGACGTGCTCGTCGTAGGCACGGGCTGCTGGGCCATAGCGGCAGGAATGCACGGACTGCTGAGCCCGGAGGCAGCCAAGCTCGCAGGGCCGGGGCTTAGGAAGGTTTGTGAGGCGCTGGGGATACCGCCGTGCCTACACATGGGTAGCTGCGTTGACTGCTCAAGGATGTTGCTAGCCATAGCCGCGCTAGCTGACGCGGTGGGTGTCGACATGTCCGAACTACCCGTGGTGGGTTCGGCACCCGAATGGATGAGTGAGAAGGCCGTAAGCATAGGGACGTACTTCGTCGCCTCAGGAGTGTTCACGCACCTAGGCACGGTGCCGCCGGTACTCGGAAGCGAGAGAGTGACGAAGCTACTCACTGAGGATGTGGAGGACGTGGTCGGAGGCAAGTTCTACGTCGAGCCAGACCCGGTTAAAGCCGCTGAGACAATGCTCGAGGTGATCGAGGAGAAGCGCAAGAAGCTTGGCTGGCCCACCTAAGGCCCGACTCCTCGGGAGATTATGAGCAATTAAGCGGGGGTTGCGGGGTTGAAGATCCTGATATCCGGCAAGGGCGGCACCGGGAAAACCACCGTAGCCGCGCTCCTAGCCATGGCCTTCGCCAGCAACGGGTACAACGTCCTAGCACTGGACGCTGACTCCGTCCCTAACCTAGCCCTCAGCCTCGGCGTGCCTCCTGAGGTTGCGGAGAACATAGTGCCGCTATCCAAGAACGAGGAGTTAGCGGAGGAGAGAACAGGCGCTAGGCCCGGTGAGGGGTGGGGCGTGCTATTCTCACTCACGCCGAGGGTGGACGACATAGCGGAGAAGTACGGCATCACGATCTCAGACAACCTGAAGCTGGTCGTGGTCGGCAGCATAGACGCTAGCAAGGAGGGATGCATGTGCCCGGCAATAGCGCTGGCACGCGCGTTCCTGCTACACGTGATGATGCGTAGGGGCGACGTGGTGGTCGTGGATTCCGAGGCGGGAGCCGAGGTGTTCGGGAGGGGGCTAGCGGAGAAGTTCGAGTTTAACCTGACGGTGGCGGAGCCGACCGTGAAGTCCTTAAGCATAGCGAGGAAGCTCCTCAGGATGGCTGGGGAGTTAGGTGTTTCTAGGAACATACTCGTGCTCAATAAGGTCAAGGATAACTTAAAGGCACTCCAACTGACGACCAAGGTCTTTGGGAGTGAAGCCCCTCAAACACACATCGTGAGGTTCGACGAGAACGTCGTTAAGGCGGATGAGGAGGGAAGGGGACTTAACACCCTACCCCGCAACTCCCCGGCAAGAGAAGACGTTTTTCACCTAATGACAAAGCTCACGTCCATATCCAAGAGGCCTAGCTGACGCTAGGCAAAACTCACGCCTTAGGGTGGGGTTAATGTGTGAGTCCAAGGCTTACTTAAGAAGCGACGGGGAAGAGCAGGAAGTAATGGACGACGTGGCCCACCTAAGGGTGCTTGATGACGGCGTAGAGCTAGTCAGGATAGACGGTTTAAGGAAGACCCTAGAAGGCGCGAGGATCGAGGAGATAGACTTCATACACCACAAGATATTCCTGAGGAAGTGAGGTGGGTCCTTAATGACGCAACCCAACCCAGAACACTTTTTGTTATCCCTACCAATCATCCTCTACATTGCGTGCCTCCCCGCCGCCCTAGCCCCTCGAAGGGCTCAGATCGCCATTGTTTCCGCACTCACCTCCCTAGCCTCAGCCACGACGCTTTGGGCTGGGCTCGCGTGCCTTCTCAGCGGGCACGTAATTAGCGTCAGCTTACGTATCCCGGCCCCCCTCCTCGGGGGCGGAGCCATTCCATGGTTCTTAACACCGGTCGAGTTCAGTATCGACCCGCTCTCAGCCGTCTTCCTCACTATGCTCGGTCTAGTTGG